>CAMDQY010000264.1 GCA_945906005.1 Novosphingobium sp. Chol11 | reverse complement strand
CATGCGACAAGAACTTCGGCCTCTATCGCGACCGGGTCGGCGCGCTCTATGTAATGGCGGCAGACCCGGCCCAGCTTACCGCAATCATGTCGCATGGCCACGCGCTGGCGCGCGCCAACTGGTCGCAGCCGCCCGATCATGGCGGCGCGGCGGTGCGGATCGTGCTCGAAGACGAAAAGCTAACCGCGCTCTGGCTCGACGAGCTTGACCAGATGCGCGAGCGCATGCGCCAGATGCGTGCGCGGCTGGCGGCAGCGGGGCAGGTGGGCAAGGTCGATCTTGCGCCGATGCGCCAGCAGAACGGGCTGTTCTCGATCGTCGGGCTGACTGGCGAGCAGGTGCTCGCTATCCGCGAAAAGCACGGCGTCTATATGGCCGGATCGAGCCGCATCAATATCGCCGGGCTGACCAGCGGCAATATCGACAAGTTCATCGACGCCGTGTCGGACGTGGCGGGTTGAGATGGCCACGGTGAGATGAATCGCCAGCCGGTCCTTGAAGGGGAACGGCTGCGGCTGAGGCAGCTCGAAGTAGACGACTGGCAGGCGCTTTTCGGTGTCGCCAGCGATCCGATGATTTGGGAGGTTCACCCGGCGCACAATCGCTGGCAGGAGCCCATATTCCGCACCTTCTTCGAGGACGCGCTGGAACAGGGCGGCGCACTGGCGGTGATCGACAAGTCGAGCGGCACCATGACGGGATCGTCGCGGTATCAGTTCCACGATCCAGCTAACGGTGGTGTCGTTGAGATCGGCTGGACGTTTCTCGCCCGCTCGTGTTGGGGCGGTAGCTACAATCGAGAGATGAAACGCCTGATGCTCGCCCACGCATTCAAGTACGTTGGACGCGTGGCGTTCATCGTCGGCGAGGGAAACTTGCGCTCACGCCGGGCAATGGAGAAAATCGGCGGCAGCCTGACGGATTACCGCGAAGAGCGGATCATGGCCAACGGCACAACGCACCACGTCTTCTATGAAATCACCCGCGAGGATTTTGCGATGGGGCCATTGATGAGGCAGTGAAAATAACCGTCACCCTGAACTTGTTTCAGGGTCCATGAGGCCGTGTGACGCAGCGCTGCAGGAAAATGGATGCTGAAACAAGAGTTCAGCATGACGGCGTGAAAATCTAACCTCGCAGGCTCTGCATCCGTTGCAGATACCGCGCCAGCACGTCAATCTCGAGGTTCACCTTGTCGCCCGAAGCCAGCGCGCCCAGCGTGGTCACTTCGGCGGTATGCGGGATCACATTGACCGAGAAGTGGCAGGTGCCGTCCGGCTGGTCGGCGACGTCGTTCACTGTCAGCGAAACGCCGTCGACGGTGATCGAGCCCTTGGGCGCGAGGTAGGGTGCAAGCTCGTGTGCTACGACAAAGCCGATGCGCCGCGAATCGCCTTCGGGGCAGACGCCGAGAACTTCGCCCACGCCATCGACATGACCAGTGACGATGTGTCCGCCCAACTCGTCACCCAGCTTCAGCGCCGGTTCGAGATTGAGCCGCGTGCCTTGCGCCCAGCGGCCCGGCACGGTGCGTGTCACGGTTTCGGCCGAGGCATCGACCGCGAACCATGCGTCCCCCGCCCCATCTCCAGGACTTGGGCCGCCCTTGTCGACTACGGTGAGGCAGCAACCCGAGCAGGCTATCGAAGCGCCAATCGCGATACCTGCCGGATCGAACGGACAGGCGATGACGAGGCGAAGGTCGCCCTGCTGGCGCGCTTCGCGCACGGTGCCGATAGCGGTGACTATTCCGGTGAACATGGGGACTTACGATAGACTTCGAGCGTGTCCTTGCCAAGCGGGCGACTGTCGTCAATCCGCAACCCGGCCATCGCGCCTTGCGCGAAATGGTGCAGGGCTGGGACGCCAGCGCCGATCATGACCGGCGCGCGATAGATGACGAGGCTGTCGACCAGCCCGGCCTCGACGAATGCACTTGCGGTTTCTGCCCCGCCTTCGACGAACAGATATTGCACGTCGTTCATGTCCCGGATCGCTTCGGGCGAAGGCAGCGCGCGCCATCCTTGGGGCGCAGCACCGCGAGTCAGCACCCATCGTTCGGGGCTGCGTTGCTCTAGGCCCGGCAGCCGCACATCGAGGCGAGGCTGATCGGCGCGCAGGGTGCTGCCACCCACCAGGATCGCGTCGCTCTTTGCGCGCATGGCATGACAGTGCGCACGCGCAATGTCGCCGGTCAGCCAGCGCTCGCCGCTGGGGGGCCAGGCGAGACAACCGTCGATAGACAGCGCAAGCTTAAGAGTGACATGCGGGCGTCCATAGCGGCGCAACATGAGGTATCCGGCAAGGCTCGCTTCGGCTTCGGGAGAGGCGATGACCTCAGCATCAATGCCCGCCGCGCGGATCGCCGAGATTCCCGCCCCTGCAGTGCGCGGGTCGGGGTCTTCACTGCCGATGCAGACCCGTTGCAGTGCCGTTGTAGCGACAAGATCGGCGCAGGCAGGTCCACGATCCGACTGGTGTGCGCATGGCTCGAGCGTGACGAAAAGCGTCGCGCCGCGAGCAGCTTCGCCTGCCTGTTCAAGCGCCACAGCCTCGGCATGAGGGCGTCCGCCAGCTTGCGTCCACCCGCGCCCGACGACGATCCCATCGCTGACTACAAGCGCGCCAACCGCAGGGTTTGGGCGGCTGAGCGGACGACCTCGCGCGGCCAGCGACGCTGCTCCCGCCATCCATCGCGCATCGTCTGCGGTGGGCTCACTCACTCTGCCGCGCTTCTTCCTGTTGCCGCGCCATTCTCTCGCGGAAAGCCTTTTCCTCGGCTGCTCGCTCTGCTGCGGCCTCGGCCTCTATCTTTTCGGTATCAATGCCCGAAATCTTGCCCAGAGTGCGGTAGATGCCCTTCACCTTCGCGTCGCGCACGGCCTGTTCGGCTTCGAGCTGGTCCTTGATTTTTTGGTTGCGCAGGTTCGATTTTACGATCTCGGCGTCGCTCCGATCCGCCTTCCAGCTGGAGATATAAGTCACTTCGGGCGGGCGATGCGGCGCTT
>CAMDQY010000263.1 GCA_945906005.1 Novosphingobium sp. Chol11 | reverse complement strand
TTACGTCTCGAAAGGAATTGGTGAATGGCTCACCAGGGCGGATGTCACTGCGGCGCGGTTCACTACGAGATAACCGGCAGTTCTGATCGTACTGCGCTGCGCCATTGTCTCGATTGCCGGAGAAATGCGGGCGCGCCTCTCGTCAGTTGGACGGCGGGGGCCACTGCGGACTTTCGCGTCGTCGAGGGCGAGGCGGTGAGCTTCAATTCATCGGGCGCGTCGTTTCGCAACTTCTGCGGCAAGTGCGGCACCGGTCATTGGTTCACCAACTAGAAGATGCTTCCCGGCATCGTCGATGTGCAGACCGCGACGCTCGATGATCCCGCTGCTTTCCCGCCGCAAGCCAATATCCAGGCGGCGGAGCGGATCAGCTGGATGAAGGAAGCGCATACCCTGCCCGAGTTCGAGAGATTTCCGGGCGGCTGATCGTACTGCCCGGTCAGCCGCGCCCGCGATATGGCGCGACGCCCTGGTCGGGCACCCATAGGCCTTCCGGCGCCGGGCCGCTCTGCCAGAACACGTCGATCGGTATACCGCCGCGTGGATACCAGTAGCCGCCGATGCGAAGCCAGCGAGGCGCCATCTCGGAAAAAAGCCGCTGGCCGATGCCGACAGTCACGTCTTCGTGAAATCCCGCATGATTGCGAAACGCGCCCAGAAAAAGCTTGAGGCTCTTCGATTCAACGATGGTCTCGCCGGGCGCATAGTCGATCACCAGATGAGCGAAATCGGGCTGACCGGTCACCGGGCACAGCGAAGTGAATTCGGGTGCAGCGAATCTCACCAGATAGAGCGAGCCCGCCCGCGGGTTCGGCACATAGTCCAGCACCGCCGCTTCGGGACTGGCGGGAAGCGCGCTAGGCTGCCCAAGGTGGACCGTGCGTGGCGGATCGTTGCTCATGACAATTGCCCATGCCGAAGCAAGGGCCACTAGACAAGGCCGCCTTTCTCGCCAATCTGGGCCGATGGCCGACAAGACCGACAAACCGCGCAATCCCGATGATCCCCCGCGCGGCACCGGCACGCGCCTGGTTGCCGCCGGGCGAAGGCCCGAATGGACAGGACCGGTCGTCAACCCACCGGTCTGGCGGGCGAGCACGCACCTTTACGAGGACATGGCTTCGCACCGCGATGGCCCGCGCCATAATGAGGACGGGCGTTTCTTCTATGGGCGGCGTGGCGCACCGACCCAGTGGGCGCTGGCAGAGGCGCTGACCGAGATGGAGCCGGGAGCGACGGGCACCGTGCTTTACCCATCGGGGGTCGCCGCGATTGCTGGAACGCTGCTCACAGTCCTGCGGCCCGGCGACGTCCTGTTGATGACCGACAATGCCTACGATCCAAGCCGGGCGATGGGTCGCGGCCTGTTGACAGACTTCGGCATCGAGACACGCTTCTTCGATCCGCGCGACCAGTCTGCGTTCGAGGCGCTGTGCTGCGAGCGGACCAAGGCAGTACTGCTCGAATGCCCCGGCAGCCTCACCATCGAGATGTGCGACGTGCCCGCGCTCGCTCGTTCGGCCCGCAAGCGCGGGATCGTTTCGATCATCGACAATACCTGGGCCAGCGTTTTGGGCTTTGCCGCCCTGGCCCGCGGAGTCGACATTACCGTGTCCTCGCTGACCAAGCATGTCGGAGGCCATTCTGACCTGATGATGGGCGCGGCGAGCGCCGGGCCGAAGTTTTACGGCGCGCTGCGCAAGCGGGCACAGAACCTCGGACAGGTAGTCTCGCCAGACGATGCCGCTCTTGCGCTGAGAGGCCTCAGGACCCTGCAAGTGCGCCTTGAACGAGAAACCTCAAGTGCGCTTGAGGTTGCGAAGTTTCTCTCCCAACGCGCTGAAATCGTGCAGGTAATGTGCCCTATGCTGCCCGGATCGCCTGGGCACCAAATCTGGGCACGCGATTTCACTGGGGGCTGCGGATTGTTCAGTTTCGTGTTCAAAGGCGGCACCGCACAGGGCCGCGACATGTTCATCGATGCACTCCAACTGTTCGGAATCGGCTATAGCTGGGGCGGTTTCGAGAGCCTTGCCGTCCCGGTCGATCCAGCGCCGTTCCGCTCCACGATGCCATGGCCCCCAAAGGCACTGTCGCGAAAGGACCGCTTCGGCGTGAGGTTATCGATCGGGCTCGAAGATCCTGCCGACCTCATCGTTGACATCGAGCAGGCGCTGGCGTGGATGGCACAGGCATGATCGCGGTTGCATCCGCCACGGTGAGGGGCGTGGATGGCATCAAGGAGGCGGTGTCGAGAAAGAGCGAGGCGGCCGGATCTTTCGTCGAGAGCCTCGACGGGCTGTCGCTGCATGCAGGCTCCTTCCGGCTGTCTCTGTGGGATCTACTGATATCGGGGCTGGTGATTGCCGGGGTCGTCGCCGTCGCATGGATTGTCAGCAGGCTGGCGTGCGCGGCACTCGCGCGGGCCAGCCCCCTCGATGAGACCCAAAGGCTGCTGTCTTCGAAGCTGATCTCGCTTGCGGTCTGGATCGTGGCGATCCTGTTCGGGATCGACCTGCTCGGGATCGATCTGACCGCCCTCACGGTGTTTTCGGGCGCGTTCGGGCTTGCCATCGGCTTCGGGCTGCAAAAGACCTTCGGCAACCTGATCGCCGGGATCATCCTGCTGATGGACCGTTCCATCAAGCCGGGCGACGTGATCGCTATTGCCGACCAGACCGGCAAGGAAACCTTCGGGCAGATCCGCAAGATCGGCATTCGCGCCGTTTCGATCACCACGCGCGACAAGCGCGAATACCTGATCCCGAACGAGAACCTGATGACCAACATGGTCGAGAACTGGTCATACTCGTCCCGCAACGTCCGGGTGCAGGTCGAGCTCGGAATTGCCTACGAATCGGATTGTTCGTCGTCAGATTATTTGGGACAGTTAGCTGCGTAAATTAGCGGAGCGTTGGCCTCATCTGGGGGTTGATGTTTATGCGGCGAGCATGCGGTGTTGCAAGCGCCGATGTTCGATTGTGATGCGTTTGATGCGGGCGCGCTCGGCGA
>CAMDQY010000262.1 GCA_945906005.1 Novosphingobium sp. Chol11 | reverse complement strand
GTGAAAACCGCGCATGTGCTTCACACGACGCCGGCGGATCTCAGCTGCAAACATCGGCCCGAACTTGTTCCACCAAAGTCGCACAGTCTCGTGACAAATGTCGATCCCGCGTTCGAACAGCAGATCCTCGACGTTCCTGAGGCTGAGTGAGTACTTCACATACATCATCACCACCAGGCGGATCACCTCAGGCGAGGAGTTGAAGTAGCGGAACGGGCTGGCTGGTTTGCGGGGGCGGGGGTTAGCGCGCTCCTAACCGTCAGTCGCCTCCTACGCCAGCCGGTGCATTTGGTCTGACAGAGCCACGGAAAATGGTCTGACACGGGTTAGGTGCCGTGATAAATTTTTGCTGAGCTAGATTTTAAATTAGGATTGCCTGCTCAGAGCGAGCACTTGGGGCAATCAAGGTTTCCCGACGCGGGGAGAATGGCGATGGCGGGTGCAGATCCGTTGCAACAATATCGCGACGCTTGCGCCGAATTGACCGCAGCGGGCAGCGCATTCGCGATTCAAGACCCGGACGAGCCCTACAGGCGCGTCTTTGCCGGAACTCCTGTCACGCTCAACGCCTTCCTCGAAACAGTCCGCCAGGAGCATTCGGCACGCGACTTTCTTGAGTTTCAGCGCAAGCGGAAGACATTTCAGGAAATATTTGATTCTGCAGATAATCTTGCCGCCGGGCTCCATCTCCATCATGGTATTACGGCGGGTGATGTCGTCGGTCTGGCGATGCGCAACCTGCCCGAATGGTTCATCGCCTTTTTCGCGCTGATCCGCCTCGGTGCAGTGGTCGCGTTGCTCAACAGTCGCGGAACGCCTGAGGAGATCGCCTATACGGCGAGCCGCGTCGGCAGCCGGCTGGTCATCGCCGACGATCCGCGCGATGACGAACTGAAGGGACGCACGGATTGCCCGGTCATGGGTCTGGCTGAGCTCAAGGCACTGGCGACTGACCGTGGCTCTGCCGCCATGCCGCCGATGCCGGCGCAGACCGCAGACGATCCGGCGATCATCCTGTTCACCTCGGGCACCACCGGCCGGCCCAAGGGCGCGACGATGACTAACCGCAACATGTGCCTTGTTGCGCGCGAGGGCGAGTTTCGCCGCGAGGCCGCGCTGACGATTGCCGCGAAGCAATACGGCTATCCCATCGATGCGCTGCGCCAGGCAAGCCCGCTATCATCCTCGCTGCTGGTGTTCCCGATGTTCCATATTTCGGGGCTGACCATCCTGCTGATGTCGCTGGCGGGCGGAGGCCTGATGACTTTGATGGAGCGCTGGAACCCGGCCGAAGCGCTCGACCGGATCGAGGCCAACCACGTCAATGCGCTGTCGGGCCCCAGCCTGATATTCTCCGACATGCTGGCGCTGCCTAACGCGCCCGAGAAACTGCGCAGCGTTCGCAATTTTTCGATTGGCGGCCAGTCGACGCCGGTCGGCCTCGCGCGGCGCCTGCTTGAGACATTCCCCGCGGCCGGCATGAGCGGCGGCTGGGGCCAGACCGAAGCTTCGGGGCCGGTTACCGCCGGATCGGCCGATGTCTATGGCGCTTTTCCCGGCACTGTCGGCATGACCGCGCCACTCGCCGATATCCGTGTGGTGGATGCAGACGGCAAGCTCTTGCCAGCCGGCGAGATCGGCGAGCTCGAGGTGCGCGCCCCGCAGGTGATGAAAGGCTATTGGAACGACGAGGCCGCGACCTGTGAGGCATTCCGGGACGGCTGGCTGAGAACCGGCGATATGGGCCGGTTCGACGAGCACGGGCTGGTCTATATCGCCGACCGGGCCAAGGATATGGTGATCTCTGCCGGAGAGAACATCTATTGCGCCGAGGTCGAGCGGGTCCTTTCGATGCTCGACGACCAGCTCGAGGTCGCAATCTTCGGCGTGCCCGACGAGCGGCTGGGCGAGCGCGCCATCGCCGCGGTTGTCCTGCGCGATGATGTGTCGTCAAAACTCCAAGCAGACAGCGTGCGCGCCCATGTCCGCAGCCAGCTTGCCGAATATAAGGTACCGTCCGAGGTGTGCTTCGACCTTGGCCCGCTGCCGCGCAACGATCTGGGCAAGGTCGACAAGGTCGCGCTTGCCCGCCGCTATCATGACCACTGGCAGAACCGAGCGTAATCCCAGAAAGGCCCAACCCATGCCCATGCCCAAAAATATCGGCGTCATCGACCTGATGCTCAGCATTCCGATTTCGACCGACAACAAGGAATTTTACGAATTCCTCAAGCCAAGGATCATGGACACGCAGACCCGCGATACGTTCAAGATGCCCGCCGAATATATGTTCAAGGACATCCCGACGACCGACGCGTCTGACGACAAGGTCGCCTGGACCCTGGAGCAAATGGACAAGTTCGGCATCGACAAGGCGATGGTCGGGGGCAACCACGTCGATACCGAACGCCTCTCGGAATTTGCCAAGCACCCGGACCGTTTCCTGCTGAGCTATGAATGCGATCCCAATCGCGGCATGGAGGAAGTGCGGCGTATCCGCCAGCTCAAGCGCGACCACAACCTCATGGCAGTGACCGCCTTTCCAGCCGGCATGTATCCGCAGGTGGCGATCAACGACAACAAGTTCTACCCGATCTATGCGACCTGCATCGAAGAGAACATTCCGATCTTCTGCACGACCGGCATCGCCGGCCCGCGCTTTGGCAGCCAATGCCAGCGGACTGAGCTGATCGAGGAAGTGGTCTGCTTCTTCCCCGAGCTCAAATTCGTCATGCGGCACGGGGCGGAACCCTGGGAGGAATTGGCGGTCAAGCTGATGGTGAAGTTTCCCAACCTCTACTACAGCACCAGCGCCTTCGCGCCCAAGCACTACCCCAAGGCGATCATCGACTATGCCAACACGCGCGGTGCCGACAAGATCATGTACGCTGGTTATTTCCCGATGGGGCTAAGCCTTGAGCGGATCTTCTCCGAGCTCGAAAATGTTCCCTTCAATGATGAAGTGTGGCCCAAGTTCCTGCGTGGCAATGCCATGAAACTGTTCGGGCTGGAGGACTG
>CAMDQY010000261.1 GCA_945906005.1 Novosphingobium sp. Chol11 | reverse complement strand
GATTGCCAGTTTCTCGGACTGGTGCATGTCAAAGCACATCGAGGCGGCATAGAATTCGTGCGGATAATGGGTCTTGAGCCAGGCGGTCTGATAGGACAGCAACGCATAGGCGGCGGCATGGCTCTTGTTGAAACCGTATCCGGCGAACTTGTCGATCAAGTCGAACAGCTCGTTGGCCTTGCGCGAATCTATGCCGGAGACCTCAGCACAGCCATCGACGAAGCGCTGGCGCTGGGCGTCCATTTCGGCCTGTACTTTCTTGCCCATCGCGCGACGCAACAGGTCGGCATCGCCCAGTGAATACCCGGCGAGCAACTGCGCCGCCTGCATAACCTGTTCCTGGTAGACTATGACCCCATAGGTCTCGGCAAGGATGACCTCCAGCTTCGGGTGCGGATAGACGATCGGCTCGAGCCCGTTCTTGCGCCGGGCGAACAGCGGAATATTGTCCATCGGGCCAGGACGATATAGCGCGACGAGCGCGATGATATCGCCGAAATTGCTGGGCTTAACCGAAGCCAGCGTGCGCCTCATGCCTTCGGATTCGAGCTGGAACACGCCAACCGTGTCGCCGCGTTTGAGCAGGTCGTAGACCCCCGGATCGTCCCAGGCGAGACCGTCGAGATCGAGCGCGATGCCGCGCGCGGCAAGCAGGTCAACAGCTTTCCTCAATACCGACAACGTCTTGAGACCGAGAAAGTCGAACTTCACCAGCCCCGCATCTTCGACATACTTCATGTCGAACTGAGTAACCGGCATGTCGGAGCGCGGATCGCGATAGAGCGGGACCAGTTGCGCCAATGGCCGATCCCCGATCACGACGCCCGCCGCATGGGTGGAGCTATTGCGCGGCAACCCCTCCAGCTGCATTGCGAGGTCAACGAGCCTGCGCACCTCGTCGTCGCGGCGATACTCGTTGGCGAAATCAGCCGCACTGCCCAGCGCTCGCTGGAGAGTCCATGGATCGGTCGGATGATTTGGCACCATCTTGCAGAGCCTGTCGACCTGCCCATAGGGCATCTGCAGGATGCGCCCGCAATCGCGCAGCACCGCGCGCGCCTTCATCTTGCCGAACGTGATGATCTGCGCAACGTGGTCCTGCCCGTATTTCTGCTGTACGTAGCGGATCACCTCGCCCCGGCGGGTTTCACAGAAGTCGATGTCGAAATCCGGCATCGAGACGCGCTCGGGATTGAGGAAGCGTTCGAACAGCAGGCCGAGACGGATCGGATCGAGATCGGTGATGGTGAGCGACCATGCAACCAGCGAACCCGCGCCCGAACCACGCCCCGGCCCAACCGGAATACCGTTGTCCTTAGCCCATCTGATGAAATCGGCGACGATCAGGAAGTAGCCGGGAAAGCCCATATTCTTGATGACGTCGACTTCGAAAGCGAGGCGGTCTTCATAGGTGCGCCGCTCCTCGTCGGGCATTTCGCCATAATGCTCGAGCCGCCGTGCCAATCCGGCCTGGGCATCCAGTTCAAGCATCCGCCCCTCGCCCTCGCCCTCGCCGCCACCGGCGAGGCTGGGCAGGATGGGTTTGCGTTTCGGCGGCGAGAAGGCACAGCGCTGCGCGCTCACCATGGTGTTGGAAATGGCCTCGGGAAGATCGGCGAAGATCTCCTCCATCATCGGCGAGGACTTGACCCAGCGCGCGCTCGAACTGCGCGGTCGATCTGCGGCATCGATATGTGTCGAGTTGGCAATGCACAGCAGCGCATCGTGCGCCGCATGGAACCCCGGCTCGGCGTAGTTGGCGGGATTGCTGGCCACGAGCGGCAGGTCGCGATCATAGGCGAGCGCGATCAGTGCTTCCTCGCTCGCAGCTTCGACCGGATCGCCGCTGCGCGCGATCTCGATGTAGAGCCGGTCGGGAAACAGTGCCTGGAGCGCTTCGCAATAGCGTGCCGCGGCCTCCTTCCTGCCATCGGCCAGCAGCCGCGCCAGCGCGCCTTCGCCAGCGCCAGTAAGGCATATCAGACCCTCGCTATGGCCTTCGAGCGCTTCGATCGGCACATGCGCCTCGATATGTACCGGGCGATCGAGATGCGCGGCCGAAGCAAGATGGCACAGGTTGAGCCACCCCGCCTCGTCCTTTGCATAGAGCGCCAGCCAGTCGACCACCGCGTCGCGGCCAGGAGCGTCGTCCTCTACAGGTCGCGCCACGGCAAGGAAGGCGCCGACAACCGGCTGAACTCCAATCTCGCGGCAGGCATCGGCGAAGGCTACAGAGCCATAGAGGCCGTTACGATCGCAAATTGCGATAGCGGGAAAGCCTCGCTCCTTCGCGAGTTTCGCGATGGCCTTTGGCTCGATCGCACCTTCGAGCATGGTGTAGCTGGAGAAAACGCGCAAGGGGACAAAAGGTGCAAAAGCCATGCCTTCATAGCTAGCAACAGGCCCGTGCTGTGCAAGTCGCTCGCGCCACTTTGCCGGTCTAAGTTGGGGACAGCGCGCCTATACTTGTCAAAATTGCGCGCTATGTTCGCGGCTTCGGGAATTTGTAGGAGGGACGGACGTGGCGGACTTGGAAAATCGACCTGGAATAGGTCCGATACCGGCGGCGCTGGTCGATCGAGCCAAGGCGATCATCCTGAAGCCGACCGAGGAATGGCCAAAGATCGCCGCCGAGACTGGCAGCCAGGGCGACATTCTACGCAATTACGTCGTCCCGCTTGCGGCCATTGGCCCGGTCGCAGGCCTGATCGGCGGACAGGTGTTCGGTTATGGCGCGCTGTTCGTTTCCTATCGTCCCAGCATCGTCTCCTCTTTGGTTACTGCGCTGCTCAGCTTCGTGCTAACTATCGTCGGGGTGTTCGTGCTTGCCGCAATCGCCGATTGGCTCGCTCCCAAGTTCGAAGGGCAGTCGAACAAGCAGAACGCCTTCAAGCTCGTCGCCTATGGCGGTACAGCAGCATGGCTGGCTGGCATTTTCAGCCTGATCCCGATGCTCGCCGTGTTCGGCCTGCTTGGCCTCTACAGCATCTACCTGTTCTACACTGGCGTCGGCCCGATGATGGCAGTGCCCGAAGCCAAGCGCATTG
>CAMDQY010000260.1 GCA_945906005.1 Novosphingobium sp. Chol11 | reverse complement strand
CCCAGGAATTGCAGCTCCTGTCGCAATGGGACGGTCCGTTGCAGGCGACGGTCGGAGGCTATGTCAGCCACGACAAGCTGTTCTTCGCCTATTCGTCGTTCCGCCACACGGTCGACGACCTGACTGCCCGACCCACAGTCCTCTCGACCAACGGCGTGTCGCTCCCGGTGCTGATCGGGACACCGCTGGTATCGCGCAACACGGCAATCAATTCGGCCTCGAACAACACCCAGTTCATCGAGAACGATTACCTAGGTCTATTCGGCGAAGCGACTTTTAGCCTGACCGAGCAGCTGCGGTTGATTGCCGGTATCCGTTACAATCACGAGACCAAGGAAGCGCTCAACGGCAACGCTGCCTACGCCGGAAGTCTGACTCCGTCCGTGGTGCCGACTTCACCCCAAGTGGTATTTGCATACAACCCGGCGACCGCGACTGCCGTCACCAATGTCAAGGCCACATTCAACAGCACGACATATCGGGCTGGCGTTGAGTTCGACGTCAACGACGACGTGATGCTCTACGGATCCTACTCGACCGGATTTCTCTCCGGCGTGATGAACCAGAACGGCACAGTGACCTTGCCGCAGACGTCACGCTCGTTCGAGGTCGGCCTCAAGAGCCGGTTCCTCGATGATCGGGTCCAGGTCAACCTTTCGCTTTACGATGTGCGTTACAGCGAACTCGCCACCACGTTCCAGATACCCAATCCCAACAATATCGGTCAGTTCATCACGCTGTCCTCGAACGGCGGCACGCTGAATGCACGCGGTGCAGAATTGGCGGTGGCGACGCGTCCGATGGACAACCTCAACCTTTCGTTCGGCGCCTCTTACCTCCATGCCGAATATGGCCGCTTCGGTATGAATCTGCCCGGCGGGTTCCAGGTCATCAACGGCGCGGTGCCGGCAAGCCGCTTTATCGACCTGCGCGGCGAGCGGCCACCCTATACGCCCAAGTTCACGTTCTCCGCTTCGGCAAGCTACGACATCGACCTGGGCGGTGGCAATCTGACTCCCAAAGTGCAGTTTCGCTACAGCGATTCCTACTTTGCCCACGGCGGTTTGCCCTTCGACCGCTCGGGTTTCCAGAAGAGCTTCACCCAGACCGATATCCGGATAGGTTACGCGCCGCACGACGAGCGCTGGGGCATCGAGGTGTTCGTCGAGAACATCGAAGACGAGATGCTCAACCAGCGCACGCAAACCGGCGGAGATGGCTTGCAGCAGGCGAACTACGGACTGCCGCGCAACTATGGTGCGCGTGTCAAGTTTCGCTTTTAACGCAGCTGGATTATTACAAAAGGAAAGGGGGGCTTCTCGCCCCCCTTTTTCTTTGCATTGGAGAGCGGCTGTAAGGCGAGGCCTTCAAGACGCTCCATACCGTTCTAGCCGGCGGCAGCTTGTTTCGCCGCGTTGGTACGTGCGCCGATGATCTGCGCCAGCACGGCGATCTCGTCGAACAAGCGCCATTCGCGCAGGATCTTGCCATCCCTCATCTCGAAGTGCGTCGCGCCGAGGATTTTGACCGGACTACGGGTTGGCGGACCATAGAGCGGCACGCCCGAATAGGTGCCGGTTAGTACCCAGATTGCCGCAATCCGCTGACCGAGCTCGCTCGACTGACACACGACGAGGTCGCGGACTTCGATTTTGCCATCGGGAAAGACGGCGAGAAGGTCGATAATCTGCTGCTGGTACGGGTCGATTGCCTGGGCACGGTGCAGGCGCACCGTGTGGCAGACCACTTTCGGGTCGCAATAGTCTATCACGCGGTCGAAACGACGCCGGTTCCAGACAGTTTCATACATGTCTATGATGGTTTGGCACTCGGCGTCGAAGCGCTCTGGCCGAGTACCCGAAACACCTTCGCGCGCGGGGTTAGCGTAGACTCCTGCAAAGGGACCCGCGTCATCGGCAATCGCCATGATCTCTCCCGTAACGGGAGAGGCCTTCGCAAGATCTGCCGCTACGCTTTCCGGATCAATGCCGAGCGATTGCAGTACGGCGTATTCATCACGCACCAGCCATTCCTCGACAACTTTGCCGTCCTGGACAAGGCAATGCGCGATGGTCCGCGATACCCAGCTCTTTCCGGTCGGCGGGCCATAGGTCCAGTAACCGAGGTTAGTTCCAGTCTTAAGGACGCGATGTGAACTGATGAAACCCATCGGCCCACGTTGTTCCCAAACCACATCCTCGCCTGATCCGCCGCCGCCGTTAGGAAAGGCGCTCATTTTCTGGACACTGTTCAGGATCACATGCTCGAAATCATAGGTTTCACCATAGGCGGTGTGCACCTTGATATCCTCAGCATAATGTTCGCCAAGGCGACCGAGACCTTTGTCGATCCAGATCTGGTCGGTCCACGACAGGATGTAGTCCCGGGGATCGCGAAACGGCTCGTATGCCGCCGGGTCCAAATCGGCGAGTGGGTCAAAGTCTGGCATCTTGCATCCTCAATCGTTGCATTCGAATGCTAAACGTTTCCCAGCAAATTTTCAAGGCTTCGCTAGCCTTGCCGACGATCCCTTGACCAGTTCGCCCGAAAAGACTCTCTTTTCGATGATCAGGCGGGAGTCATCCATGCGTGCGACGAGCATATCGATAGCTGCGTCCACCATGAGATCGGTAGGCTGGCGTACCGTAACGAGTTCATAACTTGCCCACGGCCCGGCGGCCGCGCCGTCGAACCCAACGATCGAAATATCCTTCGGAACTTCGAGGTTCAAGCCATACCGGGCTTCGTCCATACATCCGATCGCCTGCATATCGTTCGCGCAAATGACTGCATCGGGTATCGCCTTGCGCTCCGCTAGCTTCCGCATGGCTTCTCGGCCACCCTGGTAAGTAAAATCTGCTATAACAATGTCGAGTGGCTTGATGCCCGCCTTCGCCAACCGTTCCGCCGCGCTCGATACGCGCTGTCGACTTACCGGCGAATCCTCCGGGCCAGATATGATCGCAAGCTTCTCGTGCCCGGCTGCGCAAAGGCCATCGACCAGCCAGCGCTCGCCTTCAGATTGATCACATGCGACGCTGTTGACTGGGCGGTCCTCATACGCACGATTGAT
>CAMDQY010000259.1 GCA_945906005.1 Novosphingobium sp. Chol11 | reverse complement strand
GTATTGGCGAAGGGGAACAGCCCCTGCCAGTAGTTGGCCAGCATCACGCCACCGGGCGCGAGTTCGTCCGCGAAGTCCGCCGCCCAGCCATAATCTCGACCTTCGAGCCCGCCCCGCGCGGCAAATTCCCACTCGGCCTCGCTGGGCAGCGCTTTGCCGGCCCACTGGGCATAGGCGAGCGCATCGCCGTGGGTGACGTGGACCACCGGATGATCTTCCAGCCCGTCGAGCGAGCTGCCCGGCCCGGTCGGGTGACGCCAGTCCGCCCCAAGGCGAAATTGCCACCACTGGCCCAAATCGGCGAGATCGACCGGCCCCGCTGTCTTCTCGAAAACCAGAGATCCGGGCTGCGCCAGCGCCGGGTCCATGCCCGGATAGTCGCACGGGTCAGGCGCGATCTCGGCCATGGTCCGATGCCCCGTCGCCTCGACAAACGAGGCGAACTGGCGATTGGTCACGGGCGTTTCGTCAATCCAGAACGGATCGACCCGCACGTGCCTGACCGGCGCTTCCTCGGAGTAGAAGGCCTGCGATCCCATCGCGAATGTGCCGCCGGGCAGCGCCACCATGCCCGGGGGCGGCAACTCAGCCAAGCTGCGGCATCACCTTGTCGCTCACCACGCGCAGGTATTTCCACGCAAGTTCCGGCGGCAGCCCGCCCGCCAGCGGCAGCAGACCGAGCGGCGCGCCGCCCTTCACATATTCGACCGCCTGATCGACTGTCATGATACGGTGACTGGTATTCTGGGCGCGCAGCTCCTCGGCGGTCTTGACGAAGGAGATGCTGCTGACATCCGATCGTCCCTCATTCCATTTCGCATAGGTCAGCACGTCGTGCATGATGTATGAGCCAAGCTCTTCCCAAGCCGCATCGACATCCTCGGCAACGAAGGTCGTGGTCGGCGCAGTCTGCGATGGCAGCATGCAAAAGCCGACCTCGTGCCCGTTGGCGCGGCAGGCTTCGGCGTAGATTTCTCCGAGCTTGGGATCGTCGGTCTGCGCCATGAACATCAGGCCATGCTTGCCTGCGCGCCGCGCCGCCGGTGGGCTTCCGCCGCCCCAGCCGACCACCGGACCGCCCGGCGTGGCAGGCGCCGGGGTAACGCGGATGCGACGACCTTCGTGGACCACTGCATCACCGCCCTTGATCTTCAGCAGCAGATCCAGCTTTTCCTCGGCCATCTTGCCGCGCTTGGTGAAGTCCGTGCCGAACATCTCGTACTCGTAGGGCACATAGCCGATGCCACCTACATAGCTCACCCGGCCGCCCGAAATGATGTCGAGCACCGCCATGTCCTCGGCCAGTTTCACCGGATCGTACATCGGCAGCATGAAGATCGCGATGGTGATCGGCAGCTTGCTGGTGCGTGTCGCCATGGCGGAAGCAAGGATCAGCGGCGATGGAAGATAACCGTCATCGCTCGAATGATGCTCGCACAGCACAGCCGAGACGCAGCCGTTGTTCTCGCCCCATTCCACCATGTCGATCGCGGCCTTGTAAAGCTCGCTGGCCGGTGCGCCGTTTTCGGGCGCGCGCATGTCGAAGCGCATGGTGAACATGGGGTTTGGTCCTCTCGTTTCGTTGGCCTGTTGGCGCTTCCATGCGCGATTGAACGCGATAGGGAAAGCGCAGACTGATGCCGGGTGTGCAGGACCGCGGCAAGTCGCTAGTCAGGCACGATGCCCAAGCTCACCGAGCAGCCGACAATCGTGATTTTCGCCCGCTGGCCGCAACCGGGCAAGGTCAAGACACGGCTGGCGAGCGTTTACGGCGATGAGGGCGCGGCGCGCATCTACCGCCGCTTGCTTGAATACACGCTGGCCGCAGCGCTGGAAAGCGGCCTGCTGGTCGAATTGCGCGTGACAGGTGCGTCGTGTGAAACGTTCGAGGAAGCGTTCGGCCCCGGCTTGGTCATCCGCGATCAGGGCTTTGGCGATCTCGGCGCGCGACTGGCGCGCGTTACGCCTCCCGCGCTGGTGATCGGCAGCGACCTGCCCGCGCTCTCGGCCTTGCTGCTGCGCCAAGCCGCCGAGGCGCTCGCGAATCATGAGGTGGTGATCGGCCCGGCGGGCGATGGCGGATATTGGCTGATCGGCCTGCGCCAAACCTGGCCCTGGCTGTTCAACGATATGGCATGGTCCACGCCGCAGGTGCTGCCCGAAACGCTCGCGCGGCTCGAAGCGCGCGAGATTACGCCTGCCCTGCTGCCCGAACTCGCCGACATCGACCAACCCGAAGATCTTGCAGGCTGGCCCGAGTTCGCGCCATGAACGCGGTGTCGCTGGTCGTGCCAGTCCTCAACGAGGAGAAGGCCCTGCCCGCACTGATCGCGGCGCTGGCCGCGCTCGATCCAAGGCCGGGCGAGGTGCTGGTCGTCGATGGCGGCAGCGAGGATGCGACCTGCGCGCTGGTCCGCGCGGCGGGCTGGCGACTGATCGAAACCGATCGCGGGCGCGCGGTCCAGATCAACGCGGGGGTCGCGGCGGCGCAAGAACCGCTGGTCTGCGTGCTCCACGCCGATACCCTGCCGCCCACCGACATGATCGCGGTGATCGCAGCCACTCTGGCGGACCAGCGCGTAGCTCTTGCCGGTTTCACGCCGCTGATCTGCGGACCGGACAAGACCCGCTGGGGCACCTCCTTCCACAACTGGATCAAGACCTGGTACGCGCCGCTGATTATACGGCCGCATTTGTTCCTTCTTGGGGTGCGGCTGCTGTTCGGGGACCATGCGATGTTCTTCCGCCGCGACCAGTTTCTCGCTGTCGGCGGTTGCGATCCGGGCACCCCGGTAATGGAGGAGGCAGACTTGTGCATCCGCATGGCAAAACTGGGGCGGGTGAAACTCGTGCCGCGGATCGTGCGGACATCGGACCGTCGCGTTGCTGCATGGGGGCCTCTGCGCGCCAACTGGATCTACTTCAAGGTCGGGATGATGTGGGCCTTCGGTGCGCGCAAGCGGCTCTCCCGCCACTATCCCGACGTGCGTTGATGGAATAGGGCAACGCGATGAAATACACCCACGACGCCATCGTCATCGGCGCAGGAGCGGCCGGGCTGTCCGCGGCGGGCGGCTGCGCGCTGTTCGGCCTCGATGTC
>CAMDQY010000258.1 GCA_945906005.1 Novosphingobium sp. Chol11 | reverse complement strand
GTGACGAGCAGTTCAAGGCAAAGGTCATTGCCCAGACGAGAGAGGCGCCCGATGGCTTTTTCCGCGCTTACGGCTTCGACCAGATGTACGAGCTTGACGACGACTTCGATTATGAGCCCGATCCGACCAGTAAAAGTCTGGCCGCACGTGCTGCGTCCTCGGACATGGACCCCTACGACTTAGTCTGGGATTTGATGTCCGCGAAAGAGGGAACCGGGATGATCTGGGTGCCGATCACCAATTACAAATCGGGCGATCTCGGCACGGTGAGGCAATTGCTCGAGCATCCACTCACGCTCGCAAGTCTCTCGGACGGCGGTGCCCATTCGACTCGCGTCTGCGACAGCGCCTCGCCGACCTTCATGCTCGCGCACTGGTGCCGGGACCGCACTCGCGGCGAAACCTTGCCGGTCGAAAAGGTCGTGCGCTGGCTCAGCCGTGATCCCGCGTTCGCCTATGGCCTGAAGGACCGTGGGGTGCTCGCTCCCGGTTACCTCGCCGACATCAACGTAATCAATTTCGACCGCCTGCGGCTCCATCAGCCCTATCTTGCCAACGATTTCCCCAGCGGCGCGCACCGCCTGCTGCAGCGAGCCGACGGCTACGAGGCAACGATAAAGCGCGGCCAGGTGACTTTCCGCAATGGCGAGCATTGCGGCGTCTATCCCGGCGGCGTAGTGCGCGGTCCGCAGTCGGCGCGCGCGCCGGTCGAAGAAACGCTCATCTAGGGGAGAGGAACACTGGACAGGAACCGGAAGCTTGAGGGCCGTCGCATTATCGTCACTGGCGCGGCGTCGGGCATGGGCGCGGCCTGCGCACGGCTGTTTGCCGAGCACGGCGCCACGCTCACGTTATTCGACATGAACGAGGCCGCGCTCACGGCGGTTGCGCACGAGACCGGCGGCACGGCAGTCGCTATCAACCTTGCCGATGGGCCTGCAGTGAACGATGCGGTGAACGCGGCGGCGAGCGCGATGGGCGGGCTCGACGGGATCGTCAACGCCGCTGGCATCCTGCGTCTGAAGCCAATCGAGGAGATCACCTTCGAGGAGCAGGACATGCTGCTGCGCGTCAATATCGGCGGTGTCGCCAACATGATCCGCGCCGCGCTGCCGCACCTTCAGGCTTCCGGCAATGCCACCATCGTCAACTTCGCGTCCTATGGTGCTTACCGGCCCGGCACCGGGCTCTCGATCTATGGCGCGACCAAGGCCGGCGTTCTGGCCATGGCGAAGTCGCTGATCAATGACATCGGCCCTCACGTGCGGATCAACTCGATCTGCCCCGGTGTCATCCAGACGCCGATGAACCAGGCGCGCATCGACAGCGGGCACCTCAGCACGGAACGGATGGAGGCGATCAACCAGCTTGGCCGATACGGTCAGCCCGAGGAAGTGGCCGAAGCGGCGCTGTTCCTCACCGGACCCGAAAGCTCGTTCATGTCGAACGCCGTGCTCGAAGTTTCGGGCGGCCAGCTAAACTGATCAAACTCCACAAAGAGGATACTGCAAATGGCCGCACCCCAACTGAGTGAACTGCTTGCACGGGGCAAGGCAGCCTTCGTGATGACCGAAGTCCAGCCGGGCGTGATCGGGCCAAATGCGCCCTGGCCTCCGCTGAGCGAGGCTGCCGACAGGGTGAACCTCGTGGCCAATGCCGCCCGGATCGCGGCTGCGGCACGAGCGGCAGGCGCGCCGGTGTTCCACTGCACCGCCGATTCGCTTCCCGGCGGCTTCGGCTCGAGCAGCAACACCCGCCTCACCGGCTCGGCGCGCAAGAAGCGGGCGGGCGATGCCGTGAACACGCCTACTGGTGCCGCTCCCTATCCCGAGACCTGGGAAGACGGCGACATCCTGATGCCGCGCTTCAACGGCCTCTCGTGCATGCATGGCACCGCGCTCGATCAAGTGCTGCGCAACGAGGGGATCACCACCGTGGTCGTGAGCGGCGTGTCGCTCGCTTTCGGAGTGCTGAGCACGTCGATCGATGTGGTCGACCGGGGCTATCAGCTTGTGATTGCGCGCGATTCGGTCGCCGGATTCCCCGAGGAATATGCCAAGGCCGTGCTCGACAACACGCTGATGATGCTCGGCACCCTGACGACCACTGATGCGGTCGTTGAGGGGTGGAACAGTTCCGGGCTGTCTGCCTGAGCGTGAGCGCGCAACTGGCGAAACAGGCCGAAGACTTCGCATCGCTGCTTCTGCTTGAGCCTGCCGGCGTCGGGCGCTTGCGCAGCATCTGTTCCGATCTCGACTATCAGGGCGGGCACATGTTCGGCGGCCAGCTCGTCGCACAGGCGCTGGCGGCCGCCCTGCCCTCGTTCGGTGACAAGCGCGTCCATTCGCTGCACGGCTATTTCCTGCGGCCCGGGGACGTGCGCCACACAATCGAATACGCTGTCGAGGAGCTACGCGATGGGCGCAGCTTCGCAACCCGCCGGGTCAGGGCGGAACAGCACGGCAAGCTGCTCTTTGAGATGTTGTGCTCTGCCAGCACCGGAGAGGCGGGGCCGATGGACCATCAGGACCCGGTGCCCGGCGATCTGCCTCCGCCCGACGATCTTGCCGCCATGGCGCAACTGCTCGCCGATCCCGCATTTGCCGATTGTTACGAAACGATTTCACGGCTGTTGCCGATGAACATGGTCGATTGCCGCCCGCTCGAGCCCGAGCGCGTGTTTCGGCCCGGCGGCGGCGGTCCGGTTCGCGTCTGGCTGAAAATCCGTTCACTCGCAGAGCCGCTCGATCCGGCCTTGCAGGCCTGCCTGGTCGCCTATCTGCAGGACTATGTCATCGCCTTCGTGCCGTGGGCTTACCAGCCGCGTGTATTCGCGCAGGACTCGCCCTCGGTCGCCAGTCTCGACAGCAACGTGTGGTTCCACCGGCCTGCACCAGCGGATTGGCTGCTCTTTGACATGTCCAGCCATCTGGGCGCGGGCGGAACCGCGATGGCAACCGGGCGGCTGTTCGACCTCTCAGGTCGCCTGATTGCGACGGCCACCCAAGAAGTGCTGTTCCGCGAGCAACGAAGATAGCGAGCGCCGGTCCGCCGCCGCGATATTGCGGCACTTGGTCCGCCACGTTCAATTTCGCCCTTTATCCGGGCGGGTGAGGCGTGCCA
>CAMDQY010000257.1 GCA_945906005.1 Novosphingobium sp. Chol11 | reverse complement strand
CCGGATACCACTCGGCAGGTCCCTCGATCGTCGTCACCGCCCGTCCGTCATGATCCTCGTTGGCGCGCGCAATCGCTGCCTCCGCTTCCGCGCGCTGGGTGTCGTCGAGCGGAAAGATCGCCGAGCGATATTGGGTGCCGACATCGTTGCCCTGGCGGTTCAACTGCGTCGGATCGTGGGTGCCCATGAACACGTCGAGAATCTCGGCATAGGAAATCTCGGCAGGATCGAACTCCACCTTGATCGCTTCCACATGACCTGTCGTGCCGCTGCATACCGAGCGATAGTCGGGATCGGGCATTGCGCCGCCGATATAGCCGCTTTCGACCTCGCTCACCCCGATCACGTCGCGAAACACCGCCTCGGTGCACCAGAAGCACCCGCCTGCCAAGATTGCCGTTTGCTTGTCGCTCATCATGCCTTCCTCGAATGGTGTCCGATACAAATAGGGACTATTTGGCAGCTTGTCATTGGTCGGCCAGCGGTTAGAGCGGGCTGCAACTGTCAGAGGAGTTGCCAGATGCGCCGCCTTGCCGTTGTCATTAGCGCTGCCCTTGGCCTGCTGGCTGTTCCCGCTGCTTCACCTCCGGCCTACGCCGCTGCGGACGCAGAACTGTGCGATGCCTGCGACACGCTGCTCGAACTGAGCCTCGACAATCCCCGGCGGGCGCAGGACCGTACGCGCGACATCTATCGCCACCCCGCCGAGACGCTTTCGTTTTTCCGCGTCAGACCGGGCATGACCGTAATCGACTATATGCCATCGAGTGGGTGGTATACGCGCGTGCTGGTCCCCTACCTCGGCAAGGAAGGTCGCTATATCGGGCTGAATCCGGCGCTCGGCGCGGGCGCGCCGCAAGGTATGGTCAACTACTTCGGCGGTTTGCGCGAAAAGTTCCCGGTCGAAGCGGCCAAATGGAACCTCGATGGCGCACCGATCGAGGCGTTCAACACCGACCAGCTGGGTGACGAGCGCAACGGCACGGTCGACCGGGTGCTGATCTTCCGTGAGATCCACAACCTGCATCGTAACGATTTCCTGCACTCCGAGCTTTACAAGCTGCACGCCCTGCTCAAGCCCGATGGCCTCCTCGGCGTCGAGCAGCACCGCGCGAAGGCCGATGCCCCTGCCGACTATGTCAGGGGCGGCAAGGGCTACATGCGCGTCAAGGACGTCGTCGCCCTGATCGAGGCGAACGGGTTCGAACTCGTCGCCCAGAGCGAGATCAACGCCAATCCGAAGGATCCCGCCGATCACCCCGGCGGCGTGTGGACCCTGCCTCCCAATTTTCGGGGGGTCGCAGAAGTCGACATGCCGCGCTTTACCGCGATCGGCGAAAGCGACCGGATGACGCTGCTTTTCCGCAAGCGACCTTGATGCTAACCCTCGACGGATGAACGAACTCACCGTCGCAGCGCTGCAACTCGCGCTCGGCTCGCCCGACGAAGCTGAGAATATCGCCGCCGTCTCCGCGCTCGTCGAGCAGGCGGCGGAGCAGGGCGCGCGGATCGTGCTGCCGCCTGAGCTGTTTTCCGGCCCCTACTTCTGCAAGCGCGAGGATGAGGCACTGTTCGCTTTGGCGCGGCCCACGGCGGAACATCCCTCGGTCATCGCCATGCAGCGCCTCGCCGCCAAGCTGAACATTGCGATCCCGACCAGCTTTTTCGAGCGCGACGGCCACCACTACTACAACACCATGGCGATGATCGACGACCGCGGCGAGATCCTCGGCACCTACCGCAAGAGCCATATTCCCGATGGTCCCGGCTACGAGGAGAAATACTATTTCCGCCCCGGCAACGACGGGTTCAAGGTGTGGGACCTCTGTGGCACGCGCATTGGCGTCGGTATCTGCTGGGACCAGTGGTATCCTGAAAGCGCGCGGGTGATGGCGCTGATGGGCGCAGAAGTGCTGTTCTATCCCACTGCGATCGGCTCCGAACCCTACGACGATGAACTCGACACCAGCCGCATGTGGCGCCGCGCTATGCAGGGCCATGCGGTGTCCAACTGCATGCCGGTAATCGCTGCCAACCGCAATGGCGTCGAGGCTGAAACCGGCAGCGATCAGGCGTTCTACGGCCACAGCTTCATCGCCGACGAATGGGGCGACATTGTCGCCGAATTCGGCAACCAGGAAAGCGGCGTGCTGGTCGCCACGCTCGATCTCGAGCGCGCCGCCCGCCACCGCGCGGGCATGGGCTTTTTTCGTGACCGCCGCCCCCAGCTGTACGGGCGGATCGCGCAGGACATCTGACCGAAGTGACGCAGGGCCTCTACCTGATCGCGCTCGGTTCGAACCAGCGGCACCATCGCCATGGTTCACCGCACAAGGTGATCGCTGCTGCGCTGGCGGCCCTCGGACGTGCGGGCATTACGGTCGAGCAGGCGTCGCGGGTCGTCACATCGCGCCCGATCGGGCCATCCAAGCGCGCCTATGCCAATGCTGCGGCGGTGATCCGTACGAAGGCCCAGCCGCTTGAACTGCTGGCCAGATTGCAGCGCATCGAGGCAGATTTCGGCAGGCGCAGGCGCGGCCAGCGCTGGAGCGCGCGGGTGCTCGATCTCGACGTGGTTCTGTGGAGCGGCGGTGCCTGGGCCTCGCCCGGTCTCGTTGTTCCGCACGTAATGTTTCGGACCCGCGATTTCGTTTTGGGTCCGGCGGTGCAGATCGCGGGGGGCTGGCGAGATCCGCTCTCGGGGCTAAGCCTGCACCACCTTCGAGCGCGCTTGACCCGGCCGGGACCTGCCCTTACCTGACGCCCTCGTGGAAGGGCCCTTAGCTCAGTCGGTAGAGCAACTGACTTTTAATCAGTAGGTCGCTGGTTCGAACCCAGCAGGGCTCACCATAGTTTTCAATGAGTTAGATGGATTTTAGACCACCAAGGTATTGGCCGGGACGGACATTTGACGGACGTTCCGTGCGAAACAGATAGCCCGCACCCGCCTCGCATCAAAGCAACACCCCCACCCCCTTCAAAACCTGCCCAGCCGGACCCCACCTACCCGGCACCCCCCGTTTTGCTCAGATGGGACCCACGCTTCCTTCTACATACTGTTTTGCTCGCCCGGTGGGGTGTAGCCGGGGTGAAGGGCGGCAGGCACGACATGAAATGGCAGTC
>CAMDQY010000256.1 GCA_945906005.1 Novosphingobium sp. Chol11 | reverse complement strand
CGGCGGTGGCAGTGCCTGTGCGACCATCCAGCTTGCCGCCTCTGCGGTGGCTTCAGGCGCGGCGAACGCAGTGCTTGTCTATCGGGCATTCAACGAACGTTCGGGGCGCAGGTTCGGCCAACCGCCCATGGGGTCGGGGCCGGTCCAGCGTGACCTGCACTGGTCGATGGGGCTCGACACGCCGGCCAAGATCTATTCGCTCTGGTATAAGCGCTACATGGAAACCTATGGCCTCACAAACGAGGATCTGGGTCACTACGTTGTCACCGCGCGCGACTATGCGGCGACTAATCCGGCAGCCTGGTATTACGAAAAACCAATTACGCTGGAGGATCACCAGGCATCGCGCTGGATTTGCGAACCGATCCTGCGGCGGCTCGATTGCTGCCAGGAAAGCGATGGTGGTTGCGCACTTATTGTCACCACCAAAGAACGGGCGCGCGACCTTGCACAGCCACTCGTACCGATCCTTGGCGCCGCGCAGTCGCAGCTGCTGAACGGCGATATCCTGTTCGATTACTACCGCGACGATCCGGGCGAATTTCCCGAGGCCGCCGATGTCGCCAGGCAGCTGTGGCAGATAACCGGGCTTGGCCCGTCGGATATTAGTGTGGCAATGCTCTACGAGAACTTCTCGCCAATAGTCTTCATGATGCTGGAGGCGCACGGCTTCGTTCCGCGCGGCGAGGCGCGCGATTTCGTCAAGTCGGGACAATTGCGCATCGACGGCCAGCTTCCGACCAATACCAACGGCGGCTTGCTGGGCGAAGGCTATATCCACGGCTACAACAACATGACCGAGGCGGTGCGCCAGATGCGGGGTATCGCTGCAAACCAGGCAAAGGATGCGCAGACAGTCTTCGTCTCATCGGGGCGGAGCGCCATGATCCTGGGACGCGGCTAGCGTGCCGGTCCTAGAAGGAAGTTAAAAGCATGTCCCAAGCCTATATCATCGACGCCGTGCGTACCGCGACCGGACGCCGCAAGGGAGCACTCGCCGGGTGGCATCCTGCCGACCTCGGCGCTGCCAGCATCGATGCGCTGCTGGCGCGCACTGGTATAGATCCGGCGGCGGTCGACGATGTGATTTTCGGCTGCGTGACGCAAGGCGGCGAGCAGAGCTTTGCGGCGGCGCGCAACGTCGTGCTGGCCTCGGCTCTGCCCGAGACGGTGCCGGCCGTGACGATCGATCGCCAGTGCGGCTCGGCTCAGCAGGCGGTGCATTTTGCCGCCCAGGCTGTGATGTCGGGCACGCAGGACCTGGTGATCGCCGGCGGGGTCGAGAGCATGACCCGCGTGCCGATGCTCACCAACCTGACGCTATATCAGCAGGCCGATATCGGCGGCTTACCGTGGAGCGCGCACATCCTCGCGAAGTATGGCGTCGCCGAATTCAGCCAGTTCACCGGCGCTGAAATGATCGCCGAGAAATACGGCCTGTCGCGCGAAGCGATGGATGCCTATGGGCTCGAAAGCCATCGCCGCGCGGCTGCTGCAACCGATGCCGGGGCATTCGACGCGGAAATCGTGCCACTTGCGATCGAGACCGAAAATGGCGTGGCTATGCACAGCCGGGACGAAGGCATCCGCTACGACGCGACGCCCGAATCGATGGCTTCGGTCAAGCTGCTCAGCGATGGCGGGCGGCTGACTGCAGCTACCGCCAGCCAGATTGCCGACGGCTCGGCGGCAATGCTGATTGCCAGCGAGCGTGCGGTGAAGGCGCACGGCCTGACCCCGCTGGCGCGCGTCCACCACATGACCGTCACCGGCGGCGATCCGGTCATCATGCTCGAAGAGCCGATCCGCGCGACCCGCATCGCGCTGGAGCGTGCTGGCATGGCAATCGGCGATATCGACCTGTTCGAAGTCAACGAGGCGTTCGCCAGCGTGCCGATGGCCTGGCTGAAGGAAATCGGCGCCGATCCCGCCCGGCTCAACGTCCACGGCGGCGCGATAGCGCTTGGCCATCCCCTCGGATGCACTGGTGCAAAGTTGATGACGACCATGGTCCACACCTTGCGCTCACGCGGCTTGCGCTATGGCCTCCAGACCATGTGCGAAGGCGGCGGAATGGCGAACGTCACCATCGTCGAGGCGCTATGAGAGCCGCGATGGGGCCCTCCGAACCGGTCACGGTCACCATCGCCGATGGCGTCGCGCGCATCACGCTGGACGATGCGTCCAACCGCAATGCAGTGACCGTGCGGTCATCGGCTTCGTTCCTGCGTGCAAGCCGTCAGGCGGTGACCGATCCTACGGTGCGCGTGATCGCTCTTTCGGGGGCCGGCGACTACTTTTCCGTAGGCGGTGATATTGAAGAGTTCCTGGCCAACGATGATAATCTGCCAGGCCACATCGCCACGCTGACTGACAATATCCATGGCGGCATCCGTCATCTTGTGCAGGCCCCGATCCCTGTGGTGGTGGGATTGAATGGCGTTGCGGCTGGGGGCGGTGTCGGCATGATGCTGTCGGGCGACGTGATTGTCGCTAAGCGCTCCGCCCGAATTAATAGTGGCTACACCCGCTCCGGCCTGACGCCTGACGCGGGATTGACCTGGTTCCTACCGCGCCTCGTCGGTCACGCGAGGGCTTTTGAGATCATGGCCTTCAACGAATTTTTATCGGCTTCCGAGGCGCTGGATCTGGGCTTGGTAAGCCGGGTGGTAGGCGATGCGGATTTTGCTGTTGAGTTCGAAGCTGTGGTCGATCGCCTCAAATGCATGCCAGGAGCGGTGCTGGGCGCGACTAAACGTCTCTTGCGTCAGGCGGCGGGCGCCACGCTCGAAAGCCACTTAGAGGCTGAGGCATGCGCTATTGCGAATCAAGTGGCACTACCCGAAACGCTTGAAAAGCTTGCATCGTTCGCAAAGCGGTAAGCGTCACACGTCCGTCTAAGCAGCCGTTAAAATGATTGCTATTCATTGTTACACCATGTATCATTTATAATGAATGATATTCATGTTATGTAAGTCGCTTGGCTGGCATCTTAGAATGTCGAAAAAAGGAGAGGGAAGATGAGGACTGGTTGGCTTTTGGTGACGTCCGGGATTGCGGCGTTGTCGGTATCGAGCCCTGTGTTTGCACAGGTTTCGTCTGATGAGGAGAGCGCGCGCTCTGGCGACAGTGCACTTGAAGAGATCATCGTGACGGCG
>CAMDQY010000255.1 GCA_945906005.1 Novosphingobium sp. Chol11 | reverse complement strand
CGACCTCCTCGAAGGCTTCTGGCAAGCTCATTGGGCCGGAAGCCGAGCTTGTTTACGGCCTTGAGTATCTTGGCGCGAGTTTGCGGTGACACGCTCGCGCCGGGTGTCAGGTACCGCGAAACGGCGGATTGCGAGACACCTGCCTCTCGTGCAACATCATAGGATGTGACTGGCTTGGCCTTCTGGGCGCTTTTATTGACCGTCTGCGTCGATTGAGTCGATTTTCGTGGCATGGAATAGAGGTCCGTCGTCAAATTTTGCCGAGAAAGGAAGGCTTGGGTTCCTTATCCTTCCTCTGGCTTTGAGGCAAAACTAGATTTGCCAAATCGCGACTATTGTCTGCATTCGAATGCAGTGCTAAGGCGTCTGTGCGTCTTGAATGGGCGCGAACGACACCGGGGATGAGGTTGCGCCATGAATGCGACGAGTTGCGATGTAGTGAGCGCCGACAGTCGGTTGATCCGTTATGAAGATTTGGTACCGTCCCAACTCGCTTTCATCGATTGCAGGATTCCCGGGTCGGACCGTAAGCTGAATTACTCGATTATCGGCCCAGGCGTAACCCAATCCGCCGAGCAGGTCGTCAACCTCGCCGAGCCTCACGGATTTGCGCTGGGCGTCGCGGCGATGCCGCACGGCGTCACGAACAATCTGCACATGCATTACACCGCCGAGGTCTTCATGATCTATCGCGGCGAATGGACCTTCCGTTGGGGTCCCGATGGAAAGGGCGGTGAAATCGTCGGCCGCGCTGGCGATACACTCTCAATTCCGACTTGGATCTTCCGCGGTTTCACTAATACCGGACCAGACGACAGCTGGATATTCACGTTGCTGGGGCAAGACGAGTCGGGTGGTGTTGTATGGCATCCAAGCATATTGGATTATGCGGCCGAACATGGACTTTATCTCACGCGCGACAATATGATGGTTGATACGGCGGCTGGCTTGCCCAAGCCCCCTGCCGAAGATTTGATTGTACCGCTGAGCGAGACCGATATTGCCGCCATGCGCAGCTATACGCCCGAACAAATGCGCGCGCGCATGGTCATGCAGGACGAACTGATGTGGTCGGACAAGGCCATGCTCGATCACGTGGTGGCTGGACACGGATGCGAGTTGGCTCCGGTCATCGGCCCGGGCATGTCGGAAGACCGCAATGCCGACGCCAAGATCCGCAACCCCCATGGGTTCAGCCTTGAATATATGCGTATTCAGCCGGGGCAGCAGGTCGGCCCATTCCGAATTTCGCCGAAACAGGTGTTGATCGTGCGCGAAGGCTCGCTCGAGATCATCCTCGGCCCCGAGGGATCCGATAATGTCTCTAGAGCCGAACCTTGGTCGACTTATTCGGTGCCCGCCGACTGCTGGCGCACCTACCGATCGGTTGGTGATGCGCCGGTGCTGATGAGTGTGACGACCGCCGGTGACGGACGCGCGATCATCGAGTGGGATGCGGCTCTTGTCGAGCAAGCCCGTGCGGCTAATCTGGGACGCGATCCAAACGGATATCTCGCACCCGCCTCGCTGCTTCCGGCGACCTAAGCCGATGCGCGCGAACACTCTCCGGCAATTGAAAGCCGAGGGACGTCCGATCGTTAACGCGTGGCTTTCGATCGGATCGGGCTACGCGGCTGAAGCAATCGCGCATCAGGGCTTTGATGCAGCAACCGTCGATTGCCAGCATGGCATGATCGGTTTTGAAACCGCGATCTCAATGTTGCAGGCAATTTCCAGCACCACCGCGATACCGCTGGTGCGTCCATCCGGGCTTGTGGCTTGCGACATCATGCGGTTTCTCGATGCAGGCGCATATGGCGTGATCTGTCCTATGATCTCTACGGCGCGCGACGCCGCCGAACTGGTTTCTGCCTGCCGCTATCCGCCGCATGGGTCGCGGTCGTTCGGCCCGGCACGCGGACTGCTGTACGGAGGGACCGACTATCTTGATGGCGCAAATCGCGAGATACTTGTGCTGGGAATGATCGAGACGCGCGAAGGGCTGGACAATCTGGAAGATATCCTTGCTGTCCCCGGCCTCGATGGCATCTACGTCGGCCCGAACGATCTGTCTCTGGCGCTAGGCCATCGGCCGGAGAATGAGAGCAGCGTGCCTGAAGTTGCCAATGCGATCGAACTGGTGCGCCGCCGGACCGTCGAAACGGGAAAGATCGCCGGCATTTTTTGTTCGAACGGCACCGCGGCGGCGATGCGCATTGCGCAGGGCTTCGATCTGGTGACACCAGGCAATGATGCTGCCCTGCTGCGCGGAGCAATGCGCGATGCGGTCAACGCCAGCCGGGCATGACGAGGCCGACGCGCCAATTGATATGCCTTGGCGGGACACTGTGCGACGAGCGTGTCTTCGCGCCGCTTCTCGAACGGTTACCCCGTCCGGCGTCGATATGGTCTTACGCCCAACACAATCGCGTTTCGGACGCGGCCGCAGCACTTGTGGCAGGCGAGCTTGCGGGTTTCATTGCCCTTGGCTTTTCGCTTGGGGGATTTGTTGCACTTGAGGCGCTTCGGATGGCTCCAGACAATGTGGCTGCGGTGATACTGCTTTCAGGCAATGCCTTTCCCGATAATCCAGCGAACGCCAACGCGCGCCAAAGCGATGTTGCATCGGGGCGTGAGATGGGGCTGCGGGCGTTCATTGAGGCGCGGGGGCAAGCTCTTGTCTCGCCGTCCTGTCAGACCTTCGAGCATGTCGTCGGCCTGATCGCTGATATGGCCGAAGCACAAGGCGATGAAGTTCATGCGCGCCAAGCCGAAATGAATATCTATCGTCCCGACCAGCGCGCCGCCGTTCATGCATCATATAGGCCGATACTGGCGATTGCAGGGGCGGACGACAATGTTTGCCCGCAAGAACGCTATCTCGATTTGCAGCATGCTCCTAATGTAACACTCAAGAGGATCGACGGCGCCGGTCACTTCCTGCCGCTTGAGGCTCCGGGCGCGTGCGCTGACGCTATCGCGATATTCATGAAAGAGCATAATCTATGATCCTGGGATGCATTGCCGACGATTTTACAGGGGCAGCCGACCTCGCAAGCATCCTGACTGGGCAGGGAATGCGCACCAGTTTGCTCACGTCAGTCGGGGACATTGACGGTATCCGTGCCGACGCCGGCGTTGTCGCTCTCAAGACGCGATCAATACCGAAGGCGGATGCTGTTCGGCAATCGCTTGA
>CAMDQY010000254.1 GCA_945906005.1 Novosphingobium sp. Chol11 | reverse complement strand
TCACCGATACCATGGTGCCGAGCACCGTCGAGACCCTTGTGCCGACCCCAAATGAAGACGCACTTCCGCGCCGTTTTGCCGATTTCGCCACATTCGGCGAGGCGCTGGACTATGCCGCGCGTGGCAGTCGCGGCTTCAATTTCCACGATCCGCGCGGCAATCTGGCTCACGTCCTGCCCTTTTCCCAGCTGCGCGATCTCGCACTGCAAGCGGCCTGCAAGCTGATTGCAAACGGAGTGCAAAAGGGTGATCGCATTGCGCTGATCGCCGAGACCGGCCCCGATTTCGCGGCGCTGTTCTGCGGTGCGATCTATGCGGGGGCCTGGCCAGTCCCGCTGCCGCTTCCGACCAGCTTCGGCGGCAAGGACAACTACATCGACCAGATCGCAGTCCAGATGGCGAGCGCCGAGCCGGTCATGCTGTTCTATCCTCGCGAACTTGAAGGCATGGCCAGTGCCGCTGCCGAGCGTCAGCAGTGCAAGGGTATTGCCTGGGAGGATTTCGCCGATCTCGATGCGCCGCAAACTCCGCTCCCCGAAGTCACCTCGGAAGACGTCTGCTTCCTTCAATATTCCAGCGGCTCGACCCGCTTTCCCCATGGCGTCGTCGTCACCCACAAGGGCCTGCTCGCCAATCTGGCCGCGCACAGCCATGGCATGGAGTTCATCGAGAGCGACCGCTGCATCAGCTGGCTGCCATGGTACCACGACATGGGCTTGGTCGGCTGTTTCCTGTCGATGATCGCCAACCAGGTCTCGACCGACTATCTCAGGACCGAGGACTTCGCCCGCAGGCCGCTCGCCTGGCTCGACCTGGTGAGCCGCAATCCCGGCACCTCGTGCTCCTATTCCCCCACTTTCGGCTACGACATCTGCGCGCGCCGCGTCTCCAGCCGGACCCATGTTTCCGAGCGGTTCGACCTGTCGCGCTGGCGGCTGGCGGGCAACGGTGCGGACATGATCCGGCCCGACGTTATGCAGAATTTCGTCAACGCCTTCGCTCCCGCCGGGTTCAGGGCCTCGGCCTTCCTGCCGAGTTACGGCCTTGCCGAGGCGACGCTGGCGGTCACGCTGATGCCACCGGGCGAAGGGATTCGCGTCGAGCTGGTCGAGGAAGAGCGTCTTTCTGGCGCACCGCGCGACCTGTCGCGCCCCGCGCGTTACCGCGCGATCGTCAACTGCGGCGTTCCCGTGCGCGGCATGGAAATCGAGATCAGGGGCGAGGCCGGCGCGTCGGTCCCCGATCATCACATCGGCAAGGTGTTGTGCCGCGGCACCAGCCTGATGAAGGGCTACTACCGCGATCCCGAGGCCACCGCCGAATGCATGGTGGATGGCTGGCTCGACACTGGCGACATGGGCTACATGGCAAGCGGACACCTGTTCATCGTCGGCCGCGCCAAGGACATGATCATCATCAACGGCAAGAACCACTGGCCGCAGGATATCGAATGGGCGGTCGAACAGTTGCCGGGCTTCAACCACGGCGACATCGCCGCGTTCTCGATGGAAACCGAACACGGCGAAGAAGTGCCCGCCGTGCTCGTTCACTGCCGCGTTTCCGATCCCATCGAGCGGGTCAAGCTGCACGATACGATCCGCGACAAGGTGCGCTCGATCACCGGCATGAACTGCATCGTTGAACTGGTGCCGCCGCGCACCCTGCCGCGCACAAGCTCGGGCAAGCTGAGCCGCGCCAAGGCCAAGAAGCTCTACCTCGAAGGCACGATCGAGCCGTTCAAGCTGGCTGCATAGCGCCCGTCTCGCCGGCCTTTTCCCAATCCGGATAGCGCGGCAGGCTGATCAGCAGCAGCGCCGAAATGCCCAGCCCGACGGCGGCGAGCGACAGGAACTGCGCGTAGCTTCCGGTCAAATCATATGAGACGCCCGCGATCAGCGGCCCGGCAGCGGCTCCGGCAGCAACCAGCGCCGAAATGAACCCGTAGATCTTGCCGAAATTGCGAAGTCCAGCGTAGCGCACGGTCAGATAGCTGGCGACCTGAAGCTTGGCTCCGGCGGTATAGCCGTTGACCAGCATGGCAAGCACGATGAGCAGCACCGAGGCTGCGCCGCTCAGCAGCAGCGCGAAGGCGAGGCTCGCCGCGGCCATGGTCAGCCCGCCGACCAGATCCCCGCGATAGCGATCGAGCAGCCAGCCGGTAACCACCTTGCCGACAATGCCCATCAATCCCGAAACCCCTGCGAGCCAGGCGGCAGTGCTTCGGGTGACGCCGACCGAGCCGAGGATCTCGATCTGGTGGACCAGGAAGCCGATGGTCAGCGCGATGATGATCAGGATCGAGAGGCCGATGCGCCACAGCGCCGTATCGAACGCCGCCTCGCGCAGGGTCAGACCGGGAAGCTGGGCATTGTCGGCGAGGGTGCCGGTCCCTCCGGCAGCGACCGCCACCCGCAAGCGGTCGCGCCGGTCATAAAAAAACAGGTAGCACAGACCGAACGATAGCAAGCCCAACCCGGCAGCCATGATCACCGTTGCCGTGCGCCAGCCGAAGCCATCGACCAGCGCCACGGTCAGCGGCGGCACCAGCGTATGCGCGCCGGTCGCGCCGGCCAGCGTGAGGCCAAGCGCCATGCCCTGCGCTTTACTGAATGTGCCCGCGACCGCAGTGGTCCACAGCACCGCTCCGATCATCACGTTGAAGATTGCATGGAAGAAAAACAGAGCAAGCCATTGCCACTGCGCGCCGGTCATCAGCGCTAGCAGCGACCATGATCCTGCGCTCAGCACGATGCCGGGCAGGACAACGCGGCGCGAGCCGAACCTGTCGGCCATGGCGCCGATCAGGGGCATCATCAGGGCCGAAACCCCCGAGCCCACCGTTATCCCGAAGGAAATGAAGGTACGGCTCCAGCCGAACTCTGCCTCCAGCGGCCCGATATAGGCGCTTACCGCAGTGACCGGCATCGAATGGAACATGAACCCGACGAAGGACGCCAGGACCAGCGTCCAGCTTGCCTTCCATTCACTTATGCTCGGCTCGCTCGCGCTCGACGACATGGCTCTCCCTTCCATGGCTGCGCCCGCAGCCCGGGAAGGAAGCGACGCGGGTTAACCTTCCCGCGTCTGCACCAGCGTGTCAACGACGGCGGGATCGGCCAGCGTCGAGATGTCGCCAAGGTTCGAGACATCGCCCTCGGCGATCTTCCTGAGGATGCGGCGCATGATCTTGCCCGAGC
>CAMDQY010000253.1 GCA_945906005.1 Novosphingobium sp. Chol11 | reverse complement strand
AGCATCAACCAGACGGTCGCTGACACCTACTTGCGCCTTATCCGGCTGCGCGCTGCCGCGCTGGTGATCTAGCGCAGGATGCCCTGGCTGTGGGCCTTGCGGGCATACCAGATGAAGAACAGCAGCGCGGCCCAGATAACCACCGTCATCACGATCATCGGCCCGGCGGTCATGTCCGCGGGCATCGGGGCTGCGAACCACTGGTAGAACTGGCTCACCGCCAGCCCGACCAGCGAGACCACGAATGCCGTGACCGCATGGCGCGACCGCATTAGCAGCAGGATCGATCCAAGCAGCGACCCCCATACGCCCAGCGCCCAGAACACGGTCAGCCAGCTCGGCAGCTGGGCCATATAGGTGATCGCCTCATCGCTCAATCCCATGCTGCTCATATAAGCGGCACCGTCGAGCTTGGTCATGGTGTAATCGTAACAGCCTAATGCGTTCCAAAGCAGGCTGACTACGCCCACCACCCCCAGGTGCCAGGGCGTGCGTTCCGATAAAGTAGCCATCAGAGTTCCCCTCCTCGATTGCCTTGCCATAAGGCGCCTTGCGCGCCGCCTTGGCAATTCATTGCGCAACCGCCTATCTCGGACCAATGGCAGACCTGTTCGAGGATCAACCCGTTTCCGCTTCGCCTGGCCAGACCGAGGCGCGCGAGGATGCACCGCTGGCGGACCGCCTGCGGCCGCGCGTGCTGGCAGAAGTCGTCGGGCAGGAGCATTTGACCGGAGCACAAGGCGCGATCGGGCGCGTGGTCGCGTCGGGGCGGCTGTCCTCGATGATCCTGTGGGGACCACCCGGCACGGGCAAGACCACAATCGCCCGCCTGCTTGCCGAAGCAGTGGGAATGCGTTTCGCCACGATCAGCGCGGTATTCTCCGGCGTTACCGACCTCAAGAAGGTTTTCGCCGAAGCCGAACTTGCAGCGAAAGCAGGCCAGCGCACGCTGTTGTTCGTGGACGAGATCCACCGCTTCAACCGCGCCCAGCAGGACGGCTTTTTGCCCTTCGTCGAGCGCGGCACGGTCACGCTGGTCGGCGCGACTACCGAGAACCCCAGCTTCGCACTAAACGCCGCCTTGCTGAGCCGCGCGCAAGTGCTGATCCTGCACCGGCTCGACGAGGCGGCACTGCGCGTGCTGCTCGGGCGCGCCGAGGTGCTCAAAGACAAGCCGCTACCGATCGACGACAATGCGCGAGCGGCGCTAATCGCATCGGCTGACGGTGACGGTCGGTTCCTGCTCAACCAGGCCGAGACGCTCTATGCCGCAAACTTGGAGGAGACGCTCGACGCGGCCGCTCTCGGCAAGCTCTTACATCGCAGGGTAGCGGTGTACGACAAGGACCGCGACGGGCATTACGGCCTCATATCGGCGCTGCACAAGGCGCTGCGCGGTTCGGACCCGCAGGCTTCGCTGTATTATTTGGCGCGGATGCTGACGGCGGGCGAGGAGCCGCTCTACCTGCTTCGCCGCATGACCCGTTTTGCCAGCGAGGATATAGGTCTTGCCGATCCGCAAGCCCTGACCCAGTGCCTCGCCGCCAAGCAGGCCTTCGAATTCCTAGGCTCGCCCGAAGGCGAACTGGCGATCGTCCAAGCCTGCCTCTATCTCGCCACCGCGCCCAAATCGAACGCGGCATACAAGGCACAGAAGGCGGCATGGCAAAGCGCGAAGGAAACCGGATCGCTGCCTCCGCCGCCGCATATCCTCAACGCGCCGACCAAGCTGATGAAGGAGATCGGCCTCGGCCAGGGCTATTCTTATGACCATGATGCGCCCGAGGGTTTTTCCGGCGCGGACTTCTGGCCCGAGGACATGGAGCCGCAGACCTATTACCAGCCCGTCCCGCGCGGCTTCGAACGGCAGGTAATCGAGCGGCTCGAATGGTGGGAGAAGAAGCGGCGTGAGCACACGCAGGTTTGAACGGTTTGCAGTCATCGACTGGTCGGGCCAAAACGTCGCGCGGCCCAAGGGTATCGTCATAGCTATTGCCGACCGGGGTGATGCTGCCCCCGAGATGATTGCTCCGAAAGAGCGCCACTGGAGCAGGTCTGAGGTAGTCGATTGGCTTCGCGACAGCGCGGGGCTGGATCTGGTTATCGGCCTCGATCTTTCGCCCGGCCTGCCGTTCGTGGATCGCGGCAGCTTCTTCCCCGGCTGGACTAGCTCTCCCATGGACGCGAAATCGTTGTGGCGGGATGTCGAAGCCCATTCGGCGAATTCACGGCACATGTCGGCCAACGGATTCCTGGATCATGCCGAAGCGCGGGAACACTTCTTCCATCAAACCTACCGAGGCACCCATTACGCACCGGCGAACGGTCGATTGCGGCGATGTGAAGAACGCCAACACAAGATGAACCTGTTGCCAAGCAGCTGCATGAAGCTGATTGGGGCAAACCAAGTCGGCAAATCGAGCCTTACCGGCATGCGCGTACTGACGCGGGTCAACGATCTGATCCCGGTGTGGCCCTTCGACCCGGTGCCGCAGGCGGGTGCGTTGCTCATCGAAATTTATACCAGCATAGCTGCCGTGGTCGGAGGCCGACGAGCAAACCGGACCAAGATGCGTAGCTGGGAAGAACTCGATGCCGCGCTGGTACACCCGGACATCGGCAGTATTCCAACCGGCAAGCGTGGCCCGGTCGATGACCATACAAGCGACGCCATCCTGACCGCTGCCTGGCTACGGCGCGCAGCCGACCGCGCCGAACTGTGGCAGCCTGAGGACCTGGAGACGGTCGCCCAGACCGAAGGCTGGACCTTCGGTGTGCACTAGCGCTATGGGCGCACAACGCCACCGCGCGCCGGCTTAGCTCAGTTGGTAGAGCACCTGATTTGTAATCAGGGGGTCAGGGGTTCGAATCCTCTAGCCGGCACCATAGTTTTCAATGACTTAGTGGAATATTTTGACATTGGCCAAACCCCAGTGAATCTCCTAGGCATCAGATAGGCATCAGGTGGTGCAGGTTCGCAGCAGCGTCTGATCCTACCAACCACCTGCCTCGCATCAAACCAACACCCCCACCCCCATCGAAAAACCTGCCAGACGAGACCCCACCTACCCGGCACCCCCCGTTTTGCTCAGATGGGACCCACGCTTCCTTCTACATACTGGTTTGCTCGCCCGGTGGGGTGTAGCCGGGGTGAAGGGCGGCAGGCACGACATGAAATGGCAGTCTTTTTCTACGAGACAGAAAAT
>CAMDQY010000252.1 GCA_945906005.1 Novosphingobium sp. Chol11 | reverse complement strand
CGAGACTGCAAGGCAGCAACCCACGGGGCAGCTATCAATGGAAGATCGTTTCAACACCATCGCCGGCTGGGCGCTCTTCGCCGGCATTGTCGGACTGGGCCTCACCAGCATCAGCTCACATTATTTTTCGGCCGACAAGCCGCACCGCCCGCATCACATGGGCTACGAGATCGAAGGCGTTGAAGCCGAGGGCAGCGAAGATAGCGGTCCGCCGCTCGCGACTCTTCTGGCCACTGCCGATGTTGCAAAAGGCGAGGTGATCTTCGCCAAGTGCACTTCCTGCCACACCATCAACGCCGGGGGCGCGGCCGGGATCGGTGCTAACCTTCACGGTGTGTTTGGAACTGTAATCGGCACGCATGCTCCCGGGTTTGCCTATTCCGAGGCGCTCAAGAGCCATGGCGGTAACTGGACCTGGGAAAACATGGACGCCTGGCTGAAAAGCCCCAAGGCGTTTGCCAACGGCACCAAGATGACCTTTGCTGGCCTCGGCAAGGCCGAGGATCGCGCCGCGCTGCTGCTTTATATCAACAGCCAGGGATCGAACCTGCCGCTTCCGGCTGCACCTGCGGCTGAAGCGCCCGCAGCCGAAGGCGAGGCTGCGTCAGCGGCCGGCACCGAAGCTCCCGCAGCGGGCGCTCCGGCTACCGACGACGCAGCGCCCGCGGACGCCGCCGCCGTCAAGGCTGCACCCGCACCCTGAGCCTCGCAATAGCTTGGAACAACGATGGGCGGGGCCGAGGCTCCGCCCTTACCGTTTCAGTCGCCCTTGAATCCCTTGGCGATCACATACCACTCCGACGAATCCTTGCGGCTCGCCGGGGGCTTCGCATGCTTGACCGAGGTAAACCGGCTCTTGAGCAGCGCAAGCAGCGCAGAGTCGGTCCCGCCCGCCAGAACCTTGGATACAAAGGTGCCGCCGGGCGCGAGCGTGCGAATCGCAAAGTCCACCGCTGCTTCGACAAGCCCCATTGTCCGCAGGTGATCCGTCTGCTTGTGACCTACGGTGTTGGCGGCCATGTCCGACAGAACTAGGTCCGGGGGGCCATCGAGCGCGCTCTCGATCGCATCGGGTGCCTCCTCGGCAAGGAAATCCATCTGCAGGATGGTGACACCTTCGATCGCGTCGGTCGGCAGCAGGTCTATGCCGACCACGCTCGCAAGGGGGCAACGTTCGCGAACGATCTGGCTCCATCCGCCCGGCGCGATACCGAGATCGACCGCGCGCTTCACCCCCTTTAGAAGGCCGAACCTCTCGTCGAGTTCGGCAAGCTTGTAGGCAGCGCGGCTGCGATATCCGTCCGCTTTGGCCTTCTTGACATAGGGATCGTTGAGCTGGCGCGAGAGCCAGCGGTTCGAGCTGGCGCTGCGCTTGCGCGCAGTCTTGACCCGTTCGCGACCGCCGGTGCCGCCACGCGTCATCGCGCCATTACCATGGGCAGGCGCTGGCCGCCCGGCCCGTGCGAGGCGATCAGGCTGCGCAGTATGCCTTCGCGGATGCCGCGATCGGCAACGCCCAGCCGGTCGGCTGGCCACAGGTCGAGGATCGCCTCGAGTATGGCGCAGCCCGCAACCACCAGATCGGCCCGCTCGCGCCCGATGCAGGGGACTTCGCGCCGGTCCACAATCGACAGCGAGGCAAGCATGGTGCTGATCGCGCGCATCGAATCGGCAGGGACAATCAGCCCATCGACCGCACGCCGATCGTATTGCGGCAGCTCGAGGTGGATGCTGGCCAAGGTGGTGACCGTACCGCTTGTGCCAAGCAGGCGCAGCGGCCCGTCTGCCGCAACGTCTGAGCGATGTGGAACGGTCCTGTCGGCGAATTCTGCAAAGCTGTCCGAAACGATCCGCCGCATCTGTGCATAGCGCGCGTCGCGCTCACAGGCGCCAGCATGCTCTGAACCGCAGTGTTCGCTCAGCGAAACCACTCCCCAGGGGACGCTATGCCAATCGATGATTTGTGGCACACCCCCGCTGCTATCGATCAACACCAGTTCGGTCGAGCCGCCGCCGATATCGAAGATCAGCGCCGGGCCGGTGCCGGGTTCAAGCAGGATATGGCAGCCGAGCACCGCAAGCTGCGCTTCCTCCCTCGCGCTGATGATATCGAGCGCGATACCCGTTTCCTCGCGCACGCGGGCGATGAAATCCGTTCCGTTCTCGGCCCTGCGGCAGGCTTCGGTGGCGACCGAACGCGCCAGGGTGACACGGCGGCGGCGAAGCTTGTCCGCGCATACCCTGAGCGCACCCAGGGTGCGGTCCATCGCCTCGTCGCTCAACCTGCCGGTCTGCGCCAGGCCCTCGCCCAGTCGAACCACGCGGCTGAAGGCATCGATGATGGTGAAGGCGTCGTCGGTGGGCCGGGCGATCAAGAGGCGGCAATTGTTGGTGCCAAGGTCGAGCGCGGCAAAGGCTCCACGGTAATGGTGCTGGCGGTCTGGCTGAATATGCGCAAGCACCGGAGCAGGCGCGGTTGAGCTTGCCGGGGCCGGAGCGCCGGACGACTGTCTGGTACTGGTGCCGGCCTTTCGGGACCGTTGTCGCCGGTTGCGACGCTTCGATCCGCGCTTGCCAGAAGGCTGCGCATGGGCGGCCGGCCGAACGTCATCCGCCATGGGAACTGTAACTCGTATCATTCTGCCCGCCGCAATCGGCGAGGACCTGACGCCGATGCTAGCGGGCAAGCGCCATGGGAGCAAGTCCGGCGGGTTGACGGGGGTTGCCAGTGATCCTACAGCGGCGCGCTTTACCCCTGCTGCCCCTTCGTCTAATGGTAAGACTACGGACTCTGACTCCGTCAATCGAGGTTCGAATCCTCGGGGGGCATCCATCTTTTCGCTGAATGATCGCCCTCAGCCCGGCATTCGCTCGAACTGCGCCACGCTTTCCGCGATTTCATGGAACGCCTGCCTGTCGCAGGTGAACAGCGCCAATTGCGGCGCCCCGAACTGTGCTGGGTCGTCCATCGTGCCGACCTTGACCACGACCGCTGGATAGTTAGCGAGACGGGTAACAAGATGCGTGCCGCAGGTGGGACAGAACTCGCGCGTCACCGGGCGTTCGATGTCGGTGCGGGCAAATCCCCTTGGCTCGCCCGAAATGTATGCGAAGCCGTCGGCCGGCATCATCATCAGGAAATTCGGACCACCGCCAGTGATGTACTGGCATTCGCGGCAGTGGCACTGCGCGCGCATTCCCGGCTCGCCCT
>CAMDQY010000251.1 GCA_945906005.1 Novosphingobium sp. Chol11 | reverse complement strand
CGAAGGTCATGGCGATGCGGGCTTCGCACCAGATCTTGGAGTAGCTGAGCTTGTCGCGCTCGGGCAAGCTCATGGTCACGCCGAGGGCGCGGCCGCGTGGAATGATCGTCACCTTGTGCAGGGGGTCGTTGCCCGGCACCAGGAGGTTGACGATCGCGTGGCCGGCCTCGTGGTAGGCGGTGGCCAGTTTCTCCTCCTCGCTCATGATCATCGAGCGGCGCTCGGCGCCCATCATGACCTTGTCCTTGGCGTCCTCGAACTCCTGCATCGCGACGAGGCGCTTGTTGCGCCGCGCGGCGAGCAGCGCCGCCTCGTTGACGAGATTGGCGAGGTCCGCGCCCGAAAAACCGGGCGTGCCGCGAGCGATAACGCGCAGATTGACGTCAGGTGCGAGCGGCACCTTCTTCATGTGGACCGACAGGATCTTCTCGCGGCCATCCACATCGGGGATAGGCACGACAACCTGCCGGTCGAAGCGGCCGGGGCGCAGCAGGGCGGGATCGAGCACGTCGGGCCGGTTGGTCGCCGCGATGATGATGATGCCCTCGTTCGCCTCGAAGCCATCCATCTCCACGAGCAATTGGTTGAGGGTCTGCTCGCGCTCGTCGTTCGAATTGCCAAGGCCATGGCCACGATGACGTCCTACCGCGTCGATTTCGTCGATAAAGACGATGCACGGCGCGTTTTTCTTGGCCTGCTCGAACATGTCGCGCACGCGGCTGGCACCGACGCCGACGAACATCTCGACGAAATCGGAGCCCGAAATGGTGAAGAACGGCACGCCCGCTTCGCCTGCAATGGCGCGCGCCAGCAGGGTCTTGCCGGTACCGGGGCTGCCGACCAGTAGCGCGCCCTTGGGGATCTGGCCGCCGAGCTTGGAGAAGCGCTGCGGATCGCGCAGAAACTCGACGATTTCCTCAAGCTCCTCGCGCGCCTCGTCGATGCCCGCGACATCCTGGAACGTTACGCGGCCCTGCCGCTCTGTCAGAAGCTTGGCCTTGGACTTGCCGAAGCCCATCGCGCCCGAGCCACCGCCCTTCTGCACCTGGCGCAGCGCGAAGAACGCGATGCCGATGATCAGCACGAACGGCAGCGCCTGGATCAGAATATAGAGCAGCAAATTGGGCTCGTCGGGAGCGCGCCCCGCGTATTTCACGCCGTTCTTCTGGAGCAGTTCGGTCAGGCCGGTATCGCCGGGGACCGGAACAGTCGAGAAGCTGTCGCCGTTCTTGAACTTGCCGACGATCTTGTCCTCGGCGATCTGCACATCAGCTACGCGCCCTTCGGCAACGCTGTCGCGAAACTCGGAATAACGAACCGGAGTGCCGGTTTCGGTCTGCGCACCGAACATCGATACAACCATCAGCAGGGCGAGGAATATGCCGCCCCACACCAGCAGGCTCTTGAGCCATGGATTGCCGCTCGGCTGTTCATCGTTCATCGGTTGTGCGATCCCGTAAGAATGTGAGGTATATCTAGGTGCAAACCTGTGAATGGCAAGTTATGACCGCTGGGTCGAATGCCGCACAGCGGCAGGCCGAACGGGAGAGAATGACAATGCCGGTTTCCACCGATGATTACGTTGGCGTCGCGGATTTCTATGCGCGCTACAATTGGGCCGTCGATGAGGGCGACGCCGATGGCTGGGCCAACTGCTTTACCGATGACGGCGAGTTCAACGGCGCGATCCCGCAAAACCCCAAGGGCCACGCCCAGCTTCGCGAAGTGCCGCTAGCCTCGGGCAAGCCGAGCGGCCCGATGCGGCACATGGCGGTCAACCTGTTCTGCGACTATGACGGCGCCAACAAGGACACCATCATCGCCAAGTTCTACAATGCGGTCAGCTACTGGGAAGGCGAAGGCAAGTGGTTTGTCTGCGCGCTCGTAACCGCGCAACTGGTGCGCAGTGGCGACAGCTGGAAGATCAAGCAGGCCAACAACATCATGTTGCCCGCCCAAGTCTAAACCCAGCCTTACTCAAGCAAGGTGGACCGGATCGTATCGCGGTCCGGGCCGCTGATGCCGAGCGCATTGGCGTAATTTTCAATGCCCCCGTGCTGTTGTTCGAGACCATCGAGGAAGGCGGCGATGAATGATGGCCGCACCGAGGAAAACACCGCGAGCACTTCGCGCTTCATTTCGAGGAAACGCTGGTACTTCGGATCGGGATTGGGCTTGCCATTGGGCCGCAAGGTGCTCTGCGGATTGAAAGCGCGCTGGGTGAGCATGAAGTCGGCAACGATGTGCTCGCGCGGCACGCCCAGCATCGCGAGAATCAGCGCCGCGCCGCCGCCGGTGCGGTCCTTGCCGGCAGTGCAGTGGATCACGGCCGGAACATTACCGGCAGCAAGGCGGCGGAACATCTCGGCATAGGCTATGCCCTGCTGCTCAGGCAGCTTGCGAAAACCGGCCTCGAATACCCTTTCGGCGTCGCGTTCGGTACCCAGTAGCGTGGGGTCGAGATCGGACCAGTTGCCGAAGGTTTCGTCGTGAGCCCTCCGCCAGTAATCCTGGCCGAGCTTCATGCCCCAGTCGTTCGGCTCGTGCGCGTGTTCGGATTCGGTGCGGAAATCGATCACGGTTTTGATCCCGCGTTCGTCGAGATGAACCCGGTCGGCCGAAGTCAACCGGTTCATCGTGCCCGAGCGATAGAGGTGGCCCCACTTGACCCGCCGTCCGTCCGCCGCAGGATAGCCGCCCATGTCGCGGAAGTTGACCCCGCCTTCGAGCGGCAACAGGCGCTGCGCGAGATCGTCATCGACAATGTCAGTCATGCGTTGAGCCCACCGTTGATCGATATGACCTGCCCTGTGATCTTTGCCGCGCCGGGGCCGCACAGGAACACGGTCATCGGCGCGATCTCCTCGGCGCAGGGCAAACCAAGGCCAGCGCGCCGCCGCGCCGTCTCCATGCGTTTCGGCCCGAGCCGCGCGACGATGTCGCTGCCCTCGACATAGCTGACCGAGATGACATTGGCGCGAATCTTGTCACGCGCCGCCTCGCGCGAAAGGTTGCGGATGAAACCGACGCAGGCCGCGCGCGCCGGGCCGGTCCCAGTCTGGTGCGGCGCAGAGAAAATTCCGGCATCGGCGATGAAAGAGATGATGGTGCCGCCCTGCGCCTTGAGATGCGGATAGGCGGCATGCGAAAGCCGCAACAGCCAGCCGGTCGAAACATCATAGAACGGCGTGAAGCTCGCAGGGTCGGTATCCTGGAACAGGCCGGTGATGCCGGCGACACCAGAGGCCACGCAAT
>CAMDQY010000250.1 GCA_945906005.1 Novosphingobium sp. Chol11 | reverse complement strand
GGTGTTCCTGACCCAGCGTGCGCACCGCGACCGTGCCTTCCTCAGCCTCGCGCTTACCGACCACCAGCAGATGGGGAAGCTTGGCGTGGCTGTGCTCGCGCACCTTGTAGTTGATCTTCTCGTTGCGCAGGTCACTCTCGACCCGGATGCCCGCTGCGGTCAATTTCGCTGCGACCTGCCGCGCATAGACGTCGGCATCGGAAACGATCGTTGCGACCATCGCCTGCACCGGCGCAAGCCAGACCGGCAGGCGGCCCGCGAAATGCTCGATCAGGATGCCGATGAAGCGCTCGTAACTGCCAAAGATCGCGCGGTGAAGCATGACCGGACGGTGCCTGGCGCCATCCTCGCCGACAAAACTGGCATCGAGCCGCTCGGGCAGCACGCGGTCACTCTGAATGGTGCCGACCTGCCAGGTGCGGCCGATCGCATCGGTGAGGTGCCATTCGAGCTTGGGCGCATAGAACGCGCCTTCGCCGGGCAGTTCTTCCCAACCGGATTGCTGGTTCGCCATACCTGCCTCGGCAACAGCATCGCGCAGTTCCTGCTCGGCCTTGTCCCAGTCCTCCTCCGAACCGAACCGCTTCTCGGGCCTCAGCGCGAGCTTGACGTGGTAGGTAAATCCGAAATCGGCATAAACGGCGTCGGCCAGCTTGCAGAAGGCGCGGACCTCGTCGACGACCTGCGCCTCGGTACAGAAGATGTGCGCGTCGTCCTGCGTGAACTGGCGCACGCGCATCAGCCCGTGAAGCGCGCCGTGCGGCTCGTTGCGGTGGCAGCAGCCCATCTCGCCCAGCCGGATCGGCAGGTCACGGTAGGAGGTGGTTCCCTGCTTGAACACCAGCACATGCGCCGGGCAGTTCATCGGCTTGATCGCCAGCCACGCAGCATCCTGGGCAACGCGTGGGGCAGCTCCCTCGCCGTTCTCATCGACCTGGGGGACGATGTCGGGCACCGCGAACATGTTCTCGGCATATTTGCCCCAGTGGCCCGATTGCTCCCACTGGCGCACGTCCATCAATTGCGGCGTCTTGATCTCGGCGTAGCCTGCCGCGTCCATCTTGCGGCGCATGTAGGCTTCGAGCTCGCGCCAGATCCGGTAGCCCTTGGGATGCCAGAACACCGAGCCGTGCGCCTCTTCCTGCATGTGGAACAGGTCCATCTCGCGGCCGAGCCTGCGGTGATCGCGCTTGGCGGCTTCTTCCAGCCGGACAAGATGCGCATTGAGCTGTTTCTTGTTGAGCCAGCCGGTGCCGTAAATGCGGGTAAGCTGCGCATTGGCCTGATCGCCGCGCCAGTAGGCTCCGGCAACGCGCATCAGCTTGAACGCTTGCGGATCGAGCTTGCCGGTCGAGGGCAGGTGCGGCCCCCGGCACATGTCGAGCCAGTCGTCGCCTGACCAATAGACGGTGAGATCCTCGTTGCCGGGCAGTTCGGCGGCCCACTCGGCCTTGAAACTCTCGCCCTTGTCCCGCCAGCGCGCAATCAGGCCCTCGCGGCTCCACACCTCGCGGCGCAGCACCTTGTCGGCGCGAATGATCTCGCGCATTTTCTCTTCAATGGCGGGCAGATCGTCCATCGAGAACGGATCGCGCCCTGCTGGTGCCATCACATCGTAGTAGAAACCATCGTCGGTCGATGGTCCGAACGTGATTTGGGTGCCGGGCCACAGCGCCTGCACCGCTTCGGCGAGTACATGGGCGAAATCGTGCCGCGCCAGTTCGAGCGCCTCGGCCTCGTCGCGCGAGGTGACCAGAGCGAGGTTCGCGTCAGCGGTGAACGGCAGCGCCAGATCGACCAGCTCACCATCGACCCTGGCAGCTAGCGCCGCCTTGGCGAGCCCCGGCCCGATTGCCGCAGCGACATCGGCCGGAGTGGAGCCTTGCGGCATTTCGCGCACCGAACCATCGGGCAGGCTGATCTTGATAATCTTGGACATGGGCAAGCCCTTAGCGGGGCAGCGCACAACGCTCAACTATCCTTGCTGTGTGCAAGGTATTCGCTCATGGATTGGTGAACAGCCTGAAGGGAAAGAGTGAATGAGAGACATGGAAGGGCGCGTCGCGCTGATCACCGGCGCAGCGGGCCATATTGGTTTCGCCACGGCCAGAAAGCTGGCGGCACGCGGTGCCCGGATCGTGGCCGTCGACCGGGCCGAAGCCGATTTGAGCAGGCTCGAAAGCGCGATCCCGGACTGCGTGCCGATTGTCGCCGATGTCACGCGCGAGGAGGACTGGCGACGGATCGTCGCGCAATGCAGCGAAGGTTCGGGGGCCGCCGCGATGTTTTTCAACAACGCCGGGATCGAGGGGCGGATCGCCATGTTGCACGAGGTGGAGCTGGTTGATTTCGAACAGGTCATGGCGGTGAATGTCACTGGCGTCTTTCTGGGCCTCAAGCATGTGATCCCGATGATGATCGCCAATGGGGGGGGAGCCATCGTCAATACGTCCAGCATCGCCGGTTACAGGGGTGGAGCAGGAATGGCCGCCTATTCGGCGTCGAAACATGCGGTAATCGGCCTGACCCGATCCGCCGCTGAAGGCTACGGGCCCAAAGGCATCAGGGTAAACAGCGTGCATCCAGGCGCCATCGAGAGCCGGATGATGCGATCGATCGAAAATTCGAGCGGGCACGGCAACGCCATGCGGGACGGGATAGTCAGCCGGAACCCGATGCAACGCTATGGCCTGCCCGAGGAAGTTGCCGAGCTGGTCGCCTTCCTGCTCTCCGATGCGGCCAGCTACTGCAATGGCAGCCGCTATCTCGTCGATGGCGGAGGGCAGCAGGGCTGACCTTGCCGAAGTCTTTCCATCCAGAAATGGCTAGGGCGGAATCGAGGCTCGAAATGCATCCGAAGCGAACCGGGTTAAGTTCTCGCTCGTACTGGTGCATGAGGGTCTTGTGACCACGACTCGCTTTCATTCCTGCGCGCATGGCCAGCGCATCGCCTTTCGCTTCTGCTCGGGCGACCGGGACATTGGCGGTCCCGTCATCGTGTTCCTGCCCGGTTACATGTCCGATATGACAGGCGGCAAGGCGACCGCCGTGTTCGAATGGGCGCAGCGCAACGGCCGCGCCTGCCTGCTGCTCGACTATTCGGGCTGCGGTGAGAGCGAGGGCAACTTCGCCGATGGCAACTTGTCGACTTGGCGCGACGAGGTGCTGGAACTGATCGAGGCGCAATGCGCGGACCGCCCATTGCTGCTGGTCGGCTCATCGATGGGCGGCTGGCTCATGCTGCTCGTCGCGCTGGCACTGCCGCCCGAGCGGCGCGCCGGGCTGGTCGGCATTGCCGC
>CAMDQY010000249.1 GCA_945906005.1 Novosphingobium sp. Chol11 | reverse complement strand
GGCGGAAGTCCTTAGTTGTCGCATCGCTGATTGCGAAAAACCGGTTCGCACTTTTTCGCGCGATGCTCAGCCTAGCATCCGGTCGAGCTTGCGCTGGACGCTCGCCAGATCCTTGCGCAGCCGGTCAAGCTGCACGAGCGTAGGCTGTTCGGGCAGCGGCTTGCGCCGCACGACCCAGCGTTCGGCTGCCGCGATGAACCAGAAGCGCAGCCGCCGCATCATTGGCACGCGCGGATCGACCAGCGACAGGTTGCGGGGCAGGGGCCTCAGAGTATCTGCAGGTGCCGCACTATCCAGCACCAGCGACTCATCGCGGTGCGGCAGTGGCAATGCGGCTGATGGCCGTTCCTGCTGGCCTCGGGGCGTGGTGACAAGCTGAAATGATGGCGGCCTCATGGCGACAACAGTGTTGCCCCCGCGCGCGTTTCCCGTGAATTGCCGACGTTTTCGCGATCCCTTGCGGCTCATTTGTCACCCCCGTTTGTCGAATTTACCCCGTCAATCGCCTTTTGAGGCGAGAATGGGCTGCGACTTCTGCGGTGAAAAATACGCGAAAACCCCGATTGGGGATAAGTCGCGGGGTTGGGATTTATCCCTGGATGCCCAGCATCTTGCCGCCGGCGACCTCGATGATTTGCCCGTTGATGAAATTTGCCGCGTCCGACATCAGGAACAGCGCCGCGCCGACCGCGTCCTGCGGCTCACCCAGCCGGCCGATCCACGACCGATCGAGTGCGTCGTCGAGGAACGCCTTGTCGAGGCGGGCCTTGGCGTTGGCTGTCAGGATCACGCCGTATCGCAAGGCATTGCTGCGGATGCCCTGCCGTCCATAGGCATGCGCGATATGCAAGGTGAGCAATTCCGCCGCGCGCTTGCCAACCTGATAGCCAAGCTTGATGGCCTCCCCGGAAATGGCCATTCCCGATGAGGTGTTGATGATCGAGCCGCCGCCGCACTCGATCATGACCGGGATCGCTTCCTGTGCGGCAACGGCGTAGGCGCTGAAGTGGCTGCGGAAGGCGTCCTCCCACGTCGAAACGTCCGAGGAAAGCAGGTCGAGGTCGCGGACGTGAAGCGTCGGGTTGCCCGCGATATTGTGCAGGCCGTCAATTCGGCCATGTTCGCTTGCCGCGAAACGCACGAGCGCCCGTACGCTGTCGAGATCGCTGCCGTCGTATTCGTATACAGATGCCGATCCGCCCTGTTCGGCAATGGCATCGCGCACCGATTTGGCGGCGGGACCGTTGATGTCTCCGATCACGACTTTCGCGCCCGCTGCGGCATAGGCGAGCGAACAGGCGCGGCCGCTGCCGTTGCCGCCGCCTGCGACGATGACCACCCTGCCTTCGAGCGAACCCGTCATCAGCCGCGTTTGCGCGTCAGTTCGCGCATCGCGTCGTCGAGCCCGCCGAGCGTGAGCGGATACATCGCGCCGTCCATCAGTTCCTGGATCAGCCTGGTCGAGCTGGAATATTCCCACTGCCGCTCGGGCGTGGGATTGAGCCAAACCGTTGCCGGATAGGTATGGCGCACGCGCTGCAGCCAGACCGCGCCTGGCTCGTCGTTGACATGTTCGACCGAGCCGCCCGGATGGGTAACCTCGTAAGGGCTCATCGCTGCATCGCCGACGAAGATCACCTTATAGTCGTGCCCGTACTTGTGGAGGATGTCCCAGGTCTTGTCGCGCTGCGACCAGCGCCGCGAATTGTCCTTCCACACACCCTCGTAAAGGCAGTTGTGGAAGTAGAAGAATTCGAGGTTCTTGAACTCGGCATTGGCGGCGCTGAACAGCTCCTCGACCAGCTTGATGAACGGGTCCATCGAGCCGCCGACATCGAGGAACAGCAGCACCTTGACCGCGTTGTGCCGTTCGGGCCGCATTTGAATGTCGAGCCAGCCCTGCTTTGCGGTGCCTTCGATGGTGGCGTCGAGATCGAGCTCTTCGGCCGCGCCCTCGCGCGCGAATCGGCGCAGGCGGCGCAATGCGACCTTGATGTTGCGCGTGCCCAATTCACGCGTGGCGTCGAGATTAGCGAATTCGCGCTTTTCCCAGACCTTGATCGCGCGGCCATGCTTGCCCTCGCCGCCGATCCGCACGCCTTCGGGATTATAGCCGTCGTTGCCGAACGGACTGGTGCCGCCGGTGCCGATCCACTTGTTGCCACCTTCGTGGCGGCCCTGCTGCTCCTCGAGCCGCTTCTTGAGCGTCTCCATGATCTCTTCCCACGAGCCAAGCGCCTCGATCTTTTCCATTTCCTCGGGGGTGAGATATTTCTCGGCGAGGGCGCGCAGCCATTCTTCCGGGATTTCGGCCATGGCGGTGCCGTAATCGGAGAACACGCCTTTGAAGACTTTCTGGAACACCTGGTCGAACCGGTCGAGCAAGCCCTCGTCCTTCACGAAGGTTGCGCGGCTGAGATAGTAGAATGCCTCGGGCGTCTGCTCGATCACGTCCTTGTCGAGCGCCTCGAGCAGCGTCAGGTGCTCCTTCATCGAAGCGGAGATACCGGCGGCGCGAAGCTCGTCCACGAAATTGAAGAACATGGCTAAACTCCCTCTCCCCATTGGGCGACCAGTGGAGAATCCGGTCCTCGCTCGTGCTGGGGAAGGGCCGGGTCGAAGGTGGCCCAGCTCGGCGCGCTGTCCACCCATATCAGCTCCTGCGGGGCAATCAGCTCAGGATCGTCGAGAGTTCCTGCGCGCACCCGCATCGGCATCCCGGAAGGTGTCACCGTGCGGCTGTACATCTGCGCGCCGCACTTCGGGCAGAACCCCCGTTCGACCTTGTTGCCGCTGTCGGCTACCATTTCGAACTTAGCAATCTCGCCCGAATAGCTGACCGACTCTTCCGGAAACAGGACGTTTACCGTCGCCGAGCCACTAGCGATGCGCTGGCAATCACGGCACCAGCAGGCGCGTGCTCCCACCGGCTCGCTATCGACTTTGAAGGTCAACTGGCCGCAAAGGCACTGTCCGATGTGCGCCACGGTGCCTGAATCTCAACCCTTCCGGCGCGCCATGAAGGCCAGCCGCTCGAACATCATCACGTCCTGCTCGTTCTTCAGGAGTGCGCCATGCAGCGGCGGGATCGCCTTGGTCGGGTCCTGGTTCTGAAGGACGTCCAACGGCATATCTTCGTTCATCAGAAGCTTGAGCCAGTCGAGCAGTTCGCTGGTCGAAGGCTTCTTCTTGAGGCCGGGCACCTCGCGCAGCTCGTAGAAGATGTCCATCGCCTTGGTCACCAGCGCTTTCTGGATGTCGGGATAATGGACATCGATGATTTCCTGCATGGTCTCGCGCTCGGGAAACTTGATGTAGTGGAAGAA
>CAMDQY010000248.1 GCA_945906005.1 Novosphingobium sp. Chol11 | reverse complement strand
TCGCCCGAACATAGCCATCCGTCGCGCAGGGCCGCCGCGTTCGCCTTGTCGTCCTCCCAGTAGCCGCGCATCACGGTGGGGCCGCGCACCAGCAGTTCGCCGATCTCGCCGACAGGCACCTCGTTGCCCTCGGCATCGGCGACGCGAATATCGACGAGGTAGGAGACCGGACCGACCGTCCCCGGAAAGGCGGCAAACACCGCGCCGTTACCAGAAGTTGCCGCGCCGGTGCATTCGGTCTGGCCCCAGCACGACGAGACGCCGATTTCGGGCACGCTCTCTCGAAGCTCGTCGGCGAGGCGCGCCGGAGTCGCCTGCCCGGCCACCGCGCAGCCGCGCAAGGTTCGCATCCGGCGAGGAGCATCGGGCAGTTGCAGCAGATCGGCGAACACCAGGCTCGGTCCGGAAAGGCTGGCGACACCGCGCTCATATATAATGTCGAGCGCGCTGACCGCGTCCCATTTTCGCATGAGAATGATCGAACTGCCGGCGTGGAGCGCCATCAGCATGCCGACAATTCCAGAAATATGGAACAGCGGCGTGACCAGCAAGGTCGGCGCGGGCGGCGGCATCGCGCCCCGCAACACCTCCAGGTCCACGCCCGCTCCTTCGGCCGCCTGGATCAGCCCGGCCTCGCCGCGCATTTCCATGTCGCGACAGATCACGCACAGGTTGCGGTGGGTAAGGGTCGCGCCCTTGGGCCTTCCGGTGGTGCCCGAAGTGAAGATGATGATCAGCAGATCGTCCGGCTCGGGCTCGGGCAGCTGCGGCAGCAGCGGTGCGCTTTCGTCGCTGGCAATTCGCATCAGTTCGGCAAGGTCGATCACCGGCACGGACATCATGCCGCGGACGCGCTCGGCGCGACCCTCGTCGGCAATCACGACCTTGCAGCCGACCTGTTCGGCGGTGGAGCAGATCTCGCCCGGCGCGCCGCGAGAATTGAGCAGGGCGGAGATCGCGCCAAGCTTCATCACCGCGAAATAGGCAATGAACCACTCGGGCTGGTTGCGCATCACCACGCCGACCCGATCGCCTCGTCCGATCCCGAAGGTTCTGGCAAGATGCGCCGCAAGCCGGTCTGCGCCCGCGAACACCTGCTCGAAAGTCAGGACGCGGTCTTCCATCTCGATGAACAGCATGGTTCCGAATTGCGCACGCGCGCGAGCGGCCACCGCAACCATGTTCGGCAGGGTTCCGGCGAACTGGCGACGTGGGGGATCGTCGGGATTTTCCATGGCGAAGGGCGCGCCGGGCGCCATCAGCGCGGCGTTGATCCGCTGAAATGTCTCAAGCGGTGCTTCGGCCAACGTTATTCTCTCCCAAAACCACGCCCGGCTGCCGCCGCGGCGTGGGCCTACACTGCCCGTCTTCTGGCCATCGTCAGGGGCTGCTCTTGCCCCTACCCTGCCAGAGCCGTCAGGCCGCCGCTTCGGCTGCTTCCTTCCGTGCGCGCAGGGTATCGGTGAACAGGTAGCAATACGAATCGGTTGGGATTTCCTCGTCGGGCAACGGCTGGTTCACCTGCGAAGGACGCGGCCCGACCTTGGCCGCGCGCCTGGTCATTTCCGCCTCGTCGAACTTGTAAAGCTTCATCGCGTTGAGGCCGAGCACCTTGCGGCGGCGCTGTTCCGACATGTCGTCGAAGGTCATGCGCAGCGATTCAAGGTTGTAGGGGAAGGTGCCCTCGTAGTGCGGGTAATCGTTGCCCCACAGCACGTTGTCCTCTCCCACCGCTTCGATGCCGTCGAGGTCGGCCTTGTTCGGGAAGCTCGCGCCATAATAGATGCAATCGCGCGCATATTCGCTCGGGCGGCGCTTCAGGACCCACTCGCCCTTGTACTTGATCTCGCCAGTCATGCCTGCCGACAAGCCACCGTGAATGCGGTCGAGGTTCTTGAGCAGCTCGCCTGCCCAACGGCAGCCAGACTCGGTGATGATGTATTGCAGCTTGGGGAAGCGCTCGAACACGCCGCTGAGCAACAGATGCCGCATCCCGGTCTGCGCGGCCCAACTCACGTCCGACATCCAGATCGCCTGGCCGACGAGATCATCACCGTGATCGACGATGCCCGCGCCGGTATGCTGGTTCATCACCAGATCGTGATCCTGGATCGCGGCATAGACGCGGTCCCAGGCAGGATCGTAGAGCGGCTTGAGCCAGGTCGCGTCAGGCGCGATCAGCGGCAGCAGCACGCCGCCACGCAGGCCCGCCTTGGCAAATGCGGCAATGTCCTTTTCGGCCTTCTCAAGATCGTTGGGCAGGATCACGCCGATCCCGGCGCGGCGATAAGGATCTTCGGCGCAGAAATCCGCCAGCCAACGATTGTGCGCGTCGATGCCTGCTTGATACAGCTCGTACTTCTCAGGGGGAACAGCGTGAGGAGGCGTGACCAGCGGCTTGTGCCAGAACGGCGGCACGGTGTTGGGATAAATCACTTCGCCGACGACGCCCTGGCTGTCCTGCTCCTCGGTCCGCAGATCGAAGTCCCAGTTCCGCAGCTTCTTGACGTTGTGGTAGTGCTCGGTCTCCGGGTTGCGATAGCCACCGCGCCACTCGTCGAACTGCGCCACATATTTGGGATCGAGATACTCGCGGTAAGCGGCATGGCCGCCCCCGGCGTGGGTATCAGCGGTAATCAGGATATAAGGTTCGTCAGACACCGGACGTGCTCCCAGATTGCTAGTAATTCTGACCCGCCGACATTGGCGACAGGCTTCCAAGCCGCAAGACCGTGCCTCTCACGGCAGGGCCAGTCAATACGCGCAGGCGGTATTGCGATGACTCTTTATGCTATTCCGTCATTACGCGAATAACGCAGCGAATGCCGCCATGGCTGGTCGGCGAATCGATCGCCTGGGCAAAGCGCGCCGCGGGCCGGTAACGGCGGCAGTGATTGAGCGCACACAGGTGCGAGCCGCCCTTGATGACCTTGCGGGCGATCTTGAGGCCCGGCGTGGCCGGATCGAAGCTTTCGCCCTTCCTGCCGCCGCGCGGATTGTCGAGTGTGCAGCAGGCCGAAGGCGACGTCTTCGCAGCCAGCTTCGGCTCGGCGTACCAGTCCGCAGTGTGCTCCCAGACATTGCCGATCATGTCGTAAAGACCATATCCATTGGGCGGATAGCTGCGCACCGGCGAAGTACGCTCCCAGCCGTCCTCCCTGGTATTGGCGAAGGGGAACAGCCCCTGCCAGTAGTTGGCGAGCAGATGCAGATTATCAAACAAGAGTAAATCAATATAAATTACTTTATCAACAAGGAGTAAGTAATCCACAATTAAGTATTACAAATGCTCCATTAAATTTATATCCTAACAATCCATTCTATGCTCAG
>CAMDQY010000247.1 GCA_945906005.1 Novosphingobium sp. Chol11 | reverse complement strand
AGGCGGCCAAGCTTCAGAATGCGCTTCAAATGCGCAAACAGCATCTCAACACGCTTCCTGTCGCAGCATGATTTCGCGAATGCGGCAGTCTTGGCCAGTGCCCGGGCAACGTCCCGAGCCTCCTCATAGAGGCTGCGCGGGATTTTTCGCCCCGGCGTCTTTGGGCAGCATTTGGGTTTGAGCGGGCAAGGGCCACAATCGAGGGCGCTTGCGCGATAGAGGATTGTTTCACCACCGTTGACCGGCTTCCCTGTCGTCGTAAGGCTCTTACCCGCGTGTGATGGCACATACGTGGGCGCAACAGCAAAAGAGAAATGGGGACTTAAGAGGCTGCCGACCTTTTGCACCTCAGATGGGGCCCCTATTCAAACGGTATCGCAATGCAGTGCTCAATAGCGGCGGAAATGGTTACGGCGCCGCCAATCTGGATTGGCGCAACTACGGCTCCCCCGGCAATGGCAGCCTCGCGCCTGCTGGTACGCCGCCCGCGATCGTTGCGAAGCTGGAGAAGGACATCACCGAGGTGCTCAAGAGCCCTGCAGTCAGCCAGAAACTTATTGACCTTGGCTTCGATCCAATTGCGGGTTCTGGCGCCGCTCTTGCCGCAATTGTCGATCGCGACCTGCCTGTTTGGCGGGACGTGGTGCAGAAGTCCGGCGCGAAGGTCGAATGACCACCGAACCAAGTTTCGTCCTCCTTTCCGGAGGCTTCTGCTACCTGCTATCCAGCATGTGCGATCTTCATCTCGGCCATGATCTCGGCCTTGTACGTCGCGAATGCTGCAGTGGTCAGGCTTTCGATTGAGCGCGGGCGCGGCAGCCCAACCGTTATTTCGCGCGTGATCCGCCCTGGCCGAGCCGACATGATGCAGATGCGGTCGGCCAACAGGATCGACTCGTCGATATCGTGGGTGACGAACAGTACGGTAGTGCCAAGAGTCTGCCAGACGTCGAGCAGCAGTTGCTGCATGGCGAGCCGAGTCTGCGCGTCAAGGGCGCCGAAGGGCTCATCCATCAGGAGGGCACGCGGGTTCATTACCAGCACGCGGGCGATGCCGACGCGCTGACGCATTCCACCGGATAGCTGCGCGGGCAGGGCATGGGCAAATGCTTCAAGCCCCACCAGCTTGAGCATCGCGCGGGCCTTGGATTCATACGCGTCGCGCCCGAGACCCTGCACCCGTGGACCGAACGTGATGTTGTCCCAGACATTGAGCCAGGGAAACAGCGACGCCTCCTGAAACACAACTCCGCGATCGGGCCCGGGCTTATCGACGGGGGCGCCGTCGAATGTGAGTTCGCCGCTGGTGCGCGTCTCGAAGCCGGCGAGCAGGTTGAGCAGGGTCGACTTGCCACAGCCTGACGGTCCTAGCAGTGCAACGAACTCGCCGTCCTTGATTTCCAGAGTGATGTCGTCGAGCGCGTGCACAGGAACCTTGCCTGGAAACGTCTTCGACGTGGCGCGAAACGAAACGGTGCCCATGAGCTATGCCTGGAACGACTGCATGCGGTGCCAGCCCAGCACCCAATTCTCGATCACGATAATCAGCCGATCGCTGATAAATCCCAACAGCCCGATCGAGGCCATGTCGGCAATGACGACATCCATCCGCCCGACGTAATATGCATCCCACAGCACGTAGCCGAGCCCAGACTTCACCGCGACCATTTCCGAGACGATCACGGCCGTCCAGCCGATGCCGAGACCGACGCGCAAGCCAGTGAAGATCGACGGGAGCGATGCTGGCAGCACCACGCGCGTCAGCACGTCCATCGGCTTCGCGCCCATCATCAGTGCGGCGCGGATCCAGTTCTTATCGATGCCGCGCGCGCCCTGGGTGGTATTGATGACGATCGGGTAGAACGCGCCGAGCGCGATCAGGAACACCGAACCCATGTCGCGGATGCCGAACACCGCGATGGAAAACGGCAGCCACGCGGTGATGGGGATCGGCCGCAGCACCTGAATGGTCGGATCGAAAGCGCCGGCTGCGAGCCGCCACCAGCCGATCGCGATGCCGAGCGGCACACCGACCAGGATCGCGACTCCGAACCCCTTGGCGACGCGCTCGGTCGAGAACAGCGCGTTGTCGAGCCAAGTGCCGCTGTAGGGATTGAGTCCCATCCCGGCCGGGCCGAACGCCCAGATCTTCCACGCGGTCCAGACCCGGTCCGGCGTAGGCAGCACACCGCCGAACAGCGAGCCGTTCGGGCCGGCGGCCTGCCACAGCACGACGACCAGCACCGGCAGCAGGAGGCCGAGGACGATCTTTCCGGCGCGATTGTCCAGAAACAGACCGTTGGCCAGCTTCATTTCTTGTTCGCGTTCGCGACGAACGAGCCGTCCCAATACTTGGCGATATCGCCGGACACGTCCTTCTGGATGACGCCGAGATCGGCGAATGCCTTGGCCTGTGCCTTGATTTGGTCGGGCGACACGACCGCACCGAGCGTGATGGATTTCGAGGCTTCCGCCGACACCTTGACGTCGAGCCCAGTCAATTTGGCGTAGGCTTCCGCGAACTTCTGCGGCGATGCCGCAAGCTCTTCCTGGATTTTCAGGTAGGCCCAGACGATGCGCTCGACGACCGGGCGCTTCTTCTCCGCCATGTCCTTGGTCGACATGATAAACCCGAGTTCGGGGCCGACCGCTTTCGACTGGCCGTATTCCAGGTTCTTCGCGAAGAAGCCGTATCCCTCCATTACCGGGATGGATTCAAACGGCTCCCAGGTCACGATGGCATCGATCTCGCCCTTCTGTAGGGCCTGATTGAAGTTGGCGCCGCCACCCTGAATGTTGACGGCGGTGAAGCTGTTGTAAGGGATGCCCTTCTCGATCAGCGTCGCCGCGAACTGGAACCAGACTGCCGATCCTGGCGCAATTGCGATCTTCTTGCCCTTGATGTCGTCCCAGCTATCGAGCTTCACATCCTTGCGGCCGATGACGTATTTCGGTGAACCGCCAACACCCATCAGTCCGGTTACGTTGGTCGAGCCCTGCGAGAGTGCGATGGCGAGATCGGCGGGGCCTACGGTCGCGATGTCGAGCGAACCGGCCAAGAGCGCGGTGCGCGCATCGGCGTAGCGAACGAATTCCACAAGTTTCAGGTTGATGCCGAGCTTCTTTAGCTCGTCGCCGAGCGTGACGATAGGCGCTAGATGCCCGACCTTCTGATAACCAAAGGTGACTTCCACCGGTGGCGACAACGGCGCCGGTTGCGGGCCGACTGCATGTGCCACGACCGGCAGCAACGCCGCGAGCGCTAACGCCGAAAACCACTTCCGCATTGTCGTCCTCCATCCAAAAATAGCGGGGAACCGCCCCTTGAGGACA
>CAMDQY010000246.1 GCA_945906005.1 Novosphingobium sp. Chol11 | reverse complement strand
CGTGTCGGGTGCCTGTTCGGGATCGACGGTACGCGAATAGACATAGCCGGGGGTTTCCTCCCACGGATCCTCCAGCACCTTGCCCTCGGACGAGGTGTGCAGCAGGTTTGCATCGGTAGAGAAGGGCGCCTCGTTGCGCTTGTCCTTGGGCACCGGGATCTGGTGCTGTTCGGCCCATTCGATCAGCGCGGTGCGGCTGGTCAGGTCCCACTCGCGCCACGGAGCAATCACCTTGATGTCGGGCGCGAGCGCAGCGACGCCGAGTTCGAAGCGCACCTGATCGTTGCCCTTGCCAGTCGCGCCGTGGGCGACGGCGTCGGCCCCGGTCTCGCGCGCGATCTCGACAAGCCGCTTGGAAATCAGCGGACGCGCGATCGAAGTGCCGAGCAGATAGTCGCCTTCGTAGCGGGCATTGGCGCGCATCATCGGAAACACGAAATCGCGCACGAATTCCTCGCGCAGATCATCGATGAAGATGTGCTCGGGTTTGACGCCCATCAGCACCGCCTTGGCGCGTGCCGGCTCGATCTCGTCTTCCTGGCCCAGATCGGCGGTAAAGGTCACGACCTCGCAGTTATAGTTGACCTGCAGCCACTTGAGGATGACGCTGGTATCGAGCCCGCCCGAATAGGCGAGAACGACTTTGTTGAATTCTGGCATGGCTGGATTTCCGCTGGATTGCCGCTAGGACTTGAGCGCGCCCCTAAAGCACTTCCCGAAAAAGTGGAAACCGGTTTTTTGACAGGGAGGTGCACCAGACATATTTCGAGAGCCTTTCTTGTCCGGCAAGGCGATACCGCCTAGCCGGGAAATGTTCTTGAGCATGGGAATTGGCGCGGCAAGAGGAGGCGGGGTTGGCGAAGACTAGCGATCCGGGGGCGTGGTTCAAGCCAGCACGCCGGTCAGACCAATTCGAACACGCGGGCGAGTTGGAGCAGGCCGAGAACCAGGAATATTACCGCTGCCGTGATCCGCGTCACCTTGAGCGACACGCGCTGGACGATCGCCTCGCCAAGGATGACGGCAGGCGTATTGGCGATCATCATGCCAAGCGTGGTGCCTAGCGCAACGGCCACTACGGCGTGATACTGCGCGCCAAGTGCAATCGTAGCTACCTGAGTCTTGTCACCGATCTCCGCCAAGGCGACGACCGCGACGGATGCGAGGAAGGCTTCGTTCATTCGCGGGCGAGGAAAAGCACGTCGCGCGGTTGCGGAACGAGATGCTGGCCCGAATCGATGAACAGGGTTTCGCCGCTCGCCAGCCAGCCCTCGGCGAGGAACAGCGCGGCACTGGCAATTTCGGACGCTTCGGTGCGGCGGCCCAGCAGGTTGAGCCGGTGCGACACGTCGGCTTCGCCCTCGGTCTGGTCATGGCTGGCGAGGATCGCGCCGGGGGCCAGGCCATAGACGCGGTCGCGCGGATCATCCTGAGCCATCGCAATCATGCGCACGGTGGCATCGAGCGCATGCTTGCTCATGGTGTAGGAGAAAAAGTCCGGGTTCGGATTGAGCAGCTTCTGGTCTGTGACCTGGATCACGCGGCGGCCACCCTGCGCGCGAGCGCTTGCGAGGAACGCCTGGGTCATGCGGGCCGGGGTGGCGGCGTTGACCCGCATGGCCTCGTCGAAAATTGCCGGATCGAGCGCGCTGGCTGTGTCCTCACGGAAAACCCCGGCAGTGTTGACGAGCACCCGCCAGTCGTCGATCCGCAAGGCAAGCGCCTCGACCAGGGCCGCGCCCGCCGTGATGTCGCTCAGATCGCACTGGACGGCTTCGGCCGATGGCAGGCTGGCGGCAAGCTCCTCGGCCTCGCGGGCAGATCGCCCGTAATGGACCAGCACATGCCAGCCCGCGTGCCCAAACGCTTCGCAGATCGCAGCGCCGATCCGCCTGGCGCCGCCGGTGACAAGGACTGCCGGTTTCATGCAGCAGTCCTTGTCACAGCGACCCATCTATCGCAATCGTCGGCGGCAGCGTGCACGGCCCCGGTCGATCTCGCGGCCAAGAAGACCGCCGATCGCCGCGCCGACAATCGTGCCGGCTGCGCGGTTGTGGCCGCCATCGACTTCGCGGCCGAGCAGCGCGCCACCGGCAGCGCCGATAATCAGCCCGGTCGTGCCATTGGCACGGCGGCAGTAATAACGCCCGTCGCGTCCGCGCCAGACATTGCGGCGCGAAACTTCGCGAGGTTCGTAGTACCGACCGCGAGCGTCGTATAAGCGGTTGTCATGGCGGGAGTGATAGCCGTTCGCCGGTGCCCAAGGTGCGGGATCGGCGAGTGCGGGGGCCAGTGGCAAGGCAAGGCCGAGCGCAGCGGTGGTGAAGAACAGGGGTTTCATCGAGGTGCCTCCTTTCAAGAGTTGTCCGGGACAACGCCTGAAAGGTGGCGGGAGGCTCGACAACGCGCGATGAATGCGCGAGTCAGGAAAATCGCATCGTAGATGAACCGGTTATGCGGCGGGGTGAATGGCGTATTTTAGCGCTTTTCGCCGTAGCGCGCGTCGTAGATCGCGCGGAAAGCCTCACGGAACGGGACCGTCGATGGCCCGGTTATGCTCTGGCGCTTGGTCTGGTCGGAACCGGCGGTGCGGGTCGAATTGGCGATCGGCTGGGTCACCATGTTCACCTCCTTGCCCGACCATTCGCCAACCATCGTGCACCAATCCTGCACGGTGACCACCTCGTCGCCGCCCCAGTTGACAATATTGGCAGGCGTTCCGGCGGCATCGAGCATGGCGTCGAGCTGCTGGCATACATCGTCGACATGGATCGGGTTGTGCGGCATCGGGTCCCAGCGCACCGAAACTTCCTTGTCGGCCATGATCATGGCCATGTTGATCGGTGGCAGGAAGCCCTGCGCATCGGCATAGATCGTGTTGAGCCGGGTGATGACCACGGGAAGGTTGAACGCACTTGCACAGAACCGGGCAACGGCTTCCTGGGCGATCTTGCTGGGACAGCTGGTTGGTGCCCAGGGCGTAAAGGCGGAGCCGATGGCGCTGTCTTCCTTGGGGAAATCCCAGGGGTCCTCGACCGCCGAGTAGATCGCCCCGGATGACATCACCAGTGCTGCCTTGGCCTTGCGGCAATGATAGAGCACGTGGCCGGTGCCTTCGCCGTTGTTGCGGATCGCCTCGTGCACGTCGCTCGGCGCGCCGCGAAAATGGGCAAGGTGCAGGACATGGGTGAAATCGTCGGGCAGCGCGGAGAGATCGCCGCTGGCCAGATCGACGCTGACCGGCTTTGCGCCCATGGCCTCGACATGCTCCTTGCTGCCCTCGCGGCTGAAGCGCGACGCGCCCCAGACCTCGTTATGCGGGGCGAGGAAGCGGATCAAAGGGGCGGCGACCGAACCGGTGGCAC
>CAMDQY010000245.1 GCA_945906005.1 Novosphingobium sp. Chol11 | reverse complement strand
GTGCCGGGTAGGTGGGGTCCGGCTGGGCAGGTTTTGAAGGTGCCGCAACGCATGCCGCTATCACGGCGGGCACAAGAAGGTGAGACGGGGTCCCGCACACTGGAATTTCCAAAATGCAGGCCAAACTCAGTCTGAACGGCAGCAGCAGCATGACATGTCAGTGTTCTTCCACGACGCCGAGGACCTTATGTTTGCTCTCGGTATGACCGCGCCGGGATCGACCCGGACACGGGGTAGGAAGCCCAGAAGCATATAGCGCTTGCGCCGCAAGCTCGCGGCCTAAAATCGAGAACCAGACGAAGCCCGCACTCCGCTAATCTAAGCCGCGAGTTGTGCCAAATAATCTGACGACGGACACAATGAAGAAAGTTCTGCCAGTCGCCGCTCTCCTGTTGACTGCCTGTCAACCTAATCCCGATAGTTCGGCCACCCTGTATCGTAACTCCCCAGTTGAACTGCAGATGCGCGTGCTTGTGGCAACGTTTAATGGGGATATGATGGACAACGGCAACATGGAAAACTGTGGCATGACAGCACGGGTTCTGAACTCCAATATGGACGCCGCTAACAAAGCTGGCGGCACTCAGAGAGATCCGCAACTGGGATTTTGGTGCGAGCAGGGAGTGAATTCCAAAGGTCCTGTGCCAAGCAGCTTCGAAAGCGAGTTCCCTTCCAATGGCCGCACTCTCTACAGTTGGTGATTTTTACAAGCGAGGCGCAAAAAAATGAAAAAGCTGGTTCTTGTTGCCGTTGAAGCGCTTCTAATTGGACGGAGCGCCACGGTGGGGTCTCGGTGGATAGGTTTTGCATAAGGATTGTATTAACTTATTGAAAAATATAGTTATACAGGCTAGGTTCGAACCATCAATCTACCTGTTTAAAAGTCACCCTCACATTTAACTATATTTGAAGGGCGCCCTTTATATAAAAAGTGCCTCCCGGGGGGTCCCGAGGATTGCCGTAAAATCGACGCAGCCCTTTTTTCATAAACGGGCTACCGCGCTCATCGGGAAGTAGGGCCGGAAGTGGGGCCTGTACTCCCTTTGCTAGAAAAAACGTACTTTTCCATAGTCTTAAAGACATATATTGGCGGACATGACCACCGCCATGACCAGGTAAAACCCCTCGCTGCGCACTGTGCTGGGCGTGTGATCTCGCTCGATGATTGTCGCCATGGCGTTTCCCTCCATTACCGCGTGGCGCGCAGTTCATACCCGATCTGCGGGCATCAAAAAAGGCCTGTCAATTCGCCGCAGCTTCCCCGTCGAGCAGGACTTCGACGCTCGCGTCCCTGAAGCCGGCGACCTGCAGCGGAATCGCAAGGTTCTGGCGGATCGCATCTTTTGCCGCAGCGCGGGCAAGCCCGCTGAGCACCGGGTTGACCGCCTGTTCGAGCGCCAGTTTCTCGGCCGCCCGCGTGTTCTTGCGGCTCAGCGTGTCCTGCGCTTCGCGGGTAATCCAGACGCCCTCGCGCAGATATTGCGCGCGAGCTTCGTCGAGGTTGGGCTTGCTGGCCTTGAGCGGCGGCAGGCGCACGTGAGCACCTGCTTGTCGGCGTCCCAGTTTAGCCGGGAGGCGTCCATCTCGGACAGGTCGATCGTATAGTCGACGCGCGCCGGGATAACCGCAACCTGCCGCGAGTTGACGAGGCCGAGCAGGCGGCTGTCCTCGGAAGAAACCACTGGCGCGAGTTCCGCGCTAAACACGGTCAGCGTGTTCTGCTTTTCGAAAGCGGTCAGCGTCGCAGCCACCGGATCGCCCAAATCGTCTTGGCTGAACGCCTTCGTGCCGAGCCATGCGGCCACACCGAGCATCAGGATAAACAGCAGCCACGGCACCCCTTGCACTCGCGCGAGGTTCATCGGGGGTGCTTCGGGCGCAGGAGGCGCGTTTACGCTGTCGTCCATTGGTCTCCGCTCCGCACGGCTCTGCCTTTGCGCTCAAGGTCGATCAGGTGCGCGAGCACCGAGCGTTCGGCGGCGGGCCAGAGCCGCTGATCGACGCCCTTGTACATGGTCGGAACCATGTCAGGGATGCGGGCTGTGCCCTGTTCCATCAGCTTGACGATCTGGTTTTCGCGCTGGCGGCGGTGTCCGATCATCGAGCGGATAAATTGGCGCGTCTTGTCGACCTGCGGTCCGTGCGCCGGAAAATAGACTTTATCCTCACGTTCGTAGAGCTTGGTGAGGCTTTGCATATAGGCGGTCATGTCGCCATCGGGCGGCGAGACCACCGTGGTCGACCAGCCCATGACATGATCGCCGGTGAACAGCGCCTGCGAGCCATTGAGAGCATAGCACAAGTGGTTTGAGGTATGCCCCGGAGTGTGGACGGCTTCCAGCTTCCAGCCGTCGCCGCCAATATCGTCGCCATCGCTCATCACCCCATGGGGCTGGTAAGTGGTGTCGAAAGAGGCATCCATGCGCGGCCCGTCGTCGCTGATCGAGAGCGGCGAGCAACCATGGATCGGAGCGCCGGTGATCGCGGCAAGCGCGGCGGCGGCAGGCGAATGATCGCGGTGGGTATGGGTGCAGCAGATCGCGACGACTTTGGCCGCACCGATGCCTTGGACAAGGGCTGCAATATGATCCTCCTCGCCGGGGCCGGGATCGATCACCGCCAGCTCGCGTTCGGTGCCGACGAGGTAGCTTTGCGTGCCGGTATAAGTGAAGGCCGATGGATTGCGCGCCAGCACCCGCCGGACAAACGGCGCGACCGGATCGGCAATAGCATAGGGTGGCTTGTCTGCGTCTGTGTCCATTGCAATGATATGGGCTTCGCGTGCGCCGATGTCGAGCCGCGCGGAGTGGGTGAGGGATGCTTTGATGGCTCAAACGGGCGACGTGATCCTGGTGATCGATGCGGGCACGACCTCGACCCGCGCGCTTGCCTTCGCGCCTGACGGCAGGGTGCTGGCGGTGTCGCAGGCCGAAGTGACGCAATTCTATCCGCGCCCCGGCTGGGTCGAGCACGATGCGGGCGAGATCCGCGATCTCACGCTTGCCGCCATGCACGAAGTGGCTGGCGTGATCGGCGGGCCAGGGCGCATTGCCGCGATCGGCATTGCCAACCAGCGCGAGACGGTGGTCGCCTGGGACAAGGTCAGCGGCGAGCCGCTCGCGCGCGCGATCGTCTGGCAGGACCGGCGCACTGCCGATATGTGCGCGGCGCTGCGCGATGCTGGGCACGAGCCTGATGTGCAGGCACGCACCGGGCTGGTGCTCGATCCGTATTTCTCGGCCACCAAAATGCGCTGGCTGATCGACAACGAGGAAGCTGTCGGCGGAGCGGCAATATCCGGGCGGCTGGCGCTTGGCACCATCGAATCGTGGCTGGCTTTCTGCCTGACCGGCGGCGCGCACCTGAGCGAT
>CAMDQY010000244.1 GCA_945906005.1 Novosphingobium sp. Chol11 | reverse complement strand
AAGAGTTGGATCGAAGCGATAAACAGCCATGCGGTAGCCGAGGCTATGGTTTGCTCGAAGTCCTTGGCGAGACGACGGTTGCGGTTCAGCCAAGCGAGGGTTCGTTCGACGACCCATCGGCGCGGGAGAACGACGAAGCCCTTGGCTGTATCGGAGCGCTTGACGATTTCGATAGTCCATTTGCCGATCCGGCGCAGCGCCTCCCTGAGCTTGTCTCCGGCATAGCCGCCATCGGCGAAGACATGGCGCAGCCACGGGAAGCGGCGGATGATTTCGGCCAGCACCAGCGTCGCACCATCGCGGTCCTGGATGTCAGCAGTGTGGATCACGGCGTGGACCAGATTGCCGTCGGTGTCAGTCAGGATGTGGCGCTTGCGGCCCTTGATCTTCTTGCCCGCATCATAGCCTCGAGGTCCGCCGCTTTCTGTGGTTTTGACGCTTTGGCTGTCGATCACCCCGGCGCTTGGCGAGGCTTCGCGGCCCGTCTTCTCCCGGGCAATCAGCAGCAGGGCATGATTGAGCGACAGCCAAAGCTTGTTGTCCCGCCACAGATAGAACCAGCGTCGCACCGTCGATACCGGCGGGAAGCACGGCGGCAGCATCCGCCAAGGCAGGCCACCGCGCAGCAGGTAGAGGATCGCCTCGACAATCCGCCTGAGCGGCCACTTGCGCGGCCTGCCAACATACGAAGGCGGCGGGAAGAACGGCTCCAGCAGCGCCCATTCGCCATCGGTCAAATCGCTTGGCAAAGCCAAGTTCGCACGGGCATACTGCGCCCGAGTGGTATCGGTCCACATCGTTGATCTCCGGAAGTTTTCGCAAAAACCCCTGAATCAATGACTCGGGCTCGCGTCAAGCTAACCCGCTGATACCACTCAACTTAGTTTCGGATCAGGCTCTAAGCGCGCTTGGCCGATCGATTGCCTCGGTATCTCCACAGGCTGAGCGGAAACTCCATTTTAACCATTTCTAAGTAATTGCTTGGCGTTCGACCTCGGCGCGAAGCGGAACATGTCCAACAACGACCTCCTCTCATCTTTAGCCAATCTCAGGAACTGGCGTTCGGTTTCTTTCGGAATCGTTCACCTTGCTTTCGGCGCCGTCATAGTTGCGAGCTTTTTCGCGTCTGGTCCCTATGACTGGGCGCTTCACTCAGCGGCGCTCCTGTTGTTCTTCGGTAATCTCGTGATGCTCGCCCACTATGTTCGTGTCGCGCGCGACCAGTGGCTCGAAAGCCAGTCCGTCTTCCTCGCTTCGCAGGACAACCGGACGCAGATCGAAGAACTGTTCGCGATGACGGACATGCTGCAGGCGGCCGAGGACCATGAGGACGCAGGTGCGATCCTCGAAGCCACCACCCTTCGCCTGTTGCCGCAATTCGGAGGTGCGCTGTACGTATTCAACAACTCGCGCGACCGGCTCGATCTCGCGAAGAAATGGAATGTCGGTGCGGCGTTAGATCCGAGCGAAACCCTGCTTCCCGGCAATTGCTGGGCGCTGAAGCGGGGTAAGCCACACATCAATGCGCGCAGCTCGGATACGCTGTGTTGCATGCACCATGTCGGCTCGACCGCAACCGTCGAAGTGCCGATGATGGCGCGCGGCCAGGTCCATAGCCTCATCATGCTGTCGCTTGATTCGCCCGATGCCTTCGGGGCATTGAAGGAAGTTCGCAGGATCGCTCGCGCGCTTGCCGATTCGATGTCGCTGGCGCTGTCCAACTTCGCCCTGCGGGAGAAACTGCGCACGCAGTCGCTTCGCGACCCGCTGACCGGGCTATACAACCGCCGTTACATGAAGACGCGCTTGAGCGCTTCATCAGCCTTGCCGAACGCACCGGCACCGCGACATCGGTGGTGATGATCGACCTCGACAACTTCAAGAACCTCAATGACCAGAACGGCCATGCCAACGGCGACGCGGTGCTGCGCGATGTCGCGGCGCAGCTTGTCGCCGCGCTCCGCCCTTCCGACGTGGTCAGCCGCTATGGCGGTGAGGAACTCGTTGTCATCCTGCCAAGTTGCGGGCTTGAAGATGTCGCCCAGAAGGCGGAAACGCTGCGCCAGCGGATCGAATCGCTGGGCGAGGCGCATGGCGTTCCCGTCAGCGCTTCGATCGGCGTCGCCACCGTTCCCGAGACCGCTTCTGGCACTGCCGACGTGATCCCGCTGGCCGATGCCGCGCTCTATGCAGCCAAGCAGGCCGGCAAGAATCGCGTCGTTTGTGCGGAACGCCGCGCGGGCAAGGAAGAAAGCCAGCCGCGCCTGGTAGTCTAGGGCGCGTTAGAGCGCGCCGCCCGACGGATCGATCAGGGTCTTGCATCCCGACTTGTTGGTCATCAGGTCTTCGAACACGGCGGGAAGCGCATCCAGACCGATGGTCGAGGTGTGCATCGCCGAAGGATCGAGCGCACCGCTCGCCATGGCATCGAGCACTGCTGTGAAATCCTCGTGCGTGTAACAGTTGGAAAAGCCGATGGTCAGTTCGCGCTTCACCGCCATGCTGGGATACAAGTGGTCCTTGTCGAAACAGACGCCGACCACCATGATCGTCGCCTCGTAGGCAGCAACCTCGATTGCCTGCTGGATCAAGCCGGGCACTCCGACACACTCGAACACCACGTCGGGTCGCTTTCCGGCAATCTCGACAATCGAATCGAGCAGCGGCGACGATGTTGGATCGACAGCCGCATCGGCCCCCATCGCAAGAGCCAGCTCGCGACGCTCGGCCGACATTTCCGAGACGATCACCGTACGCGCCCCGGCAATCTTTGCGAACTGGATCACGCCCGTGCCGATCGGGCCTGTGCCGATCACCAGCACCACGCTGTCCTTGCCGATCGGAGTTCTTGATACTGCCCGGCGAGAAACCGAAAGCGGCTCGACCAGAGCGGCAGTGTCGAAATTGACGCCTTCGGGCACCTTGTGCAGCGAATGGGTGGGCACGACCGTATATTCGGCATATCCGCCCGAATGATCGTGCGAGAAGCCGGTAAAGACGATCTGCTCGCACAGCCCGATCTTGTCCTGAAGGCAGGCCTCGCAAGTGCCGCAATGATGGATGGGCAGCGACACGACGCGGTCGCCCAGCTGCCAGTCGCCCGCCGCCTCTCCCAGTTCGCTAACGACGCCCGCAAATTCGTGCCCGAAGACGACCCCCGCCAAGGCAGGGCTGCCCGATTCCTTCACATGAAGGTCGGAGCCGCAGATACCGACGCGCGCGACCTGCAATCCCACTTCGCCGGTGCCGGGGCGGGGACGCTCGATCTCGCGGATCGCGAGCGGTTCGCTGTTGCTGGTGAATACGGCTGCGCGCATGATTTTCTCTCCCGGTCAGGTTTGGGCCTAAGTTAGCGCGAGGCGAGCGCAGACGCCATCGCCG
>CAMDQY010000243.1 GCA_945906005.1 Novosphingobium sp. Chol11 | reverse complement strand
GGCCCTCGCGCGCCATAGCACCGATCAGCTTGTCGAGCGCGTTGTGCCGCCCAACATCCTCGCGCAGGCAGCCGATCCGGCCCTCGACATCGGCCCAGGCCGCCGCATGGGCAGCACCGGTCTGCGCGCCAAGCACCTGCTGCTTGCCCAGCTCGCCCAGTGCGCGGAACAGTGCGGCGGGATCGAGCGCCGCATGAGCTGCAACCGAGGGCAGGGGCCTTGCCACCGCCTCGAGGTTCTCGATACCGCACAGACCGCAACTCGATTCGGCGACGCGAGTGCGTACCCGCTCCGCCATCCGTTCGACGCCGAGGCCATCGAGCGTGCTACGCACGATCCAGCCCAGATCGGTCTGTGCTACGGCGCACTCTCGCACCTCGCTCGCTTGCGCGGCCAGCCCTTCGCACAATGCAAAGCCGGTGGCGAAATCCTCGAGGTCCTGCGGGGTCGCCATCATAACCGCGTAAGCGAGGCCGTTGTATTCGAGCGCGACCGGTTCCTCGGCGATCCATTGCCGGGCAACCGGTTCGTGCCGTCCGTCGGCAAATACTTCTTCGACGGCGATGGTGGGTTCGGAGGACGTAGACATACCATTCGTCATATGCGCGAAACGGCTTGCGGAAAAGCGTGGCTGCGTTCAGCACGGGGAAAGCGTTTGCCTGTCAGATAAGCGCGCCAGTTTACCGTTGGAGCCTGCCATGCACCTTCGTTCCGCAATCCTCGGCATTGTCGCTTGTACCTTCGCGATTGCGCCGATGCCTGTTTTCGCTCGCGATCAACAGCACACCACTGGCAAGGGCGCCGAGATCGCGGAAAAGCTCAATGACCCGATGACCCAGTATGCCATTGCCGGAATGCTTTCGGCGATGAGCAATGCGGTGCTCGAAATGCCGGTCGCACCGATGGTCGAAGCGGTCGAGAAGGCGAGCGGTGGGCGAGCCCGCAACCTGCCCCGCGCGCGCGGCTTGGCGATCTGGCCGGCGCCGATCATGACAAGCTACGTGAGCAGATCGTCGAGCATGTGCCTCGTGCGATGTCGGCGATGGGCGCATTGGCCACAGCAGCCGAGGCGATGAGGCCCGAGCTCGAACGCACGGCGCGCACGATGCGCGAATCGATGCCGAAGTACTAAGCACTCCGTTTATCCACTTGAATTCGCTACCCCGGTCTGCCCGCCGGACTGGACGCTGCGCGCCCCCTTGGGCAAAGCGTGCCTCATGTGGCAGCTTTACCAGTTCCCGCTCTGCCCGTTCAGCCGCAAGCTTCGCCTGCTGATGAGCGAAAAGGGCATCGGCTACGAGATGTGGCGCGAAAACCCGTGGGAAGAGCGCGACGAATTCCTGCAGATGAACCCGGCGGGCCATACCCCCGTGCTTCACGATCCCGAGCGCGACATCACTTTGATCGACAGCAGGGCGATCTGCGAATATTTCGAGGAAACCGTCGAGAAGACCCCGCTGATTGCCGGTACGGCGGCGCAGCGCGCCGAGATCCGCAGGCTGATCGCACTGTTCGACGAGGTGTTCTATGCTGGCGTGACCCAGCCCCTGCTGCTCGAACGCATGAAGAAGCGCCTCAAGATCGATAGCCATCCGCCTGATTCGCGGTTGCTGCGCGATGCGATGAGGCTGGCGCACGAATATCTCTATTATGTCGATTACCTGATCGACAATCGACCTTGGCTGGCCGGATCGACCCTGACGCTCGCCGACCTTGCCGCCGCCGCGCAGATCTCGGTGGCGGACTATCTCGGCGGGCTCGACTGGTCGACGCACGAGCAGGCGCGAAGCTGGTACCTGTGGATCAAGTCGAGGCCCAGTTTCCGGCCATTGCTGTCGGAACGGATGGAAGGGATCCAGCCACCAGAGAACTACGGCGAGATCGACGCCTGATCTCCAGGTTCGTTGTCGCGAACCCATGCTCCTCCCGCCCCTCCTCCCCGCCCGCCCACCAACAATACCGGTAGATTTGGCGGCCGGGCGGGGAGGACGGGCGGGAGGTATGAGCTTCTCAAGCGCCTTGCGCTGCTCCAAACCTGCCGTGCTTGCGGTATTGCACCATCCAGCGATCGAGAAACAGGCCAAGCGGGCGCGGCACCAGGCCAAGCTGCTTGAAGCCTGGCTTCTTGCCCGACGCGACGTTGCCTGCCTTCAGCAGGGCAAACTGGTCGGAAGTGATCGGCGCACCGGGCAGCCAGCCGGTCGCTGCCGCAAATGCCGCCGAAACCGCATCGGGTAGCTCGATGAAGCCCCGCTTGCGGCGCTGCGCCTTGGCGATGCGCTGGTTGAGATCGAGCATGGTGATCACTTCGGGTCCGCCAAGCTCGAAGGTCTTGCCGCCATGCTTGTCCGGGTCGGACAGGATCGCGACGACCGCCGCAGCGGCATCGTCGATGAACACCGGTTGGAGCTTCGCTTCGGGTCCGAACACCGGCAGCACCGGGAACATCGCGATCAGCCGTGCGAACATCTGCACGAAGTTATCATCGGGCCCGAACAGCAACGAGGGTCGCACGATCGTGGCACCGGGAAAGGCGGCGCCGACCGCAGCCTCGCCCTCTGCCTTGGTCCGCGCATAGTCGACGGCGGAAGCAGCGTCTGCCCCGACTGCCGAGACATGCACGAAGCTTGCGACGCCCGCGTCCGCCGCGGCCTTGGCAATGCGGCCCGCACCCTCGCCCTGCAGTGCATCGAGATCGCCATCGAATGCGCCGACGAGGTTGACTGCCATGTCCGCTCCCGCAAGCGCCGCAGCGAGGCTTTGCGGCTTTGTAACGTCGCATCGAACCCGGGTGATCTGGCCAAGATTACCGAGCGGCTTCAGGGAGTAGGCACGCTCGGGGTTGCGACAAGCCAAACGCAGCCGCGCGCCGCGCGCAAGCAGTTCCTGCGCCAGATGCCGTCCGAAAAAGCCGCTGCCGCCAAGTACGGTAACGATCTTGCCGGATAGTTCCTCGCTGTCTGAAATGCTCATGGTCCGCTGCGATCCTTGCGTGAGGCCGGCTTCCGCCTGCTCTGACGGGATTCTCGGCGAAGTGATATGGCGTCAGCGCATTGCCACATCCGGGCGCGCCCTGACAAGCTGAGGCGCAACCGGTCATGCGCACTTGCTCGAGTGCGTCGTTGACAAGCCAATGGCCACCCCTTATCGGCGCCCACCTACCCGCGGTGCCAGCAAGGTGCCGCCCGTGCCCAGATGGCGGAATTGGTAGACGCACCAGCTTCAGGTGCTGGCGCTCGCAAGGGCGTGGAGGTTCGAGTCCTCTTCTGGGCACCATTTTTCTGTTCATATGTAGGGCTGTACAGACTCGCGGGACATCTTTCATGCTGCTGATAGGCAGCCAGGAGGATGGATCCAATGACCAAGGAAGACCGCGACATTCAGCGCAAGCTCAAGGTGCTGCGCCATGCTGAGAAGACTGGCCATGTGGCCAGAACCT
>CAMDQY010000242.1 GCA_945906005.1 Novosphingobium sp. Chol11 | reverse complement strand
ATGTCTGCATGGGCAATAAAGAAATCGGGATCGCCGCTCTGGATCACGACTGCACCGACGCCGGGATCTTCGCCCAGTGACTTTGTCGCACGGCCGAGCGCTCCGATCATCACTGAATCGAGCAGGTTCATAGGAGGATGAAGAATCGTGACCCAAGCGACGCGGTCGGCGACGCGAATCGTCAGGCATTCATCTGTGGAAACTGACAACTCGGTCCCTCCCCTCGGCCAATTCAAATCGTGATGCAGATTTTCCCGAAGTGTTTGCCGCTCTCCTGATGCCGATAGGCCTGCGCCAGTTCGGCAAGCGGAAAGGAACTATCGATCACCGGACGGATGCCATCGCGTTCGATTTGCTCGATCATCGCGATCTGATCGTCTCGGCTGCCGACCGCAAGCCCGAACACGGTGATCTGTTTCACGAACACCTTGGCGAGCGGAACATCGCCGCCCATTCCGCCCATGATGCCGATCAACGAGATCCTCCCGCCGGTGCGGCAGGCGTCGACCGATTGCGCGAACGTGCCTCCGCCGCCGACTTCGACAACCAGATCGACGCCTCGTCCGCCGGTGATTTCACGCGCCACCCGTCCCCAGTCGGGAACGTCGCGGTAATTGATACAATGATCCGCGCCAAGCCGCTTCAATCGCTCGATCTTCTCATCCGATGACGATGTCGCAATCACTTTCGCGCCAAGTGCCTTGGCAAATTGAAGCGCGAACATCGATACGCCGCCGGTGCCTTGCACGAGCACGGTGCTGTTCGCATCGATACCGCCGTCCCGCGCCACGCCAGCCCACGCCGTCAGGCCCGCGCAGGTCAAGGATGCGGCTTCGCAAAAGTCGTATCCTGCAGGCATGCGCGTGACCCAGCTTGCCGGAATCACGACATACTCCGCACCATAGCCGTCGCAATTCTCGCCCGGCTTGAACTTGTTGTAATCATTGTCGGGTGCGCCGGTTTGCCAGGCGGGGTAGAACAGCGACATGACCCGGTCTCCGGGAGCGAACTCGCCGACCCCGGCGCCGACCCCAACGATTTCTCCTGCCGCATCGGACATCGCGACAACGCCGTCCTGCACCTGCATGATGCCAGCCGCGACGACGTAATCGTGATAGTTGAGCGAGCTTGCCCGCACCCGGATCAACACTTCGCCGGAACCTAGTTTGGGCACCGGGCGGTCGACCAGCACCAGATTGTCGAGACCACCCGGCGAGCGGATGGTCATGGCTTTCATGGTTTGCCCGGTAATGCCGGTCACACTCGCATCGGCATCAGCACGAAGAGCGAAGGGCTCTTCTCGTCTTGCCGGATCAGCGTTGGTGCGCCAGCGTCGGCGAGGTGGATTTCCACGCTGTCTCCGTCGATCTGGCCAAGGATATCCTTGAGATAATTGGCGTTGAAGCCGATCTCGATCCCTTCGGAGCCATATTCGGCAGCCAGTTCCTCCGCCGCATTGCCGTTGTCGGGCGAAGTGACCGAGAGCGTCACCTTGTCGGTCTCGACCGCCATCTTGACTGCGCGGGTCTTTTCGGTGGCGATTGTCGCCACGCGGTCCACGCCCTCGAAGAAGCTCTTGGGATCAAGCCTCAGGAGCTTGTCGTTACCGGTCGGAATCACGCGGGTGTAATCGGGGAAAGTGCCGTCGATCAGCTTGCTGGTCAGCACCACGCCATTCTCGCCGCCAAGTGTGAAACGGATCTTGGACGCGGAAAGATCGACCTCGACGTTCTTGTCGAGCGCTTCCTCGAGCAACTTGCGCAATTCGGCCACACATTTGCGCGGCACGATCACGTCGGGCATGCCCTCGGCCCCATCGGGGCGCTTGAGCGTGTAGCGGGCAAGGCGGTGTCCGTCGGTCGCAGCCGCCTTCAACTCGTCGTCCGAGACGTGAAGGAAGATGCCGTTGAGATAATAACGCGTTTCCTCGGTGGAAATGGCGAAGCGCGTGCGGTCGATAAGTTGGGCGAGCGTCGCCGCCGGAATTTCGAAGCTGGTTGGAAGCTCGCCTTCGACGATGACGGGAAAATCATCTCGCGGCAGAGTCGGCAGGGTGAACCGGCTGCGATTGGTTTTAACCACCAGTCGGTTTTCGGCTGCATCCAGACTGACTTCGCTGCCCTCGGGCAGCTTGCGCGCGATGTCGAACAGCAGGTGCGCCGATACGGTGATCGCGCCGGCGGTTTCCACCGACTTTGCGCTCAGCCGTTCGACGACCTGCAGGTCGAGGTCGGTCGCCATGATCCGCAGGGAACCGTCCGCCGATGCCTCGATCAGCACGTTCGAGAGGATCGGAATGGTGTTGCGGCGCTCGACAACCGACTGGACGTGGGAGAGGCACCTCAACAGGGTCGCGCGCTCGATTGTTGCCTTCATGACCTGTCTTCGTCCCCCTTCTCGGCTCGGAATCGTTCCTTGTCGAAAGCCTGGACCACTCTCCTTAGCGACGGACTGGACTGCGGCAAGGCGAACGTCAGGAGAACGGGGAGATTCTGGGGATAATTCGCCCGATTTGTGCCGTTTGACATTCGAAGTTCAGTTGGAACCTCAGGACATCATCGCCATGCCGCCGTTGACGTGCAGCGTCTGTCCGGTGACATAACCCGCCTCGCGGCTTGCAAGGTAGGCACAGGCCGCGCCGATGTCCTCACCCTCGCCCATCCGGCCCATCGGTATCCGGGCATTGAGCGCCGCTTTCTGATCCTCGCCAAGCACTTCGGTCATCGCCGTTCGGATGAAGCCGGGCGCAACGCAGTTCACGGTTATGTTCCGGGTGGCGAGTTCCTGGGCGAGGCTCTTGGACATGGCGGTGAGCCCGCCCTTGGCGGCGGCATAGTTCATCTGGCCGGGATTGCCGGTCGCGCCAACCACCGAGGTTATGGTGATGATCCGCCCGAACCGCGCCTTCATCATCGGCCGCGCAGCGGCGCGCATCAGCCGGAATGCGGCCTCGAGATTGATGCGGATCACCGCGTCCCATTCCTCGTCCTTCATCCGCAGGGCGAGATTGTCGCGGGTGATCCCGGCATTGTTGATGAGCACGTCCAGGCTGCCCAGCGTATCGACCGCGGCGGGGACCAGCTTTTCCACCTCTTCCGCCTTCGACAGGTCGCAGGCGATCGCGACGTGATCGACCTGCTGAAGATGCTGCGGCGTGTGCTCGTCGAGCTCGTCGCGGAACACGCGCAGTTTCTCGGCATTGGAGCCCGAGACGGCGATGCGTGCGCCCTGCTGCGCCAGCGAGCGGGCGATGGCCGAGCCGATCCCGCCACTGCCGCCGGTGACGAGGGCGTTCATGCCAGTAAGGTCGAACATATGCGGTTCCATCAGCTTACAGTTCCTTGATCAGGTTTTCGATATCTTCCATCGACACGACGCTCGCGGTTTCGACATCGCCCGCGCTGCGCTTGATCATGGCAGCGACGACCTTGCCGCCAAGTTCGACAAACTGGTT
>CAMDQY010000241.1 GCA_945906005.1 Novosphingobium sp. Chol11 | reverse complement strand
AGCATCGATTCTTTCTGCTCAAGTCGGTCAAGTTGCCACAGACCGAGACGTAGCATCACGCCAACGGCGAGCAGCACCACGATCGTCGGCAGGATCGGCAGACGGCGTAGCATCAGTCGCCGCGCAGGTCGCTGTCGCCTGCTTCCTTGGCGCCGCGCTGGTATTCGGCGGCCAGCAGCGCCCCCTTGCCTGCGCGCAGGCCCCAGATGACCGCCGCGGCAGTCAAAGGCACCCACAGCATCACATGGACCCAGAACGGCGGCTCGAAGGCGAGCTGCACCCACAGGGCCAGTCCGACAATAAGCGCGCCGATCACCATGGTAAGGAACGCGGCAGGCCCATCGCCGACATTGAACTGCGCAAAGTCGAGTCCGCAGGCGCGGCACTTGGGGGCGAAGCTGGCCAGCCCAGCGAACAGCGTGCGCGCGCCACAGCGCGGACATAAACTGAAAAGGGCAGCCGGAACGAGCCCCGGCTGCCCTTCGTTATCGGAATGAGATTGATCCATCAGTGGATCGGAGCGCCCCAGCCACCCCAGACATAGACCGCGATGAACAGGAACAGCCAGACCACGTCGACGAAGTGCCAATACCACGCAGCCGCTTCGAAACCGAAGTGCTGGCGCGGGGTGAAGTGGCCCTTGCAGGTCCTCACCAGGCAGACGATCAGCATGATCGTGCCTACGATGACGTGGAAGCCATGGAAACCGGTCGCCATGTAGAACGCCGAGCCATAAGTGTTGCCGCCAAATCCGAACGGCGCATTGGCATATTCGTATGCCTGGATCGAGGTGAACAGCAGGCCGAGCAGGATCGTCAGCCACAGGCCTTTCTTGAGGCCCTCACGGTCGCCGTGGATCAGGCAATGGTGCGCCCAGGTCACGGTGGTGCCCGAGCACAGCAGGATCAGCGTGTTGAGCAGCGGCAGATCGAACGGATCCATCACCGCCTCTATCGCCTTGGGCGGGAATTGCCCGCCCACCACTTCGGACAAGGTGTCGGGGAACAGCGCGAAATCGAAGAACGACCAGAACCAACCGACGAAGAACATCACTTCCGAAGCGATGAACAGGATCATGCCGTAGCGCAGGTGCAGCTGCACCACCGGGGTGTGATGACCAGCGTGCGCTTCGTTGACGATGTTCGAGAACCACGAGAAAAACGTCGCGATCAGTCCCGCGATGCCGAGGCCCATGACGATCGGCCAGCCCGAAAGCTCATGCATGAACAACACCATGCCGCTGGTGAACGAGAGCGCCGCAAACGCCCCGATTACCGGCCAGATGTCTGGCGGCAGGATGTGATAATCGTGGTTTACTTTTCCGGCCATGTGCCCCGTAGTCCCCTATAGATTAGACTGCAAATCCGTGGTCATCAAGCGTTGCTGCTCGCCCCTTAACTCCCCGATACGGCGCGGTCCACCCCATTCGCGGTGCCGCCCACTATCGGGTGGAAGGTATAACTGAGCGTGATCGATTCGACATCCTTGGCGTCCGTGTCGTCAAGGATTGCCGGGTCGACGTAGTAGACTACCGGCATGCGCACTTCCTCACCGGGCTTGAGTGTCTGCTCGGTAAAGCAGAAGCACTGCACCTTGTCGAAATACTTCCCGACATAGGCCGGCTCGACATTGAAAGTGGCCGTGCCGGTGACCGGCTGGTCCGACAAGTTCCTGGCCGTAAAAATCGCCATATCGCGCGCGCCGATGCTGACCGTGTCCTTGACCTGCTCGGGCCGGAACAGCCACGGAAAGCCGCGCTCGACATTGGCATCGAAACGCACTGTGATGGTCTTGGCACTGGCAGTGACGGTGGCCGCCTCGGCTTCACTTACGCGCTGGGTGGTGCCGCCAAAGCCGGTCACCTGGCAGAACAACCGGTATAGCGGGGCCGAAGCAAACCCGAGACCTAGCATCGCGGCTGCAATCGCCGAGAAGATCAGGGCAGTGCGCCGGTTCCTGTGGTCGAGGCTGATTGACGCGGCGTTCATCGCGATCAGCCCATCTTGGCCAGCGAGATGAAGAATATGAGCACCACGAACGCGCCGAGCAGCACACCAAGGACGTTGTTGCGGCTGCGCTGGATGCGGCTAATTTCTTCAGGATCGGGCGGGAGGTTGTCGGTCATGCAAGAAGCCTAGGCCAGAATCAGCCGGTCCGTCACCAGCGCGGCGAACAAGGCGAACAGATAGATCACCGACCAGGCGAACAGCTGCTTTTCGGGCTTCATCGTATCGCCGTCCGCAGCCTCGCGTAGGCCGACCCGCGCCGACAACGCAAGGAACACGAGGCCCAGGACCAGCGCCGAAATGCCATATACCGATCCGGTACCGCCGACCCACCATGGCGCCATGCTGAGCGGCAAGAGCAGCGCGGCATAGGCGAGGATCTGTCGGCGGGTCGCCCGCTCACCTGCGACCACCGGCATCATCGGAATGCCGACCTTGGCGTAGTCGCTCTTGACGAACAGCGCGAGCGCCCAGAAGTGCGGCGGCGTCCAGAAGAAGATGATTGCGAACAGCAGGACCGGCATCAGCGTGATCTCGCCGGTCGCCGCGACCCAGCCGATTAGCGGCGGAAAGGCGCCAGCGCCGCCGCCAATAACGATATTCTGCGGGGTGCGCGGCTTGAGCCAGATCGTGTAGATCACCGCATAATAGACGATCGAAATCGCGAGAATTACCGCTGCCAGCCAGCCGATCGCCAAGCCCATCAGCAGCACCGAGCCAACCGACAGGGCGACGCCGAAATCGCGCGCCTCGATCGTGTTCATGCGGCCCGAGGGCAGCGGCCGTGCGGCGGTGCGCTTCATCCCGGCGTCGAGATCGGCTTCCCACCACTGGTTGAGCGCGGCCGCGCCGCCGGCACCGATCGCGATGCACAGTATCGCGGTGAAGGCGAGAACCGGGTGGATGCGCTCTGGCGCCGCAATGATTCCGCAAATCCCGGTGAACACCACCAGGCTCATCACGCGCGGCTTGGTCAGCGCGAGGAAATCGCGCCAATCGGTCGGGAGTTGAAGGCTCACGCTTTGCGTCACGACTTGATCCTTATCGCGCAAGGTGCCGCACCGGCCCGCCCCCGCTCGGGGGCAGGCCGCACGCGCATCAGTGCGCGTGCACTTTGTCGTCGATTACCGGCAGCGTCTCGTACTGGTGGAACGGCGGCGGGCTCGACAGCGTCCATTCGAGCGTGGTCGCACCCTCGCCCCAGTAGTTGCCTTCGGCCTTTTTGCCAGCGGTATAGGCGTAGATAATGTTGATGAACCAGATCACCATCGAGGCAGCCATGATGAGGTAGCCGATCGATGAGACTTCGTTCCAATACGAATACGCCTCGGCATAGTCGGGATAGCGACGCGGCATGCCCTGCAGACCCAGGAAGTGCTGCGGAAAGAAGATCGTGTTCACGCCGACGAAGAACACCCAGAAATGGAGGTGCGCGAGAAACTCGGAGTGCATCCGGCCGCTCATCTTCGGGAACCAGT
>CAMDQY010000240.1 GCA_945906005.1 Novosphingobium sp. Chol11 | reverse complement strand
GATTGGCTTTGGACTCAGGCATGGTGCTCCTGCGCTCCAACTGAAGTTAAGCCGGACTCCAGGTCAAGCCCGGGGTGCCGCAGATTTTTCACCCCGTCGTCAGCGCCGCCACTAGCGCCTGCACCTTCTTCTGCCGCCATTGCGGACGCGGGGCGACCAGCCAGTAGCCGCGCCGGCATGGCTCGGTCTTGCCGGTAACATCGATCAGGCCTGATTCCGCCATGCCTGCAACCAGCAGCGCGGGCACCCGCGCGCGGCCCATTCCCGCGAGCGCGGCGGCGACCGCCTGCCCGGCATCGCTGACCATGACGGCGGGCGCGGCATCCGTGTCGCCGACCTCATCGCTCACATCACCCGGCCAGCCGATCCACTCACCCTCGCCCACAGTCACCCGCTCGGGCGGCCCGAGCGGCGCGCCTTCCATGTCACCCGGTCCCTCGGTCCAGCGGATCGCGAGGTCGAGGTTGGCCTCGGTGAAATCTGTCATGTCGCCATCGACGATGACAAAGCGTGCCTGCGGGTTGTCCCTGCGGAACGCGGCAAGGCGCGGCGCGAGCCAGGCGGCAACGAATTCGCGCGGTCCGGCAATGGTGTAGACGTGGCTCGACTGGCCCGCCTGCATCGCCTGCACCGCTTCCTCGAAATGGAGAAAGCCAGTGCGCAGCGCGCTGAGGCCAGCCTGCGCCTCGTCGGTCAGTTCGAGGCCCTTGCTGGTGCGGCGGAACAGCACAACGCCCAGCACATCCTCAAGCGCGCGGATCTGCTGGCCGACCGCAGCGGGGGTGACGGCAAGCTCGTCGGCGGCGCGGGTGAACGAAAGGTGCCGCGCGGCGGCATCGAACACCCGCAGGGCATTGAGCGGCAGGTGCGTGCGCTTCATCGCTGCGCTCGCGCGCTCACGGCTTGTTCTTGGGCACCAGGTTCACGCCCGATGCCCCGGCCGCTGCGGGAGCGGCGAGCGGGAAGAACGGGATTGTGGCGCGGATATCGCGGCCATCCTCGCCGCGAAACGTATAGTGCCCTTCCATCGAGCCGTGCGAAGTCGGCAGCGGACAACCCGAAACGTAGTCGTGCGACTGGCCGGGCGCGAGCATCGGCTGTTCGCCGACCACGCCATCGCCCTCGACGAGGTTGACCGAGCCGCTGCCGTCGGTGATCCGCCAGTGGCGGGTTATCAGCTGTACCGGCTGGTCCGAATCGTTCTCGATACGGATATGATAGACCCAGAACCACTTGCCCGCCTCGATGCGCGACTGTTCGGGCAGAAAATTGACCGCGACGCGCACGACGATGCCATCGGTGATGGCGGTATGCTGGAAGAGTTCCTTCATGACCTGGCCAGCCTAGCGGCGAAATATCCAGACGACAACCGCGCTGCGGTTGCCGTTTTGCACAACAGGCTCGGCTGGCGTTACAGACCCGCCTTGGCGAGCGCCTGATCGAGGTCCTCGATCAGGTCGTCGGGGTCTTCGAGCCCGACATTGAGCCGCAGCATGCCCTCTTCCACCCCGGCTTCGGCGCGGCCCTCCGGCCCCATGTTGTTATGGGTGGTGCTGGCAGGATGACAGGCGAGGCTCTTCGAATCGCCGATGTTGTTCGAAATATCGATCAGCTCCATCGCGTTGAGCATCGCGAAAGCCTGCGCCCGGTCCTTCAGAACGAAACTGAAGATATTGCCGAACTTGTCCATCTGCCTTGCCGCCAGATTGTGCTGCGGATGGCCAGGCAGTCCGGGAAAGAGCATTCTCACCCCGCGCCCATCAAGGAACTTCGCCACCAGCATCGCGTTTTCGCTCTGCTTGTGTGCCCGCAGGCCCAGCGTTTCGAGTCCCTTCAGCACCACCCAGGCATTGAACGGCGAGGCGACCGGGCCGGTGTTGCGCTGGAACGGCAGCAGCACATCGTTGATGAATTCGGCGCTGCCGCAAACCGCACCGAGCAGCACGCGGCCTTGCCCTTCCATCAGCTTGGTCGCCGAATAGGCCACCACATCCGCCCCGAATTCCAGGGGGCGCTGGAGCGCGGCGGTAGCGAATGCGTTGTCTACCACGCTTACGATCCCGCGCGATCTGGCAAGACCGCAAACGTATTCCAGATCGACCACGTCCATCGTCGGGTTCGCCGGGGTCTCGAAAAAGAACACCTTGGTATTGGGCCGAATCGCGGCTTCCCAGGCCTGGTTGTCGCGCGCATCGACGATTGTCTTCTCGATCCCGAAGCGCGGGAACAGGTTATCGACGATCCAGCGGCACGAGCCGAAGGCGGCGCGCCCTGCGACAATATGATCGCCCGCCGAAAGTTGGCACAGCAGCGCTGTGGTCATCGCCGCCATGCCCGATGCCTGCACGCGGCACGACTCTGCACCTTCCATCAGGGCGATGCGTTCTTCGAGCATCGCCAGCGAAGGATTCTGGAAGCGCGAATAGACCATTCCCACCGCTTCGCCCTGGAATCGCGCGGCAACCTCTTCCGCGCTGTCGTAGGAATAGCCCGAGGTGAGGAACAGCGCTTCGCTCGTCTCTCCTTGTTCCGAACGCCATGTGCCGCCGCGCACTGCCTGGGTTGCGGGGCGCCATTTCGAAGTGACGGAACGGTCCTGTCCGGTGGTTCTTTTCATGAAGTTGCCTTTGTCTGATCCGAAATCCCGCCAAAGGCGGTTTTCGGATCGTTCGGCCTCTAAAAGCACAGTCTCTATCGCGCAAGCAATAGCGATTGCTCGGCTCCGGCATGCTAATTATGCAGGCGTCGATGCGGTTACCAGGCGAACAGGAAAACGATCCCCTCGCCTGGTGCGCCGGACTGGCGTTTGCCTTCCTCGCGCTCCTGCTGATCGGCCTCGGCGTGCCGTCCAAGCCCTATTTCGACGAAACCCACTATGTCCCTGCAGCACGGCACCTGCTGTCGCTGATGCCTGCCAACCGCGAGCACCCTCTGTTTGCCAAGGAAGTGCTGGCGGCCTCGATCGCTCTGTTCGGTGACCATTCGCTTGCCTGGCGGGTGCCATCAGCATTTACGGGCGCATTTGGCCTGTTCGCCTTCGGGCGACTGGTCTGGCACCTGAGCAGGCGACGCGCGGCAAGCATGTTTGCCATGCTGCTGCTCGCGAGCAATTTCATGTGGTTCGTTCAGAGCCGAATCGCCATGCTCGACATGTTTGCCGCGAGCCTCGCACTCGTCGGGCTGTGGCAATTCGCCGCCGCGCTCGAAAGCGAGAGGCCGCGGCTTCGCCTTTTGGCCGCAGGCGTGGCTTTGGGTCTCGCCATGGGTTCGAAATGGAGCGCGGTGCCGCTCGCGGTGCTGCCGGGCCTTGCATTTCTTGCGTTACGAGTGCGCGGCGACGAGCGGGTGGCCCGGATTTCGCTCGTCGAAGCCTTTGCATGGCTCGGCCTGTTGCCGATCTGCCTTTATTGGCTCACCTTCGCGCCCGCCTGGTTCTATATCGGCGACGCCGACCGGGTCGGTCCTCTGGATGTCATCGGCCAGCATGCAAGGATGATTGCC
>CAMDQY010000239.1 GCA_945906005.1 Novosphingobium sp. Chol11 | reverse complement strand
ATCAATCGCCGCCAAAAGCCGTCTGCGCAAATCCATCGATAGTGGTTGGCCCATCCATGCCGGCCTCCTTCACCAGCACGGATTCTGAATCAGAAATCACGCTCAGTGGGAATCCCTCGACGATTCATAACGGTCGAAAACCGCTCTAGGATAGGTAGTTTTCCCGATGTGGCTTTGGGCCGATCTGGCCATGGCTGCTCACCATGTCCGCTGCCCTTATCGCTCCCGCCGCCACGTTCACGCTGTGCTCCAGCGCCCCGCGCATCACTTGCGTGGTCGATGGCGATACCTTCTGGCTCCAAGGCGAAAAGATCCGCATTTCCGACATCAACGCGCCCGAGACCTCGCAACCCGGCTGCACTTACGACGCCGCGCTTGGCCAAAGGGCGAAGCTGCGGCTTACGGCGCTGCTCAACGGCGGGCGTATCGAACTTGTCGCCGCTGACCGTGAGCGCGACCGTTATGGGCGGCTACTGCGCGAGGTTCGACGCGACGGACGCAGCCTTGGGGCGGTGCTGATCGCCGAGGGTCTGGCCGAGCCATGGCGGGGCAAGCGCTCGGACTGGTGGCGGGTGAGAGCATCGGGCCAAAAAATCATGTACTGAGCCTGTCGAAGGCTGGGAACCGGTTTTTCGCGAATGACGATGCGATCACAAACAGATAGAGCGGGCGAAGTGCTTGAGGTTTCACGCTGCCCGCTCGAGGCCCTATCCCCCAGATGACTTGCGCACCTCGCTGGACTATGTTCGAGCTTCCGAAGTCCGGGCAAACGCCTGACCCGCGTGATTTCGCGATTTGCCGATTGCATGGTATAATAGCGCCAGAAAAGTTGCCCGTTCCTCCGCTATCGACGGAGTTCGTGAGATGGACCTGAACAAGGCGTTGTCCGCACACCAGATTGCGCTGATCCGCGCGTCCGACTCGTCGCGCGATGAACAGCGCGTACACCTGCGCGAAGTCGCTGATAATCTCGCCGATCACATCGCGCTGCGGCAGGACGATTGGGGCGCGCCCTGCGCCCACCTGCTGCCTGCCGACCAGTTCTGATCCTTCATCCCGATTGCCCTTGCGCCCCGATTGGCTAGGTTGGCCCCGATAGTAAGCGGGAGAGCAGCGATGAGACGGCACGAAGGCAAGGTAGCGCTGTGCGCCGGAAGCGCGACGGGCATGGGCGCGATGACCGCGAGGCAGCTCGCGAGCGAAGGCGCGACAGTCGTCGTCGCCGATGTCAACGAGGCGGGCGCGGCAAGCCTGATCGACGCCATCAAGGCCGAAGGCGGAACTGGCCTGGCGCTGGGCTTCGACATCACCGAGGAAGCATCGGTCAGCGACACCGTGGCGCGCGTCGTCGCTGCATATGGCCGGCTCGACCTGATGCACGTCAACGCCACCGACCGCGAGCGCAACCTCGAGGACAAGGACTGCGTCACCACCGACCTTGCGGTGTTCGACCGGATGCACAAGGTCTCGCTGCGTGGCCACCTGCTGTGCAGCCGCTTCGCCATTCCCGAGATGCTGAACACCGGCGGCGGCTCGATCGTCTATACCTCGTCGGGCGCGTCCAAGGGATCGGCCCCGATGCGGATGAGCTATTACATCGCCAAGGCCGGGCTCAACGGGCTGATGCGCCACGTCGCCGACCGCTGGGGCAAGGAAGGCATCCGCGCCAACTGCGTCTGCCCCGGCGTGATCCTCACCGACGCGATCATGATCAACACCAGCGAAGCCGAGCGCAAGGCCATGCTCAAGTCCACACCCAGCAGCCGCCACGGCAGCGAGGAGGACGTCGCCTCGCTGGTCTCGTTCCTGCTGTCCGACGAGGAGGCTGGCTGGATCAACGGCCAGGCGGTCAACCTCAACGGCGGCGGCCTGATGGCGGCCTAGCTGCTAGATATTTGTGGTCGCATCGTTTTTTGCGAAAAAGCCGGTTCCCACTTTTTCGCACGATGCTCTAGCCGACCAAAGCCTCGGGATGCCTTGCCTCGATCATCGCGCGGATGCCCTCGCGCCATGACACCTTGCCCGGCCCGGTCAGCGCGATGCGCTTGGCCGGATCGCAGGCGACCCCCGGCTGGGCGAAGGGCGCCGAGTAATACTCGATCTTCGCCTCGCGCCCGGTCAGCTCGGCCATATAGGCGATCATGTCCTGCGCGGAGACCGCCTCGTCGCCGCACCAGTTGACGATGGTGGCGGGCACCGAGGCCGCCGAGAGCACGCCCTCGACCTGATCGACGATATCGCGCTCATGGATCGGGCTGTAGCCGTTGGGGTTGGAGCGCAGGCGGATCGTCTCGCCCTTGAGCAGGTTGGCGAGGTGGTGGCTGGGCAGGCCGCCGTTGTCGCCATAGGCCGAATTCATCCGCGCGATCACCACGGGCAGTCCGAACAGCCGGGCGCAGGTGCGCGCCACGCCCTCCTCCATCAGCTTGGAGATGCCGTAGGTCTGCATGCCGGGCAGGCCGCCGTCGCCGACCGGATCGTCCTCCTTGTAGAGATGCATGCCGTCGGGGTTGGGCGCGTAGACCGAGCTGGTGGTCATCACCATCGCCTTCTTGGCGGAGCGGCAATGGCTGAGCAGCAGGCCGGTGCCCTCGGCGTTGACCCGAATTGCGCTCTCATAGTCATTGCCGGGCGAGATATAGGCGGCAAGATGCAGCAGCACGGTGAAATCCTGCGGAAGGTCGCCGAACTGGTCAGTGCCCAGCTCGACCTGCCGGGTGGTGACGCCCCAGCTTTCCACCTCCTCGCGGCTGCCCGGCTGGCTGAACCGGGCGATCCCCCACACGTCGTTGTCTTTCGCCAGTGCCTTGGTGATCGGCGTGGCGATCTGGCCCGCGGGGCCGGTGATGAGGATCTTCTCGCCTTTGAGCATGCGGTTCTCTCCCGATTCTTTAGTGCGAGACTAGCGGGGCGGGCGCGGAAGGGAAGCGGGCAAGAAAAACCATTTTCCTACACCCGCGCGAATCGCATATGCCCCCTCGCGTCCGGTGCGGCTGCAGGCGCATGGGATGGACCGTCCCGCGGTCTGCGTCCCGCAAGGGCGCAGGGGCGGGGGAGATGATCGGCGCGGGCGTCCAGGCATGCAAAAGCCGAAGGTTCGCAATGGCACGCCGCCACGACTGTTTCCTGTTCCGTCGCATCGACCAGCTGGAGCAGGGAACCTCGGCCGGCGGCATCAAATCTCGACGCACTTAGATTTCTCTCGAATACCCAAGCGTCGTCGAGTCCGGGCATGAAATGCGGCAACCCCACGCCGGTCATCGTTCCCCTTGCCAAGCCCGGCAGCGCATAGCTGGCCGGGATAGAGGTGTGTGCGGTAGGGGATTGGCGTTACGAGCGGAATGGATTGGCGAGCATGCGGACGATCAAGGCAGCCACGGCATATTGGGGCGCGGTGTTTACGCTCGCGTTTGTGATCGGCGCGCTGCGCGTGACCTGGCTGACCCCGCGCGATCTCCATCTGTTCAGCGGTCACGGCTTTGCCACGGACATCACGAAGGCGACCGGCCGCCTCCGCCTTGACCCAGTTATCC
>CAMDQY010000238.1 GCA_945906005.1 Novosphingobium sp. Chol11 | reverse complement strand
GCGTACCCCGAAACCGGCACTCCTGGTCAATTCAGCGCCGGCGTCAGCAGGTGAATGGTCATCGAGAGCGGCGGATTGTCACCAAACACCGTACGATTCACCGCTTCTCGGGACCCCGCTGCCCTAGCGATCGGGGAAAAGGTGGTTTGAAATACCTATACACCGCCTCGGCCGATAAACGGCATGCAGTAGCCAGGATCGCGCGCGCGATCAACCCGGCCGCGATCACAATGTTGGTCGATGAGGCTCGATCGAATCCGGCCGATTTGATCGTCGATCAGATGATCGAGGAAGTCGGCCACGCAGCGTCTTTGCTCGAGCGAGCCAGGGCGAGTGGGCCGATCTCGATCGGCACGCATACGACGGGTGTGGAGGCGACGTGTCTGATTTTCCACGCGCCACTCGACTGGACCGGTTTCGGTCTTTGGCTCGGGTTGCTGCTGCACCGCCATGGCGAGCGCGTTCTGCGCACGAAAGCGCTGCTCAACGTCGCAGAGCGAAACGGTCCGGTGTTGGTGCAGAGCGTTCAACACACGGTTTACCCGCCCCAGCATCTCGCAACATGGCCAAGCGCCGACCGGCGCACTCGGATCGTGGTCATCGCCAAGGACCTCGCGCGCAGCGCGATCGAATCGTCGCTTGCCGCCTTCTGCGGCGTTGCGATCGAACAGCGCGGCATCGCGGGGCGCCGCGGGGCGTGGCCCGCGGCACTGCGAGAATCACCGCCTGGTTCTTCTTCACTTGATGGGCGATGATCGTGCTCAGTGGCGTCCTTGCCGCCCGAGATACGCATCGAGCACGCGCTGATCGCCGGCCAGTTCGGCCGACGGGCCATGCATGAGAATACGGCCGTTCTCCATCACGTAGGTCCGACGCGTGACCTGCAAAGCATACGAGGCCATCTGCTCGACGAGCAGGATCGACAGCCCCTGTCGATTCAGATCTACCAAAACCGGAAACAGCGTCTCCAGGATCTTCGGGGCAAGTCCGAGCGACAGCTCGTCGACGACCAACAGCTTGGGGCGCGACAGCAGGCCGCGGGCGATCGCCAGCATCTGCTGTTCGCCGCCCGATAGCGAACCGGCGAGCTGTGCGTAGCGTTCGCGCAAGCGGGGGAACAAGCCGAGCACCCGGTCCATGTCTTGTCGAACACCGGCGTCATCCTTGCCGACCCGGGTATAGGCGCCAAGCTCCAGATTGTCTTCGACTGTCTGGTCGGCGAAGATCAAGCGGCCTTCGGGAACCATCGCCAGCCCGCGCCCGACAATCGCATGGCTGGGCAGTCCGGTGAGGGCTTGCCCGTCGAAGGTCACGGTACCGGCCGCCGGCGCGAGGACGCCCGCGATGGCCCGCAGCGCGGACGTCTTTCCGGCGCCGTTCGAGCCGATGATGCCCACGAACTCTCCTGCGCCAACTTCGAGGTCAATGCCGCGGACGGCTTCGATCCGACCGTAGCTCACGCTGAGCCCTGCCACCTTCAGGAGCGCTCCGGGGGTGCTCATCAGGTCGCCGCCGACGGCAGATTCGCCGATGCCGGCTCGCTCGTGAGTATCTGGCCCGTTCCGAAGTATGCCTCTATGACCAGCGGATTGCCCTGCACCTCCCCGGCCGTTCCCGATGCGATGACCTTGCCGTAGTCGAGCACCGTGACATGATCGGAGATCGACATGACCATTTCGACATGATGCTCGACGAGGATGACCGTGACCCCGTGTTCGGTCAGCATCCGGATCAGCGCCTTGAGGTCTTCGATTTCGGCATGGGTCAGGCCCGCGGCCGGCTCATCGAGCAACAGCAGCCTCGGGCGCAGCGCGAGCGCGCGGGCGATCTCGAGCCGGCGCTGGTGCCCGAACGGCAGATTGGAGGCCTTCTCGTCCGCATAGTCGGACATACCGACGAACGCGAGAAGCTGGCGCGCCTGCTCGAGGAACGCCTTCTCCTCGCGCACGAAGCGCGGAAGTCGACAGAGCGTCTCGACGAGTCCACTGCGGTAGTGCGTATGAAATCCGACCAGTATGTTCTCGAGCACGGTCATCTGGCCGAACAGCTCGGTGTTCTGAAACGTGCGGGCGATCCCACGCCGCGCAAGCACGTGACTTGGTAGCCCGGTGACGCCGCTGCCCTGCATGGCGGCTGAACCGGACGTAGGCGAATAGAAGCCCGAGATGAGATTGAGCACGCTCGACTTGCCAGCGCCGTTCGGTCCGATCAAGGCATGAACGGTGGCGGGCTTGACGTCGAGCACGACTTTGTCGACGGCCATGAGACCGCCGAATTGGAGGGTCAGGTCCTTGGTCGTCACCGACACCGGCTGGCGCTCGCTGGTCACCGGCAGCAGCACATCGAGCGGAATCGCACGGTTCGGCCAGGCCTCCGTCTTTCTGGTCTTCGACATCGTCGTGAACCGCTGCAAGATGGCCGCCACGCTGCCCACAATGCCTTTCGGCAGGACGAACATGATGACCAGGAGCAGCATGCCGTAGGCGAAGATCTGCCACTCTCTCAAGTCCTGCAGGACCTCGGCGATGTAGGTGAGGATAGACGTGCCGATCACTGGTCCGAGCAGTGTCCCGGTGCCGCCCAGGATCACCATGATCAGAAAGCTCACCGAGTGGAAAAAGGTGAACGTCTCGTAGTTGACGAAGAGATTAAGAAACGTGTAGAGCCCGCCTGCAAGCCCGGCGAAGACCGCCGACAGCACGAAAGCGAGCGTGCGAATGCCGACGATATTGATGCCGAGCGCGCGCGAAGCATTCTCGCTCTGTGCCGTGGCGCGCATCGCGCGCCCATAACGCGAGTAGATGATGTTGTATTGAATGATGAACGCCACCACCAGGCACCCGGCCACCACCCAGTAGTAGATCGACCGCACCAGGCGCACACCGAAAACCTCGCCGCGCGGGATGCCGGTCAGTCCCTGGGAGCCCCCGGTGACCGCAAGCCATTCGACCAGGATGTTCTGGAACACCAGTCCGAACGCGATGGTGATGACCGCAAGGTACACCCCTTTCACGCGCACCGTCGGGTAGGCGAGGATCGCACCGAAGAGCGCGGTGGCGGCGATCGCGATCACCATCGCAGGCAGGAACGACATGCCCACTTTCACCGCGAGCCACGCCGCCACGTAAGCGCCGAGCCCATACAACGCAGCCTGTCCGAGCGACACCAGTCCGGCATGGCCGATCAGGACATTGAGACCGATCGCCACGATCATGAGGATCATGCAGCGCATGAGCAGACCGATCTGGTAGTTGCTCGGATCGAACTGCCGGAACAGGATGAGAAACGCGATGCCGGCGATCAGGATCGTTAAGAACTGGCGGCGCGCCGTCATACTTTGGCGATCTCTTTACGGCCGAAGATGCCCTGCGGGAACGCGAGAAGGAGCAGGATCATCAGGCTGAATCCCACCGCGTTGCGGGCGCCGGTGCTGATGTAACCCTCGATGAATTTTTCGATGACGCCGTAGGTAATGCCGACGATCACGACGCCGCGCGCGTTCGAGATGCCGGCGACAATCGCGACCCCGAATGCTTTCAAGCCGATGAGCGCACC
>CAMDQY010000237.1 GCA_945906005.1 Novosphingobium sp. Chol11 | reverse complement strand
CATCCGCGCCATTACCGTGGTCTGGCCGAAAATATACGGTTGTGTAACATTGGCGTCAAGCGCTCGGCGCAGGTCAGTCCCTAGCTCGCGCCTTCTGCCCACCGGTCGATGACGCCGCGTTCAACTTCAGCAATTTCGGCTTGAATTTGACGCGGGCGTCCACCGCGACAGCCTCGATCAGGCTAAGCAGCAGCTTCTTCATGGTTTCGCGTGCATTCTTCTGACGCGGTTTCAGCGCGTAGGTATAGATCGTGTTGCTGACCATCGACGAGATTGCATAAGCCGCCAGCTCGACCTCGCCGCGACCGGCACCGCAGGCCCGCAGCAATTGCGCCCAGTGTTTGACGAATTCTTCCTCGTGACGCAGGTAAGCCTCGTTGACGAGCTTGTCGGACGAAAAGCCGTTGGTGATCTTGCGGATCGGAAGGTCGCTCGCGTTCTCGAAGTCGAACGAGGCATCGACCAGCCGCGAGACGTATTCTTCAAGTGTTTCGGCACCCTGAACCTTCTCGTTGACCGACAGGGTCAGTTGCTCGAAGTGCGTGTCGAGCAGTTCGATGATGACTACGCTCGAATTGCCGAAATGGCTGTAGACCACGGGCTTTGCGACGCCGGCCAGTTCGGAAAGCGCTGTCATCGTCAGCGCATCGCCACCTTCCTGAGCAACCAGTTGCCGCGCGATCCTCATCAACTGTTGATAGCGGTCCGCCCGCCGCATGGACGGTCCCCGCTTTTTGCGTGTCAACTGTTGGCCTCCCGAGAAAAAGCTGAATGCAGGAACCTTGTCGAAAAGACGCGGGATGGGCAAGATTTGCGCTGTGGACAGGTTGGTGGCTCGGCTCTCGCAGAGCTGCGGCCTCGCATCGGCTCAATGCTCTCGATATGGCCTAGCACTCTGGCTATGGCTTCGTATATGTAACTCCATAATTACCGAGCGGAGAGAGCGATGGCGGTCAAGCTGATGGTTTTCCTGAAACGAAAACAAGGCCTGTCACCAGCCGAATTCCGGGACCTCTATGAGAACGGGCACTCGCGCATCGGTCTCGGGATGCTTGGCCACCTCTGGAAGGAGTATCGCCGCAACTACGTTTCGGCCGCGAACAGCTTCGCCAAGGCCGAAGGTGCGCCGCTCAAACCCGAAGATGCCGAGACCGAGTCTCCTTTCGACGTGGTCACAGAATTCATATTCGAGAGCTGGGCTGACCTGGAAGAACAGAACCGGCTGGCGACCCTGCCCGAAAACAAGGCCATTCTCTCGGCAGACGAAGAAACGCTGTTCGACAGGGAGCATTGCTACGCATCGGTATGCGAGGTGCTCGAAGAGGATCTGGAGTTGGCAAGGCAGCACGGCCTGTTCGCCAACGCCTAGCGATATTTGTCTAATGTCCTTGCATCAGGATCTACCGGACGAGACTTCATGAAATTCACGCTGTTCGCGACCAACATTCCCGTCGATCAGGTTCTCCCCGTCGGTAGGGCGGCGGACCAATGCGGCTGGCATGCCATGGCTCTGCCCGACTGCGTATTTCATCCAGCGGAAGTCACGGGTGACTATCCCTATAGTGAGGACGGACTTCGCCATTGGGACCCCGAAATTCCCTTCGTCGATCCCTATATAGCGATCCCAGCTCTCGCAGCGGTCACCGAAAACCTCCATTTCTACACTGCCGTTCTCAAGGCCGTACTGCGTCAACCCTTGCTGCTGGCCAAGGCGCTAGGCACCGCCGAGGCAATGTTCCCCGGTCGGATCGCGCTTGGCGTGGGCACATCATGGATGCTGGAGGAGTTCAAATGGCTTGATGAGGACATGCCCGCGCGCGGTTCGCGGCTGGATGAGATCATGGAGATCATCAGGCGCTGCCTTTCGCCCGGCTGGGCGGAGTTTCACGGCAAGCACTATGACTTCGATCGCCTTATCATGAGCCCGGTGCCTGCACGACCCGTGCCGATCTATGTCGGCGGCCATGCACCCCCGGCATTGCGCCGGGCCGCGACGCTGGGTGACGGATGGATTGCCGCCTTCGCCGAACCCGACGATCTGCGCAGGACCATTCCGCATCTGATGGAGTTGCGAGCCGCCGGGCCGCGCGCTTCGCAGCCTTTCGAGATCATTGCCTGCACGATGGACCCGCCCGACCGCGAACGTGTGGCTTTGCTCGAGGACCTCGGCGTCACCGGCATAGCGGTGAGGCCCTATCCTGAAGACGCAGACGGCATTCACGCAAAATGCGATGCCATCAGGCGCTATGCCGACGAAGTGGTGACGAAGGCTTAGGTTAAGCCCGGCCTCTCCAGACCCAGATGATCGCGCAGCGTCGTGCCCTCGTAGTCCTCTCGGAACAGTCCGCGCTTCTGCAGCACCGGCACCACCTGTTCGGCAAAATCGCGGAAAACGCCGGGAAACAGCATCGGCATGACATTGAACCCGTCGCAGCCGCCCCTGAAGAAGTCCTCCATCGCATCGGCAATCTGTTCGGGCGTGCCGACGACGGTGTTGTGCCCGCGTGTTCCCGCGAACCACAGGGCGAGTTCGCGCATGGTCATTCGCTCGCGCAGGGCCATGTCCCACGCCAGCCTCTGGCGGCTCTGCTGAGCCTGGGTGATCGCGCTGACTTCGGGGACGAGGTCGTCGAGCGCAAACTGCCTGATGCCGATGTCGGGCATGAAATTGTGCAGGCTTTCGAGCGCGACATCGATCTCGATCCCGTCGTTCAGTTCAGTGAGGCGGCACTTCGCCTCATCCTCGGTTGAGCCGACGATGGGACTGATGCCCGGCATAATCAGCAGCTTGGCAGGATCGCGCCCGAACGCTTTGGCGCGGGCCTTCATGTCGTCATAAAATTCGACTGCCTGTTGCTTGGTGTTTCCGGCAGTAAACACGACGTCGGCACGCCGCGCCGCAAGATTGCGTCCTGGTCCTGAAGAGCCTGCCTGGACAAGCACGGGATGGCCCTGCGGCGGGCGCGGTATGTTCAACGGACCGGCGACTTCTAGGTAGTCGCCCGAGTGTCCGTGAAAGCGCAGCTTGTCGAGGTCGAGCCATTGGCCGCTCTCGCGATTACGCAGGATCGCATCGTCTGCCCAGCTATCCCACAGGTCGCACACGAGGCGCACGTATTCCTCGGCACGTACATAACGCTCGTCGTGGTCGAGCACCTGCTCCAAGCCGAAATTGAGCGCCGATTCCCGGTCGGCGGTGGTCACGATGTTCCAGCCGATGCGTCCTGCGCTCAGGTGATCGGCCGAGGCGAACAGCCGGGCGAGGTTGTAGGCTTCGGTAAAAGTGGTCGAGGCGGTCGCAACAAAGCCCAGTCTGGTCGTCAGGGCCGAGAGCGCCGAGATCAGGGTGAGCGGTTCGAACAGGGCTGTCGAGAAATTGTGCGCCGAATGTTCTGCCGCGTCGCGATTGCGGATCCGCGAACTGAGCGTATCGGCGGCGAACAACAGGTCGAACTTGGCGTGCTCGGCGATGCGGGCCAGTTCCGCATATTCGGTGAGGCTGTCGCCGCGATATGCTTCGGGGCGTCGCCAGGCCGCGACATGGTGGCCCGCGGTCA
>CAMDQY010000236.1 GCA_945906005.1 Novosphingobium sp. Chol11 | reverse complement strand
CCGGGGCTCGCTCGCCATTCTCTCCTTCCTCGGTGCGCTCATCGTCACTTTCGGCGATCTGATCCGTCATCCAAGGCGGTTTCGCGGCAAGGCGCTGGTCCACCAGATGCAACTGGTTGGGATCAATGCGCTGTTCATCATCGGGCTGATGAGTTTCCTCGTCGGCATCGTCATCGCCCAGCAGGGAGCGGTGCAGCTTAGCCAGTTCGGAGCGGAGATTTACACCGTCAACCTCACCGGGCGGCTCGCCTTCCGCGAGCTCGGCGTGCTGATGACCGCAATCATGGTCGCGGGCCGCTCGGGCTCGGCCTTCGCGGCGCAGATCGGCACGATGAAGCTCACCGAGGAGGTCGACGCTATGCGCACGATCGGCGTCTCGCCGATGGAAGCGCTGGTGGTGCCGCGCGTGCTCGCGGCAATGTTCATGATGACGGTGCTGGGCTTCTATGCCTCACTCGCGGCGATTGTCGGCGGCGCTTTCATCTCGGCCTTTACGCTCGGCATCCCGTTCTTCAATTTCCTGTCTCGGATCCAGGATGTGGTGCCGTTGCATGACCTGTGGGTGGGGCTGACCAAGGCCCCGGTGTTCGGCCTGATCATTGCGGTTGCGGGCTGCTATCAGGGCATGGAAGTGCGCTCGAGCGCAGAGGAAGTCGGCCAGCGCACCACGCAGGCGGTGGTGACAGCGATCTTCGCGGTGATCGTTCTCGATGCGTTTTTCGCCATTTTCTTCACCGAGATCGGCTGGGCATGAGCGGCGAACGCGAAACTGCCCAGACGCCGATCGTCGTTACGGGCCTGCGCAATGCCTTTGGCGAGCAGGTGATCCACGAGAATCTCGATCTGACGGTCAGGCGCGGTGAGATCCTGGGCGTTGTCGGCGGTTCGGGCAGCGGAAAATCGGTGCTGATGCGCTCGATCATCGGCCTGCAATGCCCGAGCGAGGGCTCGGTCCTGGTCTTCGGCAACGAAGTGGCCGACGGCATCGACGAGATGGAGAGCCGCGCTATCCGCCCGCGCTGGGGCGTGATGTTCCAGGGCGGCGCACTGTTCTCGACGCTGACCGTGGCCGAGAACGTCGAAGTGCCGCTGCGCCAGTTCCACCCCGATCTCGACGACGAGTTACGCAGCCAGATCGCCCGCTTCAAGGTCCAGCTTTCGGGCCTGCCGGAACTGGCGGCCTACAAATACCCTTCGGAGCTTTCGGGCGGCATGAGAAAGCGCGCCGGCCTTGCCCGCGCTCTCGCGCTCGACCCCGAGCTGCTGTTCCTCGACGAGCCGACCGCCGGGCTCGATCCGATCGGCGCGGCGGCCTTCGATTCGCTGACGCGCGAGCTCAAGGAAACGCTTGGCCTCACGGTGTTACTCATCACCCACGATCTCGATACGCTCTACGAGATTTGCGACCGGGTGGCGGTGATTGCCGAAAAGCGCGTGATCGCAGTGGGCACCATTCCCGAACTGCTGGCGACCGATCACCCGTGGATCCAGGAATACTTCAACGGGCCGCGAGGACGGGCCGCCAAAGCGAGCAAGGAACGTCTGGTGGGCATGGACAAGTCACCGGCGCAGGAGGCATAGGAACAGCCGATGGAAACACGTGCGAACTATGTCTGGGTCGGAGCGGTGACGCTGGGCCTGCTTGCGATGGTCGCCGCCTTCATCATCTGGATTGCCCGCTTGAACGAGGCCGACCGCAAGGAATACGACATCTTCTTCAAGCAATCGGTCGATGGCCTCGCCAACGGATCGACGGTTGCCTATTCGGGCGTGCCCGTCGGCAAGGTGGAACGCATCGAGCTGTGGCCCAAGGACCAGCGTTTCGTGCGGGTCCGGATCAGCGTCGATGACAAGGTTCCCATCGTTTTCGGTACGACCGCGACGGTCCAGGGCAGCTTCACCGGCGTATCCGACATCCAGCTTGAAGGCGGCCGGAAGGGCGCGCCGCCGATCGTTGATCCGGGTCCGGACGGCGTGCCGGTGATCCCAACCAAGGAAGGCGGATTGGGCGCGATCCTTGCCAACACGCCGCTTCTGCTCGAGCGGCTTTCGACGCTGACGGAAAGCCTCAACCTGCTGCTGTCCGACGAGAACCGCCAATCGATTTCGGGCATTCTCAAGAATACCGACAGGATGACCGGCGATCTCGCCAAGGCCACCCCGCAAGTCGAACAGACCATGGTCGAACTGCGCGGCGCGCTGGCGCAGGCGCGCCAGACGCTGGCCGCTTTCGAAGGCGTTGCGGGCAAGACCGACGAATTGCTCGGATCGGAAGGCTCCTCGCTCGCGGTGCAGTTGCGCGAGACGCTTGCCTCGGCTGAAAGGGCGATGGACGAATTGAACGGCACGCTGAAGAGCGCGCAGCCTGCGCTCGACCAGGTCTCGACCTCGACAATTCCTGCTGCCGAAGCGGCGCTGCGCGACCTGCGCTCGACCAGTCGGGCGCTGCGCAATGTCACCGAAAAGATCGATGAGCGTGGCGCTGGCGCACTTCTCAAGGGAAGCAAGCTGCCGGATTACGAGCCATGAAGGAAACCCGCCAGATCAAGGGAACAAGGCCGATGATGCACGCGATTGCGAGGAAAGCGGCGATTCTGGCTATGGCGCTGTCGCTGACCGGATGTCTGAGCCTGGGCGGCGACAAATCGCCGGCCTCGCTTATTTCGCTCACGTCGGATGAAAGCGCGCCCGCCGGTCCGATGGCCAGCGGCAATGCCAGCAATGCGATCGTGATCCTCGACCCCGGAGCAGACCGGCGCATCGACGTCGATCGGGTGGCGGTGCAGGTCTCGGCTTCGAGCGTCGCCTATCTCAAGGATGCCGTCTGGGTGGAACGGCCGACGCGCTTGTTCCGCCGGCTGCTCGCTGAAACAGTGCGCGCGCGCGCCAATCGCGTGGTGATCGAGGGCAGCGATTACGAGGTAGCGGGCAGCACCATGGTCTCGGGCCGGCTGGTCCAGATGGGCTATGACGCTGCCGCGCAGACCGTGATCGTGCGCTTCGATGCGCTGGTCGAGGAAAAGGGTGGGGCTGTGCGCTCACGCCGTTTCGAGGCCGAGGTGCCGGGCGTGGCGGCAGAAGCTGCCGCTGTCGGCCCCGCGCTCAACCGGGCCGCGAACCAGGTTGCGAAGGACGCGGCTGGTTGGATATTGGGGGGTTAGGGCTTCCAAACTTAGTCGTTCGTCCTGAGCCTGTCGAAGGACTGTTTTTTCCTTCTGCGTCGTTGAAGAAGAAGGACTGTGCTTCGACAAGCTCAGCACGAACGGAATTTGCCTATTCCCGCTCGATCTCGGCAATTATCCCATCAAGTCAGTGCCGCGGTTCGGCCGCGTCGCCAATGTGGCAGACGAATTCCTGGCCGCGCCCCACCGAAGCAAGTTTCGCTGGAGTTTGCCAACGATTAGCATTGCCGTGTTTGCTTAGAGCCCGATCCGAAAGTGGTTGAGCAATACCAGCATCTTGTGATTCAGCCGTCTTTGTCGAGAAGATGGAGGAAGCGATGGGATGGACTGGTATTGCTCGGGACGAACATAACCGGGAAAGTTTGCGATATCCAAGCGATTT
>CAMDQY010000235.1 GCA_945906005.1 Novosphingobium sp. Chol11 | reverse complement strand
CGGTCTGCGCTACCTAGAGCATTACCAGTTTGCACTGGTCCGCGAGGCCTTGAGCGAGCGTGAACGGTTGTGGCGGATCGCGCCGCACATCGTTCGCCCGATGCGCTTCGTGCTTCCGCACGTGAAGGGCCTGCGCCCGGTATGGATGCTGCGGCTCGGTCTGTGGCTCTATGACCATATCGGCGGGCGGAAGCTGCTGCCCAAGACCCACACCGTTTCGCTGAAAAGTCATCCCGCGGGAGTGCCGCTCAAAAACCATCACGCCACTGGCTTCGAATATTCGGACTGTTGGGTCGACGATGCGCGGCTGGTGTTGCTCAATGCGATGGATGCGGCAGAATATGGCGCGCTGATTTTGACTCGCACACCGTTGATTTCGGCGCGGCGCGAAGGCGAGGTTTGGCGGATCGAAACGCCTGCAGGCACATTTCGCGCACGCACCTTGGTCAATACCGGTGGACCGGCAGTGCTGCAGGTTCTCGAAGCATTGGGAGAACCGGCAGACCATGCGATGCGACTGGTGCGCGGATCGCATATCGTCGTGCGCAAGCTTTTCGATCATCCGTATGCTTATTTCTTCCAGTTTCCGGACGGTCGTATTTTCTTTGCAATACCTTACGAGCAGGACTTCACCCTCATTGGCACCACCGATGTCGAGCACATTGGTCCGTTGGACCAGGTTGAGGCGAGCGCGGCTGAGATCGAATACCTCTGCGAAGGGGTAAACCGCTATTTCGAGCAGAGCATCACGTCCGCGGACGTAGTGTGGACCTATGCCGGTGTGCGGCCACTAGTCGACGACGGTTCGGGCAAGCCCGAGGCGGCGACGCGCGGCTACCGCCTTGATCTTTCGAGCGAAAGCGAGGGCGCGCCGCTGCTCAGCGTCTATGGCGGGAAGATCACGTCTTACCGCCACTTAGCCGAGGCAGCGGTGGACATGCTGGTGCCGAATTTGCCCGCACTCACCGGCCAGGAGTGGACCGCAACTCAGCCCTTGCCTGGTGGTGATTTCGCTACGAGCGGGATTGGCGATCTGGTGGCGGATTTGCGCGCGGATCATCCGTTTTTGGCTGAGAATGAGGCGCTTAGGATTGCTCGCGCCTATGGAACGCGGGCTTCGGTCTGGCTCGGCGAGGCTAAGGAGCGCGTTGATCTGGGTCGCGATTTCGGGGAGGGGCTGTCGCAGGCCGAAGTCGACTATCTGCGCTGCCACGAATGGGCGCTAACGGTAGAAGACGTGCTGTGGCGACGTAGCAAATTGGGTTTGCGGCTGGATGCATTACAGCAAGACGAACTGAAAAATTATCTTGGTAATTGATCAGTTTACACGCGAAATTTCTGCCAATTCCCGACGTGACAGAGCAGGGCGCGCGGATTGGCGGGGCACCATCATGCAATCAGCGAGCGCACGCAGCACGAAACCGGACTTCGCAACGCCGCTTGTGTGAACCCGGTGATCCAACGCCTGGCCGCCAGAAGCCCTGACTTTGCGAGCGATCGCGCCATAGATTCCGGCGGCGGAGAGCACCGCCCAGCGCTGACGAAACGGAAGACGGGCGGCACCGATGCGCGCCGATGCCTCGTATTGCTCCGCCATGTCGCAAAGCCGGGCAACCAAGGGTAGAAGCGCCTGACGATAGAGAGGATTCATCACCTCGCCGGGCGGAATTTCGGCCTGTTCCAGCCAATCTGCGGGCAGGTAGCAGCGGCCGCCCGCATCGTCTTCGGCAACGTCTCGCGCTATATTGGCTAGCTGGAAGGCGAGGCCAAGGTCGCAGGCGCGGTCGAGCGTGTCTTCATAGCCCGGCGGCACGCCCATGACAGCCGCCATCATGACCCCGACCGCTCCGGCGACATGGTAGCAATAGCGCAGCAGGTCTTCATTGCAACGCGGTTGCAAGCCCATTACATCGAGGTCGAAACCGGCGAGCACGTCCTCGGCCATGGCATTCGTTATCAAAACCTCACGCGAAAGCAGGCCAAGCGCATCGAAGGCGGGCTCGCCAGTCGTCTCTCCAGCGAGGGCGCGGGCGGTGAGATCGCGAATTGTCGCGACCCGCTCCGCCACGCCGGACTGGTCGCCCAGCGCGCCACCCATCTCCTGAGCATCGGCCATGTCGTCGCAGGCGCGGCACCATGCATAGAGCAACCAGACACGCTCGCGCGTCGTGCGGTCAAACAGGCGGCTGGCGGCAGCGAAACTTTTCGACCCGCGCTTGATCGACATATGCGCCTTTGCGACGAGCGCCGCACGATCGTTCACAAATCGGCTGCCTTCATATCGAATATCGCCTGCACGGGCCGATGGGCATTCATCCGCTCCAGCAGCAGGCCAAGTTCGCGCTCAGCCATGATGATGTGTTCGTGCGCGGGCCGGATGAAGCCCACTTCGACCATGTGGCGCTGGAATGCGAGCAGGCCGTCGAAAAAGCCGAAGGCATTGAGCAGCCCGACCGGTTTGGCGTGATAGCCGAGCTGCGCCCAGCTGACCGCTTCCCACAGCTCGTCCATGGTGCCGACCCCGCCTGGCAGGGTGAGGAAGCCGTCGGCAAGCTGGGTAAAGGCAAGTTTGCGCTCGTGCATTCCTGCGACCACTCGCAGTTCGGAGCAAGCATGGTTGGCAATCTCGCGGCTGACCATCGCTTCCGGGATCACGCCGATAACGTGGCCGCCGGCAGCCATTGCCGCATCGGCCAGCGCGCCCATCAGTCCCATTCGTCCGCCGCCGTAAACCACGCCGATACTGCGCGCGGCGAGCGTTTCGCCCACTTCGCGCGCAAGCTCGATATATCGCAGATCGGGGGGAGTGGCCGACCCGCAATAGACAGCCAGGCGCTTCATGCCAGGTCTTCTATCATCAGCCCAGCCGTCGCCTTGGCGCTGCCGACCACGCCGGGGATTCCCGCGCCGGGATGGGTGCCGGCGCCAACGAGATAGAAATTGCGCAGCGAATCGTCGCGATTATGTCCGCGGAACCAGGCGCTCTGCGTCAGGATCGGTTCGAGGCTGAAGGCGCTGCCCTTGTGGGCATTGAAATCCTGGGCAAAATCGCTCGGCGCATAGTGGAACTTGGTGACGATCCGCGAATGAATGTCGGGGATCAGCCTGCGCCCGACCTCGTCGAGAATGCGCTTTTCAAGCTGCGGCCCCACCTCGTCCCAGTCGATCGGCAGCTTGCCCAGGTGCGCGACCGGAACCAGCGCATAGAACGTGCTCTTGCCCTCGGGTGCCATCGAAGGATCGGTCACGGTCGGATGGTGGAGATAGATCGAGAAATCCTGCGGCAACACCCCGTGATCGTAGATGTCGGACAGCAGTTCGCGGTAACGCGGGCCGAACAGGATCATGTGGTGGGGAATACCCGGCCAGGTGCCTTCCACGCCGAAATGAACGACGAACAGCGAGGGCGAGAAGCGCTTTTTCGCCAGCTTCTTGGCCATCACCTTCCCGCGGGGTGCGTCTGACAGCAGATCGCGGTAGCTGTGCATGATATCGGCATTGCTGGCGACGGCATCGAACCGCTCGCGCCAGCCGCTCGCCGTCTCGACCTCGCTCACCTTGTCG
>CAMDQY010000234.1 GCA_945906005.1 Novosphingobium sp. Chol11 | reverse complement strand
GTTGCGGCGGCTCTCCGGCTCGAGAAAACCGGGCGTCTCATTCAGTTCGATCAGGAAATCGCGGTATTTCGAGAGGCGAAAGAACCACGATTCCTCCGCCGCCCACTCGACCGGGGTGCCTTGCGGCGAAAGCTTGACACCCCCTTCCCCTTGCGTGATTTCGTCATCGCCGTAATAGGCCTCGTCACGAACCGAATACCAGCCTTCGTAACGGTCGAGATAGAGGTCTCCCGATGCCGCCATGGCTTCCCACAAGGCAATACTGGCTTCGAAATGACGTGGATCGGTGGTGCGGCAGAAGGCATCGATTGAAATGTTCAGTTTCTCGCACATCTGGCGGAAATAGTTCGACATTTCGGTCGCAAATTCCATGGTGTCGCGGTCGGCTGCGCGCGCCGTCTGCGCCATCTTGAGGCCGTGCTCGTCGGTGCCGGTCACAAGCCGCACGTCACGCCCGTTCATCCGCTGGAAGCGGGCGATGACATCGGCGGCAATCGCCTCGTAGGCATGGCCAATATGTGGCTTGCCATTGGGATAGCTGATCGCGGTGGTGAGGTAATAGGGTTCGGCCATGAGCGGCGCGCAGTCTTTCCAATATCGGGAGGCAGGATACTAAGCCGTCTCTCTAGGCATGGCCGCACTGGCCAGCAACCCGCCAATTTCCATGACCAGCAGGCCGGGATCGTAATTGTAGGTTGGCGCACGCGCGGCCAGGCGAGTGAGCTCGCCATGCGCCTGGATTACGCGAAGTTGTCGCTCGCGCGGCGCATCGACCAGACCAGCGGAAAGGCTTGCACGAGCGAGGTCGAGCGTGGCAAACAGCTTCTCGCGGCTGGGCCGCGCGCCGATTTCGTCGGCCAGCGCGCCGCGCAGGGCAAACAGCGGATCGCCTTCACGCAGGATGGACTGCATCAGCGCATGAAGCGGGGCCAGACCATGCTCGACGAAGGCGAGCGCAATCCCGGCCGAACCGTTCGCGGCCAATGCCGCCATGCGCCGGGTCGCTGCGTCGGCCTGCGGCATATCGCGCACCAGCACCTTTTCGAGCGCCTCGGCGCTGAGCGGCGCAAAGCGCAGCACCCGGCAGCGCGAGCGGATCGTCGGCAAGAGGCGGCCCGGCTGATGCGCGATCAGCAGGAAATGCGTGCCGACCGGCGGTTCCTCGAGGCTTTTGAGCAAGGCGTTGACTGCTGACTTTTCCATGTCGTCGGCCGGGTCGATGATGATCGCGCGGCGCTCGCCCAGTGTCGGGCGGGTAGTAAGGCGCTGCTGCATCGCTCGAATCTGGTCTACCGTGACATTGCGCTTGACCTCATAGGCCTTGCCCTCGGCGCGCTTGGCGGCTTCCTTGTCGTCCTTGGGCGCGTGATCGAGAATGATTATGTCGGGATGGTTGATCGGCGACGGAGCCGCCTGCCCGGGAATGCGCACCAGCTCGGCGGCGGCTGCCCGCGCGAAGGCCCGCTTGCCCAGCCCCTTCGGCCCCGACAGCAGCCATGCGTGGTGCATCCGGCCAGAGCCAATCGCGGCGCACCATTCGCGCCACGCCTCGTCCTGACCGATGAATTGGGTGGTGGTGCTCATGACTGGACCCATCCCGCAGCATCAATGGCAGCCATGATCGCCGCATGCGTTTCCTGAGGCGTGCCGTTGCCGTCGATACGGGCAAAGCGGCCCGGCTCGACGCGAGCGAAGCCATCGAAGGCGCTGTCGACTCGCGCATGATATTGGGTGTCTCGTCCGCCGATACGGTCGGTCGCGTCGCCATCGCGCGCGGCGGTTCGCTGGGCCGAAATCTGAGGATCGACCTCGATCAGCACGGTGAGATCGGGCAGCAAGGCCTCGCTGCCAATCCGGTGAAGGGCGAGAATGTCGGCATCGGGCAGGCCACCTCCCCCGCCCTGGTAAGCCCTGCTCGAATCGACGAACCGGTCGCACACCACCCATTTGCCCGCAGCCAATGCAGGCGCAATCAGCCGCGAGACATGATCGGCACGCGCTGCCGCGAACAGCAGCGCTTCGGTGCGAAGATCCGGCGCATCGCCGTCGGTGAGCAGAAGTGCCCGGATCGCTTCGGCAAGCCTTGTGCCGCCAGGCTCGCGGGTCAGCACGGTGTCGATCCCCCGCGCGACCAATGCGTCGCAAAGCAACCGGGCCTGGGTGGATTTGCCCGCCCCCTCCCCGCCTTCAAGCGCTATGAATCGGCCCAGTGTTCTGTCACGTGTCATCTAAACACGCTCTTAAACCCGTTCACTAGCCTGTCTATGGGCCCGCCTACCCCCACCGCCTGCGCAGCCACCAGTGGCACGCGCCCGACGGACATTCCGCTTACCTGTATTTCCAGTTCGGCAATTGCTTCGCCTTTAGCGATAGGAGCTTCAACCGGGCCTTTGTATTTTACCCGAAGCTTGATCGGCCTGTCTTCAGAGCGCGGCAGGGTTGCATAGACCGGAAGTCCGGCGTTCAGCGCCACCTCAGGCTCGGTGCCCCCCTGCACCTTTGCCTTGGCAATCCGCTCGCCGGGTCTGAACAGCGGTCGCGCTCGCCACTGCGCAAAGCCCCATTCGAGCAGTGCGCGAGAGGCCTCAGCGCGCTGCTGCTCGCTCACCGCGCCGCCGGTGACCATTACCAGCCTGCGCCCGTCACGCTCTGCCGAGCCGAGAAAATTATGGCCTGCCTCGCGGGTAAATCCGGTCTTGATGCCGTCTGCCCCTGCGACGACACCGGTAACCGGATCGTGACTGTAGAGCATCCGATCTTTCCATTTGAACGATGTGTGTCCTGAATAGGCGGCGTAATCCTTGGGAAAGCCTCGGATCATTGCGCTGGCAAGCCGAACCAGATCACTGGCGGTGACATAGGTTCTGCCACCATCGGGCCACCCGTTTGGCGTGGCGAAGCGGCTGCCGCTCATGCCAAGACGCCGCGCGGCATCGTTCATAAGGTAGGTCCAGCCTTTGATGCCGCCGCCATGACCCTCGGCCAGCACGACTGCGGCGTCATTGGCCGATGCCGTCATCACGCCGTGGAGCAGACTACAGACACTCACCCGCTCTCCAGCCGTGAGGTACATGCTGGTGCCCTTGGCGTTCCACTCGCGCGCGGCCTTTTCCGACACCACAATGACCTGCTGACGCTTGAGCCGACCGCGCCTGATCTCCTCGAAGGCGACGTAGGCTGTCATCACCTTGGTCATTGAAGCAGGGAGGAATCGGCGATCAGGATTGCGGGCATAGAGCACCTGCCCCGAACCCATGTCTTCCAGCAATACCACCGGAAGACCGGCTAACTCAGGCGGCGGCGCGGGCAGAACAGGCAAGTCGACCTCAGCAGCAACAGGCTGCGGCCAGATCGAGGCTAGGGTCAGGACCTATTAAATTGCTTACATGATGGGCTGAGGGTTGATTCAATGGTGGCACGAGGATGTGCTGCTTGTGGACGATCTGTTTATGCTGAGTGAGGTGCAGATGCGCCGGATCAAGCCATTTTTCCCGCGATCGCATGGAGTTCCACGCGTTGATGACCGGCTGATAGTGTCCGCGATCATCTTCGTCATCAAGAACGGTCTGCGGTG
>CAMDQY010000233.1 GCA_945906005.1 Novosphingobium sp. Chol11 | reverse complement strand
CGCTATCATGGCCGTAATATCGATTGCAGCAGGCTGGCTGATCCAGCAATTGCAATCACTGCGCTGCCCATCGGGAACATTCCTAGTTGGCTCAGGTGGAGTCGCGTCGATCTGCCAGATCATTCCGATCTATATTGCCTCGATCGGCTTCGGATTCCTGATTGTTAATTGGTTGAGCCAGTTGATGCCGCCTGTGCGTGAGTTTTTCGATCGCGATGCACTGCGGCACGGCGTGCCTGGCTACCAAAAGGCGCAACAGGGCTTACTAAGATTTTCAGTAATAATATCAGCTATTGCTTTGCCGATGATTGTAGCTGCGTCACTTTCGCAATATTGCATGTTAAGCGGCGCGATATTTTATCAGCCTTGGCCGTGGACCGGACTGAAGCACTATGCTTGGCATGACGTTACAAAAATCGAAACTCGCTGTCATTTTTCAAAAGGTAAATGGAACGGTTCCTTCTTCCTAATCATGAACGACGGTTCTAACTTCGATATCATGGCTTGGCCCGGGGCAAGTGTTCGTGCATATCCAGAGATAGTAAGCGCTCTTAAAAACGTAAATTTCTCGTTCGATTCAACCAACGTCCGGCCCGACTGCGAAGTCTGGTACGTCGACTTGTTGACCCGACGACCTTGACAGTTTGGAAACCGCGGCCCGCAAGCTCAGTATCCTGTGCGCACGCTGATCGCGTTCGAGGGGCGCTAGCCGTCAGGCGGAGTGCTTCAACTGCGGCGCGATCTCGCCGAGCAGGATCCGCACCTCGAGCTCGCGGAAGCCGATGAACACCTTGCGCATCCACTCGAAAAGCTCCGACGTGGTGTCAGTCGTCTTGCCGGCATAGGCGATGAACGAGAAATTCGGCCGGTCGACCACCGAGCGGACCACCGGCGACAGCGCCGGAATTTTCAACGGTTCGCCGCCACGGCGGGTCGGCGGAAAATTGGCGTGATAGCGCGCGAACTGCGGGATGTTCTCGTTGAGCAAAGGCACCAGCGGCAGCTCCGGAAAGCGGTCCCGGAGCATGGCATAGCCCTGGCGCGCGCGCTCGTCGGGATCGGCGATGAACAACACCATCGGTACGACCGCCCGGCGTCTGGCCTCGGCCAGGAAATCGATCTGCTGCATCACCGCGAAGAAGCGGTCGAACGGCGCGTTGCCGAGATCGACCACCTTGGGCACCTCGTCCTCCGCGACGAGCTGATCGAACAGCGCCATCTCGCCGCGGGTGTCGCCGATGCTCGCGGCTGCGGTGTAGGCGGGCAGGTGGTCGATCAGCTTGAATTCGTCCGGATTGACGTCGAAAGCGGCGACGCGGCGGCGCTGGGCGCAGAAATACTCGGTCAGCGCGCGGGCAACCAGCGTCTTGCCGACGCGCGGCCGTGACGACGTGACGATGAAAACAGGCGTCCGGCGTTGCATTGGCGGATGAATCAAGCCTGCCGCGCGGCGCCCTTTTGCTGGAGCTCCGGCGCAACCATGTCGATCAGCTTCACGCGGTCGAACTCGGCCCACACATTGCCGAGCCAGTGGCGGACATAGCCGCGCAGCACGAACGAATAGTTGGCGGACTGGCCGTCGGGCGTCTTGTTGGCGACGAACGAGACGTAGGGCACCGATGCGACCTCGACCTGCTCGCAGGCCATTTCGTTGAGCTTGGGGATGGTGATGTCGTGGGCGTCCTTGATCTTGTTGAAATAGGCGTTGTAGGTCGCCGGATCCCACTCGAAGAACGTGGTGTTGTTGATGAAGTTCTTCACCAGGATGTATTGCGCGTCGTCCATGAAGCCCGCGGTCTCATCGATCTCGCCGAGCGAGGCGATCGAGGGGCCGAGGATGTGGAACACCGTGAAGGTAAGTTGAGTCTTCTTCGCGGCGTCGAGAAAGCCGATATCGCGCAGCGCGCGCAGCGTGGTCGAGAGCAGTCCGGCGCGGATGTCGATCACCGTGACCTGCGCGTCCGTGCTCGACAGGGTGTCGAATATCTTCATCTGGTCGGCGGTCGAGTGCATGTCGACCACCTGGGTGACGTCGGGATGGAACCGCTTGAGCGTGCCCTTCGGGCTTTCGGTGTCGAAGGCGCGGGTCGGGATGTTGTGGGCGATGAAATAGTCGAGCAACGCCCGCGACACGGTCGTCTTGCCGACGCCGCCCTTGTCCGCGCCCACCAGAATCACTGCAGGCTTTGCCATACTCACCCTCCGCGCCCGAATCGGCGCGGTATCGACCCAACGATGGTCGGAAACATGGCAGAACGGCACCCCAATTCATATTGCGGGATGCCCGGGGCTGGGGACATTTCCCCGATACTCAACAGGTGGATACGAAGTTTCGCGGGTTTCGGGCTCGGCGCTTAGCTTTGGCGCGGGCCCCATGGACCGGCATCGCCGCCTGGACCGGATGGATTGGGGCCGCCGAGTGTGACCGGCGGCTCGGCCGGTAGGAACGGCTTGGTTGGCTCAGAATCTTGTTCCGGTGCGCTGTCCGCGGGTTCCTCCACCTCCGGCAGTTCGAGCGGGCCGGGATCGCGCCCGCCGGCAAACTGCGCCAGGGCGGCGATCCGCTTCTCGACCGGCGGATGGGTGGCGAACAGGTCGGCAAAGCCCTGGCGGGGGTTGTCGATGCACATCTCCATGACCGCGGAAGTCGCGCCTTCCAACTCGCCGCGGCCCTCGATCTTGCGAAGCGCCGAGATCATCGCGTCGGGATTCTTGGTCAGTTCGACCGAGCCGGCATCGGCGAGATACTCGCGCTTTCGCGACAGCGCGAAGCGGATCACCACCGACAGAAGCCATGCCGCCACGACCAGTGCGATGGCGATGACGATGGCGAGGCCGCCGCCCTTGCCGCGGTCGCTGCCGCCGGAGGAGCGTCCGCCCCAGCGCCAGCCGCCCTGGAAGAACAGCCGGAACACCAGTTCGGCGAAGAAGCCGATCACGCCGGCGATGATGACGGCGATCACCAGCATGCGGACGTCGCCGTTGCGGATGTGCGTCAGCTCGTGACCGAGCACGGCTTCCACCTCCTTGTCGTCGAGGTGGGCGAGCAGCCCGGTCGTCACCGTGATGGAATATTGCCTCTCGTTGAGCCCACTGGCGAAGGCGTTGAGCGCCGCGTCCTCCGTCACCTTGAGCTTCGGCATCGGGATGCCGCGCGAGACGCAGAGATTCTCCAGGAGATTATAGAGCCGCGGCTCCTCCTTGTGGGTGACCTCGCGGCCGCCGGTCACGGCGTCGATCAGCGACTGGTTGAAGAACCACGCGATGGCGATCCACAGCGCCGCGCCGAGCGTGGCGACGGGTGCGGCCCACAGCAAATCGAGCCACGCCTGCCACAAAAGCCGGTCCAGCGGGGCATCCTGCGTCATCGCCTCCGCGAGCAACGCGCCCGCGAACACCATCAGGTAAACGAGGAAGAACAGCCCGAGCAGCAGCGCTATCATGGCCGTAATATCGATTGCAGCAGGCTGGCTGATCCAGCAATTGCAATCACTGCGCTGCCCATCGGGAACATTCCTAGTTGGCTCAGGTGGAGTCGCGTCGATCTGCCAGATCATTCCGATCTATATTGCCTCGATCGGCT
>CAMDQY010000232.1 GCA_945906005.1 Novosphingobium sp. Chol11 | reverse complement strand
GATCGAATGGTTCGGGCCGATCCTGTTCGACATCTACGGCGGCACCGAAGGCGCGGGCGCGACCGTGATTACCAGCCCCGAATACCTCAAGAAGCCGGGATCGGTTGGCCGCGCCGTCGATGGCATCATCCGCATCTGCGACGACAATGGCGACGAGCTGCCGATTGGCGAGACGGGCACGATCTACTTCGAGACTGCCAACGATTTCAGCTATTATAACGATCCGGAGAAAACCAAGGAATCGCGCAATCCCAAGCATCCGGGCTGGCGCACCTATGGCGACATCGGTCACGTCGACGAGGACGGCTACCTGTTCCTCAGCGACAGGCGGGCGTTCATGATCATCTCGGGCGGGGTCAACATCTATCCGCAGGAGGCCGAAAACGCGCTGATCCTGCACTCCAAGGTCGAGGATGTTGCCGTGTTCGGCGTTCCCGACGACGATCTTGGCGAAGTGGTCAAGGCCGTGGTTCAGCCGCGCAACTGGGCCGATGCCGGACCGGAGCTCGAAGTGGAGCTGATCGCATACTGCAAAGACCAGCTTTCGACGCTCAAGTGCCCGCGCTCGATCGATTTCGATCAGGAGCTGCCGCGCGACATCACCGGCAAGATGATGAAGCGCGAGCTGCGCGCCCGCTATTGGGAAGCCAGGGAGAGCGCGGGGGCCTGACGGTGACCGCCCGGCCCCGCTTGCTCCTCAGATTGGCGCGCCCGCTAGCAGCCCCTTGAGATTGGTCGAGAAGATCTTCTCGACATCGTCGGCGGAGAATTCCTCGAATTCCTCGAGATAGTCGAGCGGATTGGCCAGGCCCTCCGGGTGCGGGAAGTCGCTGCCGAACAGCATCCGCTCGGCAGGCACGAAATTCTTAAGCTCGCTGAGGTTGTCCTCGTAGAACGGCGCAACCCAGACGTGCTTTTCGAATTGGCCGCGCGGATGGGACTTGAAAGCATTCGGCATCTGGCCCCAGGCGCGGTCGAGCCGTTCGAGCATCGGTTTCACCCAGGTGGCACCATTCTCGATCGAAGCGACCTTGAGCGTGGGATGGCGCTCGAACACGCCGTGGCAGATTAGCGCCAGCATCGAGTGTGACGTCGCCATGCCGATCAGATCGATCGCCGAGCCAAAAGTATCGCGCTCGAACGGCGTATATTCGGAGGATGATCCCCTCCACCAGTTGGCGATCTTGTCATAGCCGCTGTCGGAGCCGTGCAACGTCACGAAAATGCCGGCATCGGCGCAGCGCGCCCAGAACGGATCGTAATCCTTGAGGCCGAACGAGCGACTGCCCTCGATGTGCGCGACCGGACCGGGGCGGATGTTCACGCATTTCGCACCCCGCGAGAGCACGAATTCCAGCTCTTCCACCGCCTTGTCGATACTTGTGAGGTTGATGAAAGGCACCGCGAACAGGCGATCTTCCTGAGCGAATCCCCACTCGTCCGCCATCCATTCGTTGAGCGAATGGAACAGCGCCGCGACCACGTCGCCGCGGTGTCCGATGCGCTCTTCGATCACCGAGGCAAGCGTCGGAAAAATCAGCGTCGCATGGACACCCTGCTGGTCAAGCTCATCGATCCGGCCAGCGCCCGTCCGCCAGGATTCGGGTGGTCGCACGGCCTTGCCCTGAAGCTCACGACGCGACTTCCCTTCATGATTCTCGGCGCGGAACCAGGTTTCCCAGCCGCCCGGCCTCGCCACGACCTCGAATGTCGGGTTAGGGATGAACTCGGACAGTTTGCCGTCGATCACGAGCTTGGTACGACCGTCCTTCTCGACGAAGTAGAAATCGCGCTTGTACCTGTCCGGCAGATAGGTGGTGAAGGCTTCGCGCGATTCGTAAAGATGGTTGTCCGCGTCGTAGACGGGAAATGACAGGTTGTGCTTCATTGGCTTCTCTCACTGGTTGGAAATTCAAGATCGACGATCTAGGTCACAGAAACAACAGGCCTCTTGCTAATCGCTTCCAGCGCCTTGCTCCATTCCGGATAGTCGCCGAGACGCAGGATCAGCAGGGCCGACACCAGGCTTGCCGGAATCGCGGCCAATATCATCTCGTCGTAGCCGCCAAATGCGTCGAAGAATGCTCCGCCCACCACTGGCCCAACCCCGCCGGCGGCAGCGACAATGCTGGCCATCACTCCGAATATCTTGCCGTAATTGCGCATCCCGGCGTAGATTCCGGTTAGGTAGACGCACAGCTGCAACTTGGTCCCGCCCGCGTAGCCCACCACCATCATCGAGCAGACGATGGTCACCGGCGATCGGAACGGCTCGAGCAGGAACACCAGCGCAAGCGCCGTGGCGAAATTGGTTGCGCTGCCCACCAGCCCAGCGTCCCAGCGCTCCATCATCCAGCCTGTGACCAGCTTGCCAACGACCCCTGCGACACCCACAAGGCTCGCCAGCAAGGCGGCGTTATGGCGGGAAACACCAAACGCGGTGAGCATCGGCACCTGGTGCACGAGCAGGCAACTGGCGAGCAGCAGCATGAGAAGCGTGGCAAGGCCGATCCGCCATAGGGTAAAGCTGCGAACAGCTTGCGCCACTGAAAGGCCGCGCAGGTCGATTGGCCTGACCGGTGTGCCATCCTGTCGGGCGCCTTCCCTCTGGTCGTGCGTGTCGAACAGGCAAAAGTACGATAGTGCGAAGGCCGGTACACCCCACAACAGGGCAATCGTCAGGTAGCCTTCGCGCCAGCCAAAACTGTCGGTCACGAATTGCATCAGGGGCGGAACGGCGATGCCGGCAAAGGCGGTGCCGCACAGGATCACGCTGATTGCAAGGCTGCGCCCCGCGGCGAAGGCGCCGGTGACGGCGGCGGTCCAGATCGTCGGTTTGATGAGCAGCGCGGCCAAGCCATAAAAAGTCCAGAGCGCAATCCACTGGGCGCTCGATCCGTTGGCGAAGGCAATTCCCGCTATGCCGAGGCTGGCCAGTACGGTTCCCGGCAAGGCGAGCCTGCGAACACCGAGCCGGTCGATCAGCGCACCCACGAAAGGCGAAAGCGGTATCGCCAGCAATGTCGCCAGCGAAGTTCCCGCAGTCACCTGCGTGCGAGTCCAGCCAAACTCGCGTTCGAGAGGCTCGATTACCAGCCCGGTCGAATTGATGACGACACTCGTCAGCGACAGACCGACAAAGGCCGTCACGATCAGCGGCCAATGCGCACGCCATTCGGCGGCACGCAACGAGGTTTCAGTTGTCATTGGCAGGTCTCTCCGGTCCGAGCGTAGCGGGTTTGCCTGCCCCGCGCGAGCAGCCAATCACGCGGCTGACAGCGCCAGTCACTTTTCACATGCAAGGAAGTGAGCCGATGGCTGCCACGTCCCGGATTCCAAGGTGGCAGTCGGCGCTCGCTCGCGCTAACCTTCACGCAGATTGCAGGGAGAGAGCCCATGAACATCGCTGTCGCCGAACGGATTACGGCCAAGGATCAGCAGACCGCCCGCAGCCTCCTGAAAGGGGTGAAAGTCGTCGATGCCGATACGCACATCACCGAGTGGCCCGACCTGTGGACCTCGCGTGCGCCTGCCGGTTTCAAGGATCGGATGCCGCAGCGCAAGACTGTCGACGGCCGGATGGTGCTGCCGTGCT
>CAMDQY010000231.1 GCA_945906005.1 Novosphingobium sp. Chol11 | reverse complement strand
GGCGCTTGCCCGCGCGCCCGGCGCGGCTGCCGAAATGGCGCTTGGCAATGCCGTCGGCGAGATCGAATCTCTTTCGAAAAATCTGGCCGATCTGGATGCGGAAGCGGCGGCCCTGCAGGCCAGGTTCGATGCGCAAGGTAGCGACGAGACGCTGAACGAGACCATCGCCAGCCGGCTTGTGGCGATCAACGGCGGCTTGGTGAAGGTCACCCAGCTTGGCAACGCCAAGGTCACCGGAACTGTGCTGATTCCGCTTGCGTCCACCGCCGACGCCGCGCCCGGCACCTGGCAGATGGTTGCCTTCGACACGCCGGAGGCCAACCGTCGCGTCTCCGATCGCGAGGTGGCTTGGCTCGAACGCCTGCGCGACAAGGGCCATGTCGCAAGCGCGTTCAACTGGGCCTTCTTCACTTCGGGCGACAGCCGCGAGCCGGAGCTGGCCGGGATTCGCGGCGCATTGGTAGGCTCGGCGATCACGCTGTTCGTCACGCTGATCATCTGTCTGCCGATCGGTGTGGCAGCGGCGATCTATCTGGAGGAATTCGCGCCCAAGAACCGGTTGACGGAGGTTATCGAGGTCAACATCAACAATCTCGCGGCGGTGCCTTCGATCGTTTTCGGGTTGCTCGGCCTTGCCGTCTTCCTCAATTTCATGGGCTTGCCTCGATCGGCGCCCTTGGTCGGGGGCCTGGTGCTGGCATTGCTGGTGCTGCCGACCATCATCATCGCCTCGCGCGCGGCCTTGAAGGCCGTGCCGCCTTCGATCAAGGAGGCTGCGCTTGGCGTGGGCGCATCGCATCAGCAGGCCATCTTCCACCACGTGCTGCCGCTGGCGATGCCGGGCATAATGACCGGAACCATCATCGGCATGGCGCACGCGCTTGGCGAGACCGCTCCTCTGCTCTTGATCGGGATGGTCGCCTTCATCGTCGAAGTGCCGGGCGGCCTGACCGACGCAGCGACCGTTCTTCCGGTCCAGATCTACCTGTGGTCGGATCTGCCGGAAATCTCGTTCCAGGCCAAGACAGCGGCCGCGATCATGGTGCTGCTCCTGTTCCTTTTCGTCATGAACGGGGCCGCCATCTTCCTTCGCAAGCGATTCGAGCGCCGCTGGTGAAACAGGCAGGGTTGGGGAGTACGGATAGATGAATTCGATGGTTCAACTCGGTCATGCGGCGGCGAGCAGCGCCGCCATGACCGGCAGCAACATCAAAGTGGTTGCTCGCGGCGTCAACGTCTATTACGGCGAAAAGCATGCGCTGATGGACGTCGATCTCGACGTACCCGAGCGGGCGGTGACGGCGCTGATCGGACCCTCCGGCTGCGGAAAGTCGACGTTCCTGCGCTGCATCAACCGGATGAACGACACCATTCCGATCGCCCGGGTCACCGGCAAGATCGAAATCGAAGGCAAGGACATTTACGATCCCTCGTTTGACGTCATGCAGTTGAGAGCGCGGGTTGGCATGGTGTTTCAGAAGCCGAATCCGTTTCCGAAGTCGATCTACGAGAACGTCGCATACGGCCCGAGGATTCACGGCTTCGCGCGGTCGAAGCAGGATCTCGATGAGATCGTTGTAACCAGCTTGAAGAAGGCCGGGCTGTTCGAGGAGGTCAAGGACCGGATGGCGGACTCGGGCACCGGGCTGTCGGGCGGCCAACAGCAGCGGTTGTGCATCGCGCGCGCGATCGCGGTCAGCCCGGAGGTCATCCTGATGGACGAGCCCTGTTCGGCGCTCGACCCGATCGCCACCGCGAAGATCGAGGAGTTGATGGACGAATTGCGTTCCAACTTCACCATCATCATCGTGACGCACTCGATGCAGCAGGCGGCGCGTGTGTCTCAGAGGACTGCGTTTTTCCATCTCGGAAGTCTCGTGGAAGAAGGTGCGACGGAAGCCATGTTTACGACTCCCAAGGATCGGCGCACGCAGGATTACATTACCGGGCGCTTCGGTTGAGCCCTGAAAGATGACCCAGATGATGAACGAACACACCGCCAAGGCGTTCGACGACGACCTCCAGGAGCTCACCCGGAAAGTGGCCGAGATGGGAGGGCTCGCCGAGCGCGAGATCGCCGATTCGATCCAGGCGCTGACACGCCGCGACATTGCTCTCGCCAAGCGCGTGGTGGCGACCGATCCCACCATCGATGCGCTGCAGCAGGAGATCGAGGACAAGGCCGTCCTCACCATCGCCCGCCGCCAGCCGATGGCGGTGGACCTGCGGGAGATCGTCGCGGCGCTGCGCGTGTCGAACGATCTGGAGCGGATCGGCGACCTCGCCAAGAACATCGGCAAGCGCGTGGGCGCGCTGGAAGGCGATTTCTATCCGAGCAAGTTGTTGCGCGGGGTCGAGCACATGGCTTCGCTCGTGCTCGGCCAGCTCAAGCAGGTGCTCGACGCCTACGCCGCCCGCGACCTGCAAAGCGCGCTCGCGGTCTGGAAGGGCGACGAGCAGATCGACGCCATGTGCACCTCGCTGTTCCGCGAGCTGCTCACCTATATGATGGAAGACCCGCGCAACATCACCTTCTGCATCCATCTGATGTTCTGCGCCAAGAACATCGAGCGCATGGGCGACCATGCCACCAACATCGCCGAAACCGTGCACTATATGGTCGAGGGCCGCCCGATCGCCGACCCGAGGCCGAAGGGCGACACCACGGCCTTCGCCAGCGCGGTGGTTTCGTAGAGCATGATACCGAAAAGCGGAAACCGGTTTTCGGATAGGATCATGCTCAAACTGGAAGCCGGAGCGGGATGATGAGCGCACGCATCCTGATCGTCGAGGACGAGGAGCCGCTGGCGCTGCTGCTGCGCTACAACCTCGAGGCCGAAGGCTACGAGGTCGAGACCATCGCCCGCGGCGACGAGGCCGACACACGGCTGCGCGAGGCCGCGCCCGACCTGGTGGTGCTCGACTGGATGCTGCCCGGCCTCTCCGGCATCGAGCTGTGCCGGAGGCTCCGGACCCGGCCGGAAAGCAAGGCGCTGCCGATCATCATGCTCACCGCGCGCGGCGAGGAAAGCGAGCGCGTGCGAGGATTGGCAACCGGCGCCGACGACTACATCGTCAAGCCGTTCTCGGTGCCCGAGCTGATTGCTCGCGTGCGTGCCCTGCTGCGCCGGGCTTCGCCCGAGCGGGTCGCGAACGTGCTTGCTCACGGCGATATCGAACTCGACCGCGAAAAGAAGCGGGTTTCGCGTGCCGGCCGCGAGGTCGAGCTCGGGCCGACCGAATACCGCCTGCTCGAGTTCCTCATGGAGCGTCCGGGCCGGGTGTTCTCGCGCGAGCAGTTGCTCGACGGGGTCTGGGGCTCCGAGGTCTATATCGACGAGCGAACGGTGGATGTTCACGTCGGAAGGCTGCGCAAGGCGCTCAACCGCGGCCGCGAGGCCGATCCGATCCGCACCGTCCGCGGCGCCGGCTATGCGCTCGACGACCGCTTCGGCCGCTCCGCGGCTTAGAAAAATACTTATCCCCGCTCGTCCCGGCGCATTTATCTTCACCGCAGCCTTGCTCATCGAGGGCGTCGTCGATCGCGACGTTTGATGACGGAGCGAGGTGCGGTGCCCGACAATGGCATCGCGTTGGAGCGCCGGGAGGCGCAGGGCTCCTCGCAAGGGCCCGCGCGCCACGGGACCCCCACCC
>CAMDQY010000230.1 GCA_945906005.1 Novosphingobium sp. Chol11 | reverse complement strand
GGCGGCTTCACCACCTTCTCCGCCTTCAGTCTTGAAATCGTGCTGTTGGCGCAGCGTGACCAGATCGGTCTTGCCGCGCTCTATGCCGCGCTTTCGCTGGCCGCCGGCGTCGCCGGGCTGCTGCTCGGCCTGGCACTGATGAGGAGCGCAGCATGAGCGAGGTTGTCCGCCAGTTTACGGTCGGCACGGACGATGACGGCGTCCGGCTCGACCGTTGGTTCAAGCGCCACCTGCCACAAGTCGGGTTCGCCACCGTCTCGCGCTGGGCGCGCACCGGACAGATCAGGCTGGATGGCAAGCGCGCCGCCCCGGAGGATCGGCTTGTGGCCGGGCAAGTGCTGCGGGTGCCGCCCGGCGGAAACATCAAGCCGAGCGGTGACGGCCCGAAGCCGCGCCGCGAACTCACCGACGAGGAAGTCGCCGAAGCAGAAGCCATGGTGCTCGAGCAGGATCGCGCCGCCATCGTCCTCAACAAGCCACCGGGCCTCGCGACACAAGGCGGGACCGGCACCTTGCGCCATGTCGATGGGCTGCTTGATGCGTTCTGCGGGCCGAACGATCCACGACCGCGACTTGTCCACCGGCTCGACAAGGATACCTCTGGCGTCTTGCTCGTAGCGCGAACGCCGGGAAGCGCCGCGTTCTTTTCCAAGCGGTTTTCGGGCCGCACCGCTAGCAAGATCTACTGGGCGCTGGTGGTCGGAGTGCCCGATATCGCCGATGGCCTGATCGAACTGCCGATCGCCAAGCAACCGGGCACCGGAGGCGAGAAGATGCATGTCGACGAGGCGGGCGGACAGGCAGCGAAGACGCGTTACCGCATGATCGAGCGTGCTGGCAACAGCGCCGCCTGGGTGGAGCTGCATCCGCTCACCGGACGCACGCACCAGCTTCGCGTTCACATGGCTGCGATCGGCCATCCGATCGTCGGCGATGGCAAATACGGCGGACAGGGCGCTTTCCTCACCGGCACCATCAGCCGCAAGATGCACCTGCACGCGCGGCGTCTGGTCATCGAGCATCCTGGCGGCGACCGTCTCGACGTAACCGCGCCCCTGCCCGAGCATTTCGCCGCCAGTATGAAGCAGTTGGGCTTCACCGAGGAACTCGGCGAGATCGATCTTTCGGCACCGGCCCCGATGTCCCGCGAGGTGAAGAAGCGCGCTGCCAAGGCCCATGCCAAGGATTTCCGCAAGGAGCGGCGCGGCGAACGGCGCAAGCGCGGTGCTTCGGACAAGCCGGAACGGCCGCGTCCCGCCAGGCCTGCCAAAGGAAAGGCGCCCGCAGGGAAGGCTGCCTCGCGTAGCACGGCAGAGGTGAAATCCGGAGGCGGCAAACCCGGAACCGGCAAACCAGCCGCGCCGCGCAAGCCGGGAGGCGCAAGGCCCTGATTGGGAAAGGCTGCCTCGGGCAAACCAGCTACGCGCAAGCCCAACTCTCCAAGGCCTGGAGGTGGCAAACCGGGCGCAGGTACAAAGCGCTGATGTCGTCGCGGCGCCTCGCCCTGTTCGATTGCGATGGCACCCTGATCGACGGGCAGGCTTCGATCTGCGAGGCGATGGAAGCAGCGTTCGCTGCGCACGGCCTTGTGCCGCCGCCACGCAACGACGTGCGCCGTGCCGTCGGCCTCAGCCTACCAGTTGCGGTGCGCGGATTGATCCCAGAATGTACTCCCGATGTTCAGGACGCGGTCGTCGAAAGTTACAAGCAGGCGTTTCGCAATGCCCGCGCCGAGGGCCGGCTGTCGCAGCAGCTCGTTCCCGGCATTCGCGACGTGCTCGAGACCTTGGCCGGTGCTGGTTGGGCGCTCGGTGTCGCCACCGGCATGTCCGACAGGGGACTGGCGCACTGTCTGGCCGAAAATGGCGTGACCGACCTGTTCGCGACGCTCCAGACCGCCGACCGGCATCCTTCAAAGCCACACCCTTCGATGGCGCAGGCAGCCCTGCTAGAAACCGGCACTACCGCCGCCAGCGCGGTGATGATCGGCGATACCGTGTTCGACATGGAGATGGCACGAAGCGCCGGAATGCGCCCGCTCGGGGTCGATTGGGGCTATCACGCAAGCAATGACCTTCTGGCTGCGGGCGCAGAGCTCGTAGCCCGCGAGGCAAGCGACATCACGGAGTATCTGCTGTCATGAGCGAACCCGATCCCGCAAAAGCGCGCTGGATGGCGATCCAGGCGGTCCGCTGGACCGGCCTCGGCTTGTTCATCCTCGGCCTGCTGATCTATGCGAAGAAGATAGATCTGCCGATCGAGGCAGGATGGGCGTTGATGGCGGTCGGCCTGCTCGACGCGCTGTTCATGCCCGGCATGCTCGCCCGCAAGTGGAAAACGCCGGTTTGAAACGCTTCTACAAGGCAGTTACAACGCAGTTGCAAGACGACGGCTGGCGTGTCCTGCTCGATGGACGCGCAATCAAGACAGCCGGCGGCAATCCCCAACTGGTTCCAAGTCACGCACTTGCGGAGGCAATGGTGGAGGAATGGACTGCGCAGGGCGAGCAGATCGACCCGCGCGGTTTCGCGATGGGCGACCTCGCCGATTATGCAATCGATGTCGTCTCGGGTGAGGCCCGAAGCGATCTGATCGACGAGCTTTCCGCCTATGCCGGAACCGATACGCTATGTTATCGCGTCTCGCCTGACCAATCGTTGCACGAGCGGCAGGTGGCAGTGTGGGAACCAGTCCTGACCGAGGCCGAGCGCCGGCACGACGTGCATTTCGAGCGGATCACCGAAATCCTCCACCAACCGCAGCCCGAGGCAACCCTGGCGCGGATGAAATCGGCAGTCGCCGCACTAGATCCATTCCCGCTCGCGGCGCTGCGGGTGCTGACCAGCCTGACCGCATCGCTCGTGATCGCGCTCGCCGCGCTGGAGCCGGAAGCGGATGCTCAACGACTGTGGGAGGCGGCAAACCTCGAGGAGGATTGGCAGGGCGAGCACTGGGGCCGCGATGCTGAGGCCGAAGCGCTGCGACAGACGCGGTTCGAGGCCTTCGCCATGGCCATTCGCTTTGCTGCGCTGGCGCGGGATGGCGAATCCGGCTAATTTCGGAAGATGCACTTCATACTCAGCAGGAAAGGATTCGACAGCAGTGCGGGCAGAGCGCCCTCGCCGATAATTGACGGGCGGCCCGTGTCGCTTCCGATTCCTCGAAGCGATTACTCGATGACTACCTACGAACATGTCGGACTCGGAGACCTTGTTGAAAGCGTGACAAAGGGCAGAATTGCGCGAAACGATCTATGTCATGATGACCCGATGTTCTCGGACGGCAATTGCTGGTTCGGCCAAATTGGCGGAGAACAAACCCACCTCATGAAAAATGGCGTCACCGCTGGTGATGTCTTCCTCTTCTTCGGCTTGTTCAAAAGCGAGTTGAGTGGCGAGGTCCACCATCGGATCTACGGATATTTGCGGCCAGATTTGATTGGCCCACCAACCGAAATTATCCAATCTCCTGTTTGGGTTCCCCCACCGCGTCCACACCCACACCTCGATGCCAAATGGTCCAACAACACAATGTATTTTGGCAAGGGTTGTCTGGCTCGACGTGCTTCCGAAACTCTACGTCTCACAAAGCCAACTGCAACAGCAAGCAAGTGGCATGTTCCTGAGTGGCTAACCCGCTTTGGCCTTAGAGCCCGATTCAAAAGTT
>CAMDQY010000229.1 GCA_945906005.1 Novosphingobium sp. Chol11 | reverse complement strand
TCAGCAGGCGCCATGATTGCGAACAGCCCCGCCTCGTCGATAGCCGCAACCACTTCGGCGGTGAGCTCGTTGGCGCTCTCATCCGCGGCGGCAGCCTTATCGATCATCGGGCCCAGCGCGCGGGTGCGCTGCAGCCATGTCTCGCTGCTCGAAACCAATGGAACTGCGGAATTTGCCATCGATGATCCTCCAGAATCGCACCAACCATATGCGTGCCGCGCCGGGATCAAAACCCCCCTCTGGCGGAGAGGCAGCAACAGTTGCATTAAGGTGCGCCTCTCAGCACAATGAGCCAACCGCATTTAGACAGAAAGCGCCAAACGCATGACGACGCAGCATGGTGACGCCCGGGGGGAGTTCGCGCGCAACTGGCCGGTGGTTCTGGCGGGAGCGCTGGGAATGGCGCTGGCATCGGTCGGGGCCTATGTCACGGGCATCTTCATCCAGCCACTGGAACAGGAGTTCGGCTGGAGCCGGGCGGAAATAGTCGCCGGGTTGGGTTTTGTTTCGGTCTTCGGGGTGATCAGTGCGCCGATAATCGGCCTCATCGTCGATCGCTTCGGTCCGCGCCGGATCGGGGTGATCGGCGTGGCGCTCGCCTGCCTTGCGCTGGCCGGGCTTTCGCTGACCGGCCCTTCTATCTGGACCTGGTGGGCGCTATGGCTGCCGCTGGCCTTCGCCAGCAAGTTCATCAATCCGACCATCTGGACATCGGGCGTTTCAAGCTTGTTCGACGCCGGGCGCGGCTTGGCACTGGCCTTTGTGCTGGGCGGGACGGCGCTGTGTTCCTCACTGACTCCGATCCTCGGCAATTATTTCATCGAGACGCTTGGCTGGCGGCAAGCTTTTATCGCTCTCGCGGCGTTCTGGGGCGTGCTGGTCATACCTCCCGTATGGTTGTTTTTTACCAGCGCACTCGATCGCAATCGCGTCGTGCCGAAGAATGAGAAGATCGATGCGGAAGCGCTGACCGGCGTGGGGGTCCGCGAAGCGCTGCTCTCCTTCAAATATGTCAGACTTACCCTGGCCGGGTTTCTGGCTTCGCTGATCGTGGTCTCACTCGTCACTGGTCTCGTCCCGATCCTCACATCGCTGGCAATCGAACGCCAGTCGGCAGCCAATATTGCCGGCCTGATCGGAATTGCGACGATAACTGGACGTTTGATCGGGGGTTATTTGCTCGACCGGATCAATGGCAACCTGGTGGCTGCCGTGAGCCTGATTCTTCCGGTCATTCCCTGTGCCCTGCTGCTTGCCTATCCCGGGTCGGTCCCGGTTGCGACCGCGGCAACACTGGTTCTCGGCCTCTCATTGGGCGTGGAGCTGGACGCGGTCGCCTATCTTGTCAGCCGGCACTTCGGAATGCTCAACTATGGCGTGCTGTTTGGCACGATTGTCGGGCTGCTCACTTTGGCAACCGGAATGGGGCCACTGCTCATCAGCTTTGTCTATGATGCAACCCAGTCATATAACGGGGTTCTGTGGGGCTACATTCCGCTCAGCCTGCTAACCGCCCTGCTCTTCGCCAGCCTGGGGCGCTATCCGGTGTTCGATGTTCCCGCTGCAGCGCCGCCAGGCAAGAGTCAGGCAATGAAGTCCGCATAGGATCGCATGAGATCGACGGCCTTTTGCGGCAGTTGCGACGGCGGCTTGCCACCGGTCGCCTGATAGCAGCCAAGGATCACTTCGGCGGTTCGCTCGACGATCTGCACCATGTCCGCCGCCCGCCGCAGCGAGGTTCCGGCGACGACAATGCCGTGGTTGACCATCAGCACGACCCACTCGGATTTCAGCCCTTCCGAAACCAGCTCAGCCAACTCGTCAGAGCCCGGCATAGTGTAGGGGATGCGCAGAATATCGCCGAAGAAGGCCGCTTCGGACGAAATCGGGTGGAACGGCAGGCCGGCGTTGGCCAGGATCGTCGCATTGGGCGCATGGGCATGGATGACTGCATTGGCCTTCGGCTTCTTCTTCAGCGTCTGGGTGTGAAATGGCCATTCCGATGACGGCTTTGGCGATGCGGGGTCCAGCAATTCACCATCGAGCGTGATGCGCGCCATCAATTCCGGGCTGAGATCGCCCTTGAAGATCGCGCTCGGCGTGATCCAGCATTGATCGGGATTGTTTTCGCATCGCACCGAGACATTGCCGCCGGTCGCGGTGATAATGTTATACTGATAGAGCTCGTTGACGATGTCGAGCATTTCGCGGCGCTGGTCACGCGGCGGGGTCTCTGGCTCCTTGACCTGCGCCGGGACAGCCACCTGCGCGTCGCGGACGCCGCGATGCTTGATCCCGGCATTCTGGTCGCGTTGCAGATCGGAAACTCCAGGCGCCGGCTTCTTGAGCAGCGCGGCGAGCTTGGCCGTGGACGGCTGCTTCCTCGGCTTGCTCCAGCTGAACTCGCCCAGAACCTCGGGGTTGAGGCAGGCCAGCCGGGTATCGCCGCCAAGCAGCTTTTCGAGCGACGCGCAAACATTCGCGCCCTGATGCTCGGCCACTTCGGCCGTATTGCCGCCGATATGCGGGGTCGAAAGCACATTGGCATGTTTGACCAGGGGATGATCGAAGCCCGGCGGCTCCTCGAGGAAAGTATCGAGCGCCGCGCCGGCGAGTTTGCCGCTCTCAACGGCTTCGAGCAGGGCAAGCTCATCGACCAGCTGGGCACGGGCAGTATTGATGAAACAGGCGCCCTGCTTCACTCGCGCAAACTGCTCCGCGCCAAACATGTTGCGGGTTTCAGGCGTTACGGCGGCATGCAGGCTAATGAAATCGGCCTGGGCGAGCAGGTTGTCGAAACTGACCAGCTCGACCCCGGCAAGCGCCGCCGCTTCCTGAGTCGAATAGGGGTCGGCCGCAATCAGCCGGGCGCCGAAGCCTTGCAAGCGCTGCGCGACCATCCGCCCGACTGCGCCAAGCCCGACCAGGCCAATCGTCTTGTGCCACAGTTCGCGGCCCTGCAGCCCGGAGTAAACCTTGGCCAGTATCGCGGCATTGCCGACAGTGGCTTCCTCATCCTTCAGCAGCTGCGTCGCCGGGATCAGCTTTCGCGCTAGAGCCAGCATGAAGCCCACGGTCAGATCAGCGACTGCCGCCGAATTGCGACCCGGCGTAAACAGCACCGGCACACCAAAGGCACTGCAGGCCTCGACATCGACGTTGACCGCATTGCCGCGGCAGGCAACGACCACGCGCAAGTCCGGCAGCTCGCTGAGCACCTGGGCTTCGACAATGTCGACTTCGGTTATGAAGACCTGCTTGCCCTGCAGGGCCGACACCAGATCGGGCCCGCGCAGGATCTTTCGAGTTTCGCGGATGCTGGCGTATTCGACATCCATGATGCGGCGCAATTTGGCGAGCGAGGCCGGGTCGAACCCTGCGGTGACGAGCGCGCTTGCCGCCGGGCGCACGGGCGCTTGATCGGCCGCCGATCCCGCCATGGCTGCTTGCAGAGCGGAACGGACGTGAGCGTTCACTTGCGCGGTCATGCCCGACGTGCCCGCGTCGCGGATCGCCGCCCAGTCAGCGTAGCTCTGCTGCGCGGCGCTCCGCTTGGCTGCGGCCGATTTGGCGGGACCGTGGTTCTTGACCAAAGCGCGCGCCGCTGCCGCCATGTCCTTGAATGCGCCCGCCGCGACGGCGCCGCAGATCGCCGCGCCCAGGCTGGA
>CAMDQY010000228.1 GCA_945906005.1 Novosphingobium sp. Chol11 | reverse complement strand
GCGCCGTTCTTCCTTGCGCTGCTGCTGCGGATGCGGAGCGGGCTGGCATGAGCCTCGCGGCGCAAGATCTCAGCCTCGCCGGGCGGCTTTCACAGGTGAGCGCCGAACTGCGCTCGGGCGAGGTCACCGCGATCTGCGGTCCCAACGGCGCTGGCAAATCAAGCCTGCTCGCCGTGCTCGCCGGTCTGCTTGTGCCACAGAGCGGACAGGTTCTGCTGGATGGCGCGCCGCTGTCCGCCCTGTCGCCACGAGACCGAGCACGCGCCATCGGCTACCTGCCGCAGGTGCCCGAACTTGCTTGGGACGTGACGGTCGAGACGCTGGTTTCGCTCGGCCGCTTGCCATGGAAAGGTGCGCCCGCGCCCGAAACGCAAGCCGCGATCGAACATGCCCTGGCAGCGCTCGATCTGGAGAACCTGCGCCGCCGCCCCGTCACGCGGCTCTCGGGCGGAGAACGCGCCCGCGCGCTGATGGCCCGGGTGCTGGCGACGAAACCGCGCTGGCTGCTGGCCGACGAGCCGCTCGCCAATCTCGATCTTGCGCACGGCGCGGCTCTGGTCCGCCATTTTCGCGCAGCGGCCAGCGAGGGAACCGGCGTGGTCCTGGTGCTCCATGATCTGGCGACCGCGATGAACCATGCCGACCGCGTGCTGGTGCTCGACCGGGGCGAACTGGTTGCCAGTGGTCCGCCCGCCGAAGCGCTTGCCGAAAGCGTGATCGAGCGCGTCTGGCAGGTTCAGGCCCGCTGGCTGGGCGATGTGGGAACCCAAGCGCTGGCGATTGCATGATCGCACCCGCGCTTGCGCCTCGCGCCAAGCCGTGCAATTCGCGGGCGCAATCTGACCAATCAGCGATCCGGAGAGCAATGGATGAGCGAAGAATCCCACATGCTGGTCGATGTCGTCGAGGAAAACATTCTCGTCGCCACCTTCAACCGGCCCGAAAAGCTCAACGCAATGAGCTTCGAGTTGATGCATATCCTCGAAGAGGCGGTGGACCGCTTTCGCGACAGCCCCGAACTCAAGGTCATGCTGATCAAGTCGAAGGGGCGCTATTTCTCGGCCGGGGCCGATCTCAAGAGCAACAAGTCCGAAGCAGGCAGTTCGCGCGGCATGGGCGAACGCGGCTCGATGGTGCGCGAAGGCCATCGCCGCGGCATGAACCGGATGCGGCAGGTGTGGGACGAGATGGAGGCGATCGAAAAGCCGTTCGTCGTCGCGCATCACGCGCGCTGCGTCGGCGGCAGCCTCGAGATGTCGCTGTCGTGCGATTTCCGCCTCGCCGCGACAAGCGCCAGCTATGCGTTTCCCGAGGGCAATTTCGGCGTGCTGCCCGCGACCAACGGCGTCAGCCGGCTGGTGCGGCTGGTCGGCCCGCACTGGGCGCGCCTGATGATCATGGCCAATACCCCGATCGATGCGCAGGAAGCGCGCATCGCCGGCCTCGTCCACAAGGTCTTCGCCGACGAGACCTTCGAGGCCGATGTGATGGCCTTCTGCCGCCACGTCGCCACCCAGAACGGCGAATTCATGGGCACTGCCAAGATCGCCATCGATCTGGCCAGCGAACTGGGCCGGCACGAAGCCGCCTCGGTCGAGCGCATGGCCAATTCGGTGCTGATGACCGATCCGGATTACACCCGGCTGATGGCCTCGCACCTGGCGACTGTCGGCGCGGGCAAGGGGCCGAAGTAGCGGGCGTCCGTCCCCGGTTGCTGCGTGCCGCGCGTTCATGCTGTTGATGCGGATCAAATACCTATTCCGTTGTTGTGGAGATGGGGCGTCTCCACCGCATGGACAAAGGATCAGATCATGCCCCACGCTCAGGCTCCCCGCACGCTGTCGCCCGAAACCATCGCCATTGTGAACCCGACGTAGTGACCTTCCCCCTCGATGGGGGAAGGATGCGAAGGCTAGCAGCCGCGATAGCGGATGCTAGCCGAAGCTGGATGGGAGTGGCCGGGCGGTACTTCGCAGTCACCCCCAACTAAGTTCCGCTAGACCCTTTGGAGCAAGCTGCACTATCCTTCCCCCATCGAGGGGGAAGGAGGCTCGCGATGAAAAAGCATGCACCGCCCGTCTCGATCCATCGCGCACGGCGATTGCGCAGGGACGCGACTGGTGCCGAGAAGGCCATGTGGCTGCTGCTCTAGGAGCATTTCCCGGAGCTGCGCTTTCGCAGGCAAGTCCCGCTGCTACACTATATCGCCGATTTCGCCAGTCACCGGGCGCGGCTGGTGATCGAGATCGATGGCGGGCAGCATGGTGGCGAGGACGATACCAGACGGGACGCGGCCTTGCTGAGTGAGGGCTATCGCACCTTGCGATTCTGGAATCATGACGTACTTGATAATCCTCAGGGCGTGGCACTCGCTATTGCCGGGGCAATCGGCAGGTCTATTGCTTGACCTTGGCGAACATTTGCGGAACGTCGTGCAGCTATGAGTCTCACCCACCTCACCGTCCGTGGCGCGCGCGAGCACAACCTCAAGGGCTTCGACATTGCCCTGCCGCGCGAGCAGCTGATCGTCATCACCGGGCTGTCGGGCTCGGGCAAGTCGTCGCTCGCCTTCGACACGATCTATGCCGAGGGGCAGCGGCGCTACGTCGAATCGCTGTCGGCCTATGCGCGCCAGTTTCTCGAGATGATGCAGAAGCCCGATGTCGAGCACATCGACGGCCTGTCGCCAGCGATCTCGATCGAGCAGAAGACCACCAGCCGCAATCCGCGCTCGACCGTGGCGACCGTCACCGAGATCTACGACTACATGCGCCTGCTGTGGGCGCGGGTCGGCGTGCCCTATTCGCCTGCCACCGGCCTGCCGATCGAGGCGCAGACCGTCTCGACCATGGTCGATCGGGTCATGGCGCTGCCCGAAGGCACGCGATTGTTCCTGCTCGCGCCGGTGGTGCGCGGCCGCAAGGGCGAATACCGCAAGGAGCTGGCCGAGTGGCAGAAGGCGGGCTTCACCCGCGTGCGGATCGACGGCGAGATTGTCGAGATCGAGGATGCGCCCGCGCTCGACAAGAAGTTCAAGCATGACATCGAGGTGGTGGTCGACCGGCTTGCGGTGCGCGCCAGTTCTGAAGATAGGGGGGGCATCGAGACGCGGCTGGCCGACAGCTTCGAACAGGCGCTGAAGCTGGCGGACGGGCTGGCCTATGTCGATCTCGCCGATGGCGTCGTGCCGGGGCGCGAGGATGGCGGAGAAGGCACTAACCTCAAGGGCGCGGGCCTGCCGCCCAACCGCATCGTCTTCTCCGAGAAGTTCGCCTGCCCGGTTTCGGGCTTCACCATCGAGGAGATCGAGCCGCGGCTGTTTAGCTTCAACGCCCCGCAAGGCGCGTGCCCGGCCTGCGACGGCCTCGGCGAAAAACTGCTGTTCGATCCGCAGCTGGTGGTGCCCAACGAGGCGCTGACATTGAAGCAGGGTGCGGTTGCGCCGTGGGCCAAGAGCAACCCGCCGTCGCCCTATTACATGCAGGTGCTCGAGAGTCTCGCCAAGGCCTATGACTTCGATCTGACGACGCCGTGGAACGCGCTCGCCCCCGACCAGCAGACCATCATCCTCCACGGCACGGGCGGCATGCCGGTCGCGCTCACCTTCAAGGACGGGCGCAAGAGCTATACCGTCAACAAGGCGTTCGAGGGGGTGATCGGCAACTTGGGCCGCCGCATGCT
>CAMDQY010000227.1 GCA_945906005.1 Novosphingobium sp. Chol11 | reverse complement strand
CGAACGGCAGCGAGACGTTTCCTTGGCGCTAGCCTGCCAAGGCGTGCCGAACATGGGCGGCTCCGTGCTCTATAGCTCTGACGCCTATTGAGCGCGGTCAGCGGCCCTTGAAATTGCCAGGCCTGCGCTCGGCAACGGCTCGCACGCCTTCGGCAAAATCCTCGCTCTTCTGGAGCACAGACTGCACGCGAAATTCCTGAGCGGTGCGCTGGCGGATTTCCTCGCCCAGATCGCCGCGCAGCGTCTTACGTGTCGCCACGATCGCCAGTGGCCCGCCTTCGGCAATCTCGCTCGCCAGCGCAAGCGCGGCGGCGCGCAGACCACCTGCCGGGACAAGCTGGTCGGCAAGGCCCCAGTCAAGCGCCTGCTCGCCCTTGATCCGCCGTCCGGTCAGCAGCATCAGCGCCGCCTTCTGGTCGCCGATCAGGCGCGGCAGCATCAAGCTTATCCCGAAGCCTGCATGAAACCCCAGCTTGACAAAATTGGCGACGAAGCGCGCCTCGGGACTGACCACCCGGAAATCGGCAGCGAGCGCAAGGCCCAGACCGGCCCCGACCGCAGCACCCTGGATCGCCGCAACAATCGGCTTGGTGTTCGAATAGAGTCTGATCGCCCCGACATAGAGCGCGGGAATGCCGCCCACTGTCCCCCCGGCCTCGCCTGGCGCGGAAAAGTCCGCTCCGGCGCAGAAGCTCGGGCCGTCCGCCTGCAAGACAAGCGCGCGCACTCCGGCATCGGCATCGGCATCGCCCAGGGCATCGGCCAAATCGCGCATAAACGCCACCGAGACGAAATTGTGCGGCGGCTTGTCCATCGTGACCAAGGCGACATGGCCCGCGACGGCCACGCGCACATGGTCGCCATAGGCCGACTTCACTTTCGGGTTCCCAGCAGGCTGCGAGCAATCACCCACTTGTGAATTTCGGTCGCGCCATCATAAATCCGCGCGTTGCGCAGCTTCTGGTGCATCAGTTGCAGCGGCATTTCCTTGGTCATGCCCATCGCGCCGAAGGTCTGCATCGCCCGATCGACTGTCTCGTAGGCGATCTCGCTGGCATACCACTTTATCATCGAAATCTCGCGCCGGACGTCCATGCCCTGATCGATTTTCCATGCGCAGTCATAGGTCATCAGCCGCGCTGCGTGAATCTTGGTGGCAGCTTCGGCAACCCAGAACTGGATCACCTGACGTTCGGACAGCGGCGTTCCGAAGGTCTTTCGCTGCGGCGCATATTCGATCACCATATCGAGCGCGCGCTGCGCCATGCCGATCGACCATGCCGCGATCTGGCAGCGCCGGGTGCTGAGCCGGGTTTGCATCGGCGCGAAGCCGTAACCCTCCTTGCCAAGCAGCTTCCAGCCCTCGACCCGGCAGTCCTCCAGCGCGATCTCGTAGGTGAAGTTACCCGCTATCATCGGGATCTTGCGCAGCACGTTGAAGCCCGGCGTGCCCTTGTCGATGAGAAACGCCGAAATGCCGCCGCGTGCACCCTTGCCCGGCTCGGTCACTGCCATGAGGATCGTGAAATCGGCATCGGCGGCGTTGCTGATCCAGATCTTGCGCCCGTTGATTACCCAGTCATCGCCATCATGCATAGCGCGGGTAATCATCGCCACCGGATCGGAGCCAGCGCCCGGCTCGGAAATGCCCATCGCCGAGGTCTTCTCGCCCGAGGCATAGGGAGCGAGATAGGCCTCGCGCTGCCGCTCGTCGACGGTCTGTTGCAGCATCCGCAGGTTCGGACTGTCGGGCGGCAGGATATATTGCGCGACCGACTTTCCCAGTTCCTCCTCGACCCCGACCAGTGCGACTGCGGGAAGGTCCATACCGCCGAACTCCTCGGGCGCGTCGAGCCCGTAGAGGCCAAGCTCCTTGGCGCGGGCGTTTAACCGGGCGAGCACGTCTTCAGGCAAGTAAGTTCCCACGCCGCTGGACTCGGCCGCAAGCACCATCGGTTCGAGCGGCACCAGTTCATCCGCAACGAAGCGCGCGACCAGTTCCTTAAGCATGCGATGTTCATCGCTGAGTTCGAAATTCATGGCGAGGCTCCTTTCATGCGGACGTTAGTCAACGCGGCTTCACTCATCCATAGGCGACTGGAAATTGGCGCGCTATGCGTGGACGATGACCGAAACAACCGGCCCCTTGAAGGGCATACGAATTCTCGACCTCACCAGTGTCGTCAACGGCGCCTATGCGACGCAAATGCTTGCCGACCAGGGTGCCGACGTCATCAAGCTCGAGGATCCCGGCGGCGACATCATGCGCAAACCCGGAGTTCCGGAGGGTCGCAACGCCGAACTGCTCGGCCCCAATTTCCTCACGCTCAATCGCAACAAGCGCTCGATCGTACTCGATCTCAAGACCGAGAAGGCCCGCAAGGCCGTCGCGAAACTCATCGCGACCTGCGACGTATTCGTTGCATCGGTGAGATACGAAGCGTTGACCCGGCTCGGCCTGTCCTATGAGGAAGTGTGCGCGATCAGGCCCGACATCATCTATGCCCATGCTTCAGGGTTCGGCTCGGACGGGCCTTACGCGGGCTTGCCTGCTTACGACGACCTGATCCAGGCGGCATCGGGCATGGCCGACCTCATCCCGCGCACCTTCGGCGGCGAGCCAGCCTTGCTGCCGACCCAGGCGGCCGACAAGGTTTCGGGCCTGTTCCTGGCGCAGGCCATATCCGCCGCGCTGTTTCACCGCGAGCGCACTGGCAAGGGCCAGTTCGTCGAGGTGCCGATGCTCGAATGCGTTACCAGCTTCGTGCTGGTCGAGAACCTCTATGGTCACGTCTATGTCCCGCCGGGCGATCAGCTTGGCTACCCGCGCACACTGAACCCCTTCCGCAAGCCGTTCGCGACCAGGGACGGCCATATCGGCCTGCTGCCATACAGCGACAAGCACTGGGCGGTGTTCTTCCGCGTCGCGGATTTTGGCGATGTCTTTGCCTCCCGGCCCGAATTTGCCACGGTCGCGGGCCGCAACAACAATATCCGGGAGCTCTATGCGCTGGTCGAGCAGGCGGCCGCGACGAAGACGACGCAGGAGTGGATCGATCTGCTGCGCCCGCTTTCGATACCGGTGATTGCGCTCAACCGGCTGGACGATCTGGAGAATGACCCGCACCTCAAGGCGGTGGGGTTCTTCGAACAGCTTGTGCATCCGCAGGTGGGCCGCTACCAGCTTCCCAAGCCGCCGGTCAGGTTCGCATCGACACCGGCTTCCATCCGAAGCCATGCGCCGCAGCTGGGCGAGCATACCGAGAAAATTCTCGCCGAAGCTGGAATGAGCGCGGATGAGATTGAGCAGGCGATCGGCTGAGCCGTCCAAGCACTCGCGCTTCCGCCTCAAGCCTCGTTGGTGAACACGATGGTTCCCGCAGCGGTGAACATCCGTCCGACGCCGTGGCAGACCGAGATCTTCGCGCCATCGACTTGCGCGGGCGCGGTGCCGCGCATCTGCCGCACGCTTTCCTGCAAGGCATACATGCCGTATCGGCCCGAATGCATGTAGGAGAGCCCGCCGCCGTTGGTATTCGTCGGCAGAACTCCACCCGGCGCAGTACGTCGCTCGCGGTAGAAATGCTTAGCCTCGTCCGGCTTGCAGAAACCGAGATCGCCAAGCCCATAAAGCGGCAGGTGTGCGAAGGCGTCGTAGATCATGAGGTGATCGACATTGCCATGGGATATGCCCGACGAT
>CAMDQY010000226.1 GCA_945906005.1 Novosphingobium sp. Chol11 | reverse complement strand
TACCGCGACGATGAGCGATTTCGGTGCTTGGTAATTATTGGAAGCGAGGACTTCTTCTGTGCGGGCGGCGACATGAAAGGCATGGCAGCCGATCGCAGCGCGATTGCAGTTCGTAAGCGGGTGATGAAGACCCAGGCCGCCGCGCGCATACTGGCTACATGCGAAAAGCCGGTCGTCACCGCAGTGAACGGTGCAGCGGTGGGAGCAGGCCTTTCGCTCGCCCTCATGGGCGACATTGTCGTCATGTCGGAAAAGGCCTACTTCATGTGTGGCTTCCCAGGAGTGGGAGTGCTGCCTGACCTTGGACTTATCTACACGCTCCCTCGCGCTGTCGGCATGCCTCGCGCAAAGGACATTATGATGACCAACCGTCGGATCGAACCGGACGAAGCCTTGACGATGGGTCTCGTCAGTCGTGTCCTGCCGGAGGACACATTCGAGGGCGCCGTGCTGAAGCTTGCAACGAAAGTCGCGCAGGGGCCTACTATCTCACTCGGCCTGACCAAGGTTCTGGCCGATGCTGCGCTGCGCGACAGTTTCGAGGATTTCATGCTGCTCGAAGCCACCGCACAGGCGGTCGTCTTCAGCTGCGAGGACTTCGTTGAGGGCAATGCCGCCTTCAAGGAACGACGCGCGCCAGAGTTTCGCGGTCGCTGACCGCGGCAAGAACCGTATGATGAGCGTCAACGCATGAAACTGAGCTGGTCCCAGGACGAAACTGACTTCCGCCAGGAAGTGCGTGAGTTCATCGCCACACATCTTCCGCGCGTTCTGAGGGACAAGGTCTACGCCCACCAAGAACTGGGACGCAAAGATTTCGTTTCCTGGGCACGAATCCTCAATGACCGTGGATGGATGGGCTGGAACTGGCCAGTCGAATTCGGAGGGCCGGGCTGGAGTCCGATCCAGACCCACATCTTCGAGGAGGAAATGTGGATTGGGGGCGCGCCCGAAGTCTTCGCTTTCGGCCCAAAGATGCTTGCCCCGCTGCTCATGCAGTTCGGCACTAATGAGCAGCGGGACTATCTTCTGCCCCGCATCCGCAGCGCCGAAGACTGGTGGTGCCAGGGCTATTCCGAGCCCAACGCGGGCTCCGACCTAGCTTCTTTGCGGACCGCGGCAGTGATCGACGGAGACCAGTTCGTCATAAACGGCCAGAAAGCGTGGACCACTTATGGCCACTACGCCAACAAGATGTTCCTCCTGGCCAGGACCGATCCCGATGTGCCAAAACAGAAGGGCATTTCCTTCATCCTCCTCGACATGGAGACTCCCGGCATAACGGTGCGTCCAGTCGTGCTAATGGACGGCGTGCACGAGGTGAACGAAGTCTTCTTTGACGATGTTCGCGTGCCCCTCAGCAATCTGGTCGGCGAACTCAACAAGGGGTGGACTTGCGCCAAGGCGTTGCTGGCCGACGAGCGCATCAATGCCGGAAAGCTTGGCCGCACCAAGCGCGAATTGCGTCTGCTCAAACGCATCGCCAACCGGCCGGGCCGAAATGGCCAACGGCTGATTAACGATCTGCGATATGCCGAGCGCGTGGCGCGGATCGAGGTCGATATTCTCGCACTGGAATACATGACCCTTCGCCTGCTGTCCGACCTTTCCGCCGGCAAGGTGGTGGGCGCGGAAGCATCCTTGCTCAAATGGCGAGGTACCGAGATTGCCCAGGCCATTTCACTGATGCTGGTCGATGCAATCGCGCCCGACCTGCACGCACCCGGCAGCACCGCCACCAATCCAGCCGATCCGCTGCCACAGGCGCTGGTCCGACAGTACCTCAATTGGCGAAAGCTCGCCATTTATGGTGGCTCCAACGAGGTGCAACACAACATTGTCGCCAAGGCGGCATTGGGGCTTTGATGGGGACGCACCGGTGGATTTCGATCTAGGCGACGAACAGCGGATGCTGCTGGACAGCGCGCGAGCCTATCTTCAACGGGAGTATTCCGTGCCCACTCGCCGCCGGCAGTTCGCCGCTGCGGAAAACGGGCTTGACCGGAAACAGTGGGGCGCATTGGGCGAATTGGGCTGGCTGGGAATTACCATCGCGGAAGCGGACGGCGGGTTCGGCCCCGACCTTGTTTGCGCCATGGGGATCGCCGAACTCATCGGCGAGCACCTGTTCGCCTCGCCCTACGTCCAATCTTCGTTGGAAGCGGCTACGTTGCTGGCGGAATTGGGCAACACGGTGCAACGGGGCCGATGGTTGCCGGCAGTCGCCTCGGGCGAGGCAATTGTCGTTCTCGCCCATTTCGAGCCAGGTATGGGGCACGATTGGCGCGACGTGCAGTTGGCGCTGCATTCGGACAATGATGGCGCGATACTTACGGGCCGCAAGACGAATGTTGCCTGGGGCGCCTCTGCCGACTGCTGGATTGTGACGCTGCGAGACCCCGACGGCGCACTTTCTGCATGGCTAGTCGACCCGTTGACGCCCGGAATCTTCGCGGAACGCTACGCAGGCATCGACGGCACACCAATGTTACACATATCCTTCGAGAATACAGTATTGCCCGCTTCCGCGCGGCTCGGAAGATCTGCCACGGCCGCGTTGGAGAAAACGATGGCGGTATCGATGGCGGCGACATGCATGGAAGCCATCGGCGCGATGACCAAACTTCAGCAGATGACGCTCGAATATGTGAAAATCCGCCACCAGTTCGGAGCCCCGCTGGGCAGTTTCCAGGCCATCCAGCACCGCTTAGTCGACATGTTCGCAAAAGTGGAGCTTTGCCGTTCGCTTGGTTGGTTAGCCACTTCGCATGCCGAAGCACCGGCGGGCCAGGAACTCGCGCTATCAGGCATCAAGGCGCAGATCAGCGATTCCTGCCGCCTGATTCGAGAGGAAGCGATCCAGCTTCATGGCGGTATCGGCATGACCGACGAAAACGACACCTCGCTCTATTTTCGGCGGTTGCTGGCACTGGAAAAGCATCTCGGGGACCAGCATTACCACTTTGGCGTCCTTGCTGGTGCGCTGGCGGCCAACGACGGCGCCGGCCTCTATGATTGAGGATCTCTGCCAGGTTTCGACTTTCCAAGCAGAGCGGCGCGACGCGTATCTGGCACAAAGCCAGGCAACGCCACGCCGCAGCCTCGCAGGAAGAGGTCGTCAGACCGCGATTGGCTGCAGCGACCAACCGGGCAGCAGGTTCAATTCGTCACACAGGTCCTGTCCCTGGACGGACTGGCCGGTGCACTTGTCGGCGAAATTCGTGGTCGCAAGCCAGTCGCAGACTTCGCCGATGACTTCGGGCGGGGCCCAATCTTCTGCGTTACCACTCCGAAGCGAACGCGTGGACGAAGTAGCATCATTAGAATCCAATTTGGCACAACTAGCTTGGAGCCGCACTGTGGTGTGCGTACCGTGACGTGCGTGCGAGGAATGCGTGGGAGGAAAACCAGGGTGCCGCTCAAAGATTCGAGTACCGAGATTACTCCAGAAAGGCTCTTTGGAACCTGGCGACTGATTTCTGCGACCGCGTTCGACGCTGCCGGGAACGAAGCAGCGCCTCCTTACGGTCCCCAAGCGATGGGCCGCGTCGTGTTGACGCCCAGCGGACGGCTGATGGCGGTTCTTTGCGACGGTCGCCCCGAACTGCCAGAAGGCGCGGCGCGCGCCTATGCCTCCTATTGCGGCAATTTCGCCATCGAAGGTGAGTATTTAGTGACCACCGTGGATGCGGCGCTGGTTACTGCTCGGATGTAAGGTTGACGATCTATCGGGACATC
>CAMDQY010000225.1 GCA_945906005.1 Novosphingobium sp. Chol11 | reverse complement strand
AGGCCCCCGGCCTCGCGAACCGCCATGCCGATCCGGCGCAGCGGCTGCATGACGCCGGTTTCGCTGTTGACCTGCTGCACCGCGACAAGACCCTTGCGGCCCACGGCTTCGACATCGACCCGGCCCTGCGCACTCACTGTGATACGTTCAACACCTTCGGCAAGGCGCAACACTGCGTCGTGTTCGACCGCGGAAAGCGCCTTCAGTGGCTGCACCGACTGCCCGATCGCCAGCGCCAACGCTTCGCTAGCACCCGAAGTGAAGATCACCGGACCTTGCCATCCCAGTGCCGCCGCGATCCGCAAACGCGCCGCTTCCAGCGCGGCGCGGGCTGCCCGCCCTTGCTGGTGCGGGCTCGACGGATTGGCCCACATCGCAAGGCCTGCCTGCATCGCTTCAAGCGCCACAGGCAGCAGCGGTGTCGTCGCCGCGTGATCGAGATACAGTCTTTCCAAGCGCCACCGGTCTAAAGTTGTTTTCAAACGTGCTGTGTCTATATAGCGCTCACGTTTCCTTTGGCACGCTCCGACAGAAAAATGCGCGTTCTGCGCAAGGGTTGGAGCGGGCATTCAATATTTCGGATCATCTTATGCCAGCAGTTATCTTTCCCGGACCCGAAGGGAGGCTCGAGGGCCGCTTCCAGCCAGGACCGCGCCCGAGGGCTCCGGTCGCGATGATTCTCCATCCCCATCCGCAGGCGGGCGGGACCATGAATGACCGGATCACGCAGCACCTCTACAAGACTTTTGCCGATCGCGGTTTCGCAACCTTGCGCTTCAACTTTCGCGGCGTCGGGCGCAGCCAGGGCAGTTTCGACAACGGAATCGGCGAGCTTTTGGACGCTGCCGCCGCGCTCGACTGGGTGCAGTCGATCCACGCCGAAGCGTCCACGACCTGGATCGCGGGATATAGCTTCGGCGCGCTGATCGGCATGCAATTGCTGATGCGCCGCCCAGAAATACGAGGTTTCATCTCGGTCGCGCCGCCAGCGAACATGTACGATTTCAGCTTCCTTGCGCCGTGTCCCGCCTCCGGCATCATCGTGCAGGGAAATGCCGATACGGTGGTGACGCCGGGCGCAGTACAAAAGCTGGTCGACAAGCTGCGAACGCAAAAGCACATAACCGTGCACCACGACGAAATCCCGCGCGCCAACCATTTCTTTGAAAACGAGATGCCAGATCTGATGCGCTCGGTGGATAATTACCTCGACATGCGGCTTTCGCCAGACTGCCCGATCAAGTGAGGTTCAGCGGTCAGGCGTAGCGGTAGCGAGCGTCTCGCCGCTGTCATTCGGCACGGCCCAGAGCGCGACATTTGCTGCAAGCACCGCCGCGAGCGCCAGCATCAGCAGCGCCTGACGCCCAGCGCGCTGCTTGCGCCATAGCCACAAGCCACCGCCCGCCAGTGCGAGCGCGGTCAGGACCATCAGCGAAAGCACGGTTTCAGCCATAGTGGCTTCGCTGGCAAAGTCAGTGCGCCCCGTCAACGCCCGGTTTGACTTCGAGGCGCGCGATACGCACAAGGTTGCCATGCATGAATCGCACATATCGCGACGCGCTGCACTAAGTCTGATCGGCGCAAGCAGTGCGGGATTGCTGCTTTCTAGTTGTGCACAGACCGGCACAGGCCTTGCCGCCGCCACGCCTCAGGACGCTGTCGCACTGCTCGACGCAATTGCATGGCGCGCGCTCGAACTCTCTCCTGAAGGCGCGACCGAGCTGGCGCTCGATACCGGAGACCATGCCGGTCTGCGCCATCGCCTGTCGGACAAGTCTCAGGAGGGCATAGCGAAACTGGCGGACCTGCTGAGGGGGGACCTTGTGCAAGTGCGCGCGGTGGATAGGTCTGCGCTCAATCCTGGCACGCAGGCCAGCCTCGCCGTGGTCGAAACCGCGTATGCGAGCGCGCTTGAAGGTCTCGCTCTGCCCTATGGAGACGTGGCGGTCGGTGGTTGGCGCAACACGCCTTATGTCGTAATCCAGAACGTCGGAGCCTATCTCGATATTCCCCGCTTTCTGGATTCCAGCCATCCGGTCAAGACAACGGACGATGCTGAGGCCTATTGTGACAGGCTTTCGCAATTGCCGGCCCAGCTCGACGCTGAACTGGATCGGATCGCTTCGGCAGAGGCGGCAGGGCTGATCCCTCCCGATTTTCTGCTGAGACGCACTATCGACCAGATGCAGCGCTCGATCGCGGAGCTGGCTGACGGCGGCGGCACGCTCGTATCCTCTCTGGCCAGGCGCACAGTGACTATCCCAGGTAACTGGAAGGAACGTGCCGGGGCAATTGTTTCCAAAGAAGTTTTGCCTGCTCTTGAACGCCAATCCGCAGTCATGCAACGGCAGTTGGCCCTGTCTAATGCGGCACCGGGCATGGGGACGCGTCCGCATGGTCCGGAATGGTATGCGTGGGCGCTGCGCGCGGCGACAACGACTAGACTTACAGCTGACGAAGTTCACGAGCGAGGCCTTGATCAACTCGCCGCGATCCAATCGCGGATGGAACCGATCCTTCGCGACCTCGGCTATATGCAAGGATCGACCGGCGAGCGCATGGCCGCTCTCGCGAAGGACTCACGCTATCAGTTTCCCGACAATGATGAGGGCCGCACCCAGATCGTCGACTTCATCAAGCAACGCCTGGACTGGATAAGAGCGCAGATGCCGCGCGCGTTCGCTCGACTCGCTCCCGGAAATGTCGAGGTTCGTCGGCTTCCTCCTGCCGAAGAGCTTGGCGCTCCAAGCGCATATGGCGGGGCGGGCTCGCTCGATGGATCGATACCGGGTCGAATGTGGATCAACCTCCACACGACCGATCTTCACCGCAAGTACGATCTGCCAACCCTTGTCCATCACGAGGCCATACCGGGGCATGTCTGGCAGGGCGAATACACGCGCTCAATGCCGCTGATCCGTTCGATGCTGGCATTCAATCCATACAGCGAAGGCTGGGCCCTATATGCCGAGCAGCTTGGCGACGAGCTTGGCGCATACGATGATTTTCCGGCGGGGCGGCTAGGCTATCTTCAGAACCAGGGCTGGCGCGCGGCGCGGATGGTGATCGACACCGGACTTCACGCCAAGGGCTGGTCGCGGGAAAAGGCAATAACCTGGTTTCGCAGCGAAATCGGGCTTTCCATCGGCGAGACCGCGAACGAAGTTGATCGCTATTGCTCATGGCCTGGACAGGCTTGCGGCTACAAGGTCGGTCACAGCGAAATCTTGCGCCTGCGCGAGCGGGCGCGCGGGGCGCTGGACGGTTCTTTCGATTTGCGCGCGTTTAACCAGGCAATCATCGACGGCGGCAATGTGCCGCTCAACGTCTTGGCGCAGATCGTTGAGCGCTTTGTTGCAGGCGCGCGGACAGGCTGAAACCTGCGCCAATCACGCGCGCCTGATCGCTGTTTATTTCTTGCCGAACAGGTTGCCCGCAATGCCGGCGATGTCGTTCAGCGGATTACCGTCGCCGTCGAGGTCAAGCATGGACGCGAAGCTGGCGAGCGAGCCTTCGCCGCCGATGGCGTCGCGCACCTGATTGAGGACTCCAGCATCGATTCCCGAGCTTTTGGATGCGACCTCGATCGTATCGCCCGGGTCCTGATGCCCCTTGCCCAGCGCAGATATCGCCATTTCGGCCATTTTTGGACCGATACCCAGCTTCGCCGGGAGATTTTCGACATCGTCGGGCGATCCGGCGATATTCTTCAGGATTCCGTCAAACAAGCCCATGATCGATC
>CAMDQY010000224.1 GCA_945906005.1 Novosphingobium sp. Chol11 | reverse complement strand
ATTGTCGGAAAGGTCATTGGCAAAAGCCGCGACAATTTCCTGCGAGTGCGGATAGGTACCCTCGGCATGCGGATAGTCCGATCCCCACAGCGCCACCCCCGCTCCGGTGTATGGCACCATCCGCACCGCGACCTCGTCGATCTGGAAGGTGCCGTGAATCTGCCGCTTGAGATAGAAACTCGGCGGCTCCTTCAGTTCGGGCCGCACCCACCCGACATACTGGCGGAAAGACCGGTCGTAGTGATCGAGCGTGGTCATCGCCCAGGAAATCCACGCCGCGTTGGTCTCCACGAAAACAAAATGTAGGTCGGGGTGGTTTTCGAGCACACCCGACATGGCGAGCAATCCGGCCGTCCGGGGCGCCATCGATTGAGTCGCCAGCAGGTTGGAGACGGTTGCGCCCCTGCCCCGGTAATAGAGCATGTCGTGCCCGCTGCCCTGGTGCATCACCACCGGCAGGCCCGTCTCCGCCATGGCCGCCCACAGCGGATCCCATTGCTTGTGATTGAACGGCGGGGTGCCAACGATGGGCAGCATCAAGGCCCCCATGCCCATGGCGGCGCAGCGCTGCACCTCGGCAATGGAATCCGCGATGCGGCGGGTCGGGATCATCGCCGCGCAGCGGAAGCGCTCGGAGCGGCGCTCGAGCAGGTCGTACATCCAGTCGTTGTAATGACGCGCGCACAGCGTTTCGGTTTCGGGGTTCTCGATCCCCCAAAGATACAGGCCCTTGGTCGGATAAATGCATTCGGCAACCACGCCTTCCTCGCGCATTACCTTGAACCGCGCTTCGACGCTGGTCGTGCCGAGCGAAGCGACCTCCTGACGACGCCGTTCGCCTTCAAGCTCGGCCGTGGTCAGATCACCTGCCTTCTTCGCTCCGACCGCGAGTGCATACTGCGTTTCGGAATCGGTCGGTCGCATTTCAGGCGGCAAGTCGCCGCGCATCTTCTCTGGAATTTCGTCGAACCACAGGCCCGGCGGTTCCTCGATATGGCTGTCGGCCGAGATGAGCGGACGCATGTTGACTTCCATCGGATCGTCTCCCTCTCGCGCCTTTGCGAGGCCGACCAGCAAGAAGCGGTCAATGGACGAAACATCTCATGATGACAGTTTACCTGTCAATAGCTTTACCCTATCCTGCGGACAGAAGGCGCTGGCAGGCACAGGAGGCTCAGTGCGAGCGATCGAAATGAGTGGCGACGGCAAGTTCGAGATCGTCGAAGTTGACGAACCGCGTTCTGAGCCGGGCAACGTCACTGTCGATGTCGAATACACTTCACTCAATCGCGGCGAACTGATGCGCGCCCGTGCCGCTCCTGCAGGTTTTCGGCCCGGTTGGAACTTCGCCGGTATAGTGACCTGTGCCGGGGCCCGGACAGACGTCGCCGAAGGGATTCGCGTCGCTGGCTATCTCTACTCCGGGGCCTGGGCGGAACGGATCTGCGTGCCACCCACCCAGATCGCCAAAATCCCTGACGGCGTTTCGATGGAACAGGCAGCTGCCTTGCCAGTGGCTGGGCTGACAGCACTGGGCGCGCTCGATGCAGGGGGCAACCTCTTGGCTCGCAGGGTTCTGGTTACCGGCGCATCAGGCGGTGTCGGCGCTTTCGCTGTTCAACTTGGAACACTTGCGGGGGCCGAAGTCACCGCGCTCGTCAGACGCAAAGTCGATGAGCATCGCAGCCTGTTTCCCGCGAGCACGCGTATCGTTTCAACAAACAATGGTCTCGAGGGGATCGAGGCCCTCGCGCCGTTCGATCTCGTCATCGAAACGCTCGGCGGCGAAATACTCGGGCACGCGATGACCATGCTGACTGCGAGTGGTAAGTGCGTCACGCTGGGAGTGACAGACAATGCGCGCGTTAGCTTTGATGCCGAACGCTTCTTCATGACGGGCACGGCCTCGCTCGAAGGTTACGTGCTGTTTCGCGACCACAAGGCAACTGCGTCGCAAGGCATGATGCGGCTGCTTTCGCTGGTCGAGGACGGCCGACTGAAAGTCCCGATAGGGCTGTGCGAAAGCTGGGAGACCATTGAGGAGGTCGCCGAACAGCTGATCGCCCGCACCTTTGCCGGAAAGGCCGTGCTGCGGATTAAGGGCGCACCCACCCAATGAATGGGCTTTCCGCCTCGATCGGTCGTACCTTGCGCGAAGGTGGCGCGGCGCGCGCTGTCGAATTCGAGGAGCGCTGGCATAGCTGGACCGAGCTGGAGCGGATCGCGAGCCAGGTCACCGACGCCCTCCACCAGCATTGCCCGGATGCGCGGCGGGTTGGCCTCATCGCCAGAAACCGGCCCACTGTGTTGGCCGCAATGCTGGGGCTGATCGCCGAGGGCAAGACGACCGTAATGTTCCACGCAGCACAGTCGTCCGAGCGCCTAGCAGCCGAAGTGGCCGAACTCGGGCTGGCGGCAGTGGTGGCCGAGGCGCAATTCTGGTCCGGCACTGCATGCGAAGCCGCAGCCATGTCAGGAACCTTGCGGATCGTGCTGCCAGATGCACTCGAGGGCGAAGTTAAGGTCGTCCATCCTGACAGGCTCGCGCCCTCGGGTTCCGCAGATCCCGGCGTCGCGCTCGAACTTCTCAGCAGCGGCACGACCGGACCGCCCAAGCGCATTCCCATCGGCTGGCACACGCTCGAAGCCGCCCTGGGATCGGCGCATGGGACCGCCCTCTTCGGAAGTGCGCCTCCTGCCCTTTCCGGGCTGGACCTCTCGCCAGCCATTTCCGGCCTGTCGCTCGGCAACATCGGCGGCATTTACATGATGCTGCCATCGGTGCTGATTGGCCAGCCCATTGTCATGCTGGACCGGTTCGCGGTCGAGCCCTGGACGCGGGCGGTGCGGCTCTACCGGCCCGAGATTCTCTCGGTTCAACCTGCTGGCCTGCGGATGATCCTCGATGCTTCGGTACTGCCAGAAGACATTTCATCGTTGACCACGATCGTTTCGGGCGCGTCGAAACTGGATCCCGATCTGCAGGACCGCTTCGAGCAACGATACGCAATCCGCGTATTCGGTGCCTACGGCGCGACCGAGACTTGTGGTTCGATTATCGTTTGGACCGACGCCCTCTACGATGAATACCGGCACACCAAACGTGGCAGCGTCGGCAAACCGATCGCCGGTGTCGCGATCCGCATCGTCGATCCAGCAACGAGCGAAGTGCTGCCGACAGGTCAATCCGGGCTTCTCCATGCCAGGGTCGACCGGGTCGGGCCAGACTGGATCCAAACCACCGACCTCGCTTGGATCGACGAGGATAGCTTCGTCTACATCACTGGCAGGGCAGACGATGCGATCGATCGCGGTGGTTATTCGATCCCTCCCGATCTGGTCGCCGATGTCTTGCGGCAGCATCCTTCGGTTATTGATGCGAGCGTGGTCGGTCTGCCCGATCCCCGCCTCGGCGAAGTGCCAGTCGCTGCGGTCGAGCTGGTGCCGGGAGCGGCCGTGCCAAGTGAGTCCGAATTGCTCGAATTCGCGCGAGCTCGCCTGCTGGCCTATCAGGTGCCGGTGCAGATCATATGCGTGGAAGAATTGCCTCGAAACGCATCGCTCAAGGTTATGGCACCGGCGGTAAGGGCGCTGTTCGGCGGCCCGTGACCAAAGTGACCTTGTCCTCGTCCAGCGTCTCCCTTGGCGTGGTGACTATGCCGCCAGGCTGATCTGTCCGGCAAGCCATTTCTGTTCGAAAGCCATCGGGCTGGTATAACCCAGCGTCGAATGCAGCCGTCTGTGGTTATAGAAGGCAAGCCAG
>CAMDQY010000223.1 GCA_945906005.1 Novosphingobium sp. Chol11 | reverse complement strand
TCGCCCAGCGCGCCCGCATCAAACGCATCACCATCGAACATCGCCGCTTGCAACACCGCAAGATCGCCGCCTAATATCAACCCCCAGATGAGGCCGACACTCCGCTAATCTACGCCGCCAACTGTCTCAAATATTCTGACGACGAACACCCAAGGCGTGGAATGGACGTCTGCGGCCTTGTTCCGGGCAAATTGGTATGAGCAGATCACGACACTGCCATTCATGTCGAACGGCCGGAAGTCTCCTGCCTTGATGGCGGCATTATATGACTTCGATTCAATGATGGAGCAGGGAATGAAGAACTTCTCGTTCATTTCCTGGTACCACTGCTTACGCAGATTGGACGGCGCGATAATCAACACCCGTCTTTTGCCCTCGGCCCAGCGTTGAGAGATGACCAGACCTGCTTCAATGGTCTTTCCAAGCCCCACTTCATCGGCAAGCAAAGCGCCCTTTGACAAAGGTGAGGCGAACGCGAAGAGCGCGGCGTCAACTTGGTGTGGGTTCATGTCCACCTGTGCGCCAGCGACGGCAACGGCCAACTTGTCGCTACTGTCGGATGATCGACGCCGGACAAGATCGCTCGCCAAGTATTTCGAGTGATAATCTGTAATCATTTCATTCTTCACTTGCACTGTGATCGAACGTTATTCCAGCAGCAAGTCGATACCGTGCATAGCGACGCTCCCCGCTGCGGATTAGCGCGCCTTTATCAACCAGGTCGTTCAAATCGCGCGTCGTAGTGGCGAGACTGGCATCGGTGATCGTCCGATAGTTCTCGGCACTCAATCCACCCGCGAAACCATCCGGCCCTTCACGGAACATACGAAGCAAAGCCTTTTCCTGCCGTTCGTTGATTTGCCCACGCAAGCGATCAAGCAGCCGGGTCTTGTCGATCAGGAAGCGGATGCGGGTGATCGTTCGCGACTGCGCCTCGATGACAATATCGGCAAACCATGCCAGCCAGGCTTCGATGTCGTTGCTCTGGCTGCCTATCTGAAGTGCGGCGTAATAGGCTTTGCGGTGGCGGTTGATCGTCTCCGCGAGCGCCGTCAGCGTTGGGGCGTCGAGGCTTTGCGCCAATGCCTTTTCTGCAATCGCTCGCCCGATCCGGCCATTGCCGTCCTCGAAGGGGTGGATGCTCTCGAACCACAGGTGCGAGATTGCGGCACGGGTGATTGCGGGAAGCGGATTCGGGGAAGACGGTGCGCTACCGTTGAACCACGCAATGAAGCGGGTCATTTCCATCCGGACGGTATCGGACGGCGGTGCCTCGAAATGCACACGGGGCGCGTGAAGCGCACCCGAGACAATCTGCATGGCGTCTTCATGCGTCCGGTAGCGCCCGACATCGGCAATATCACGGCGACCGTTCATCAGCATGGCGTGCCATGCAAACAGTGTCCGATCATCGAGCGGCGCAGCATGGTTGCGATACACATCGGCCATGAGTTCGGCGGCCCCGGCCTCGGCCGCGCTGGCGCGGCGCTGATCGGCAGCAAAGCCCAGATGCCGTGCGAGCGACGACTGGACGCTGGCGCGGTCGAGGATCTCGCCCTCGATCGCTGAGCTATCGACAACCTCCTGCGAGATGAGTTCGATGGTCAGGCCATCGCGCTCGTCGGCGTCCAGGTGGTGGAGCGCACCGATGACGACGCCGGAGCCTTTCAGGAATTGCTCTTCTGACGCACGGATGCGATCCGCGTCGAAGCGGAAATCAGGCCAGTCAGGAAGTTGCCAATTCCAGCGCATGATCGATAAGATGCCTTTCTATCAATCACGATATTGTCCTATTATGATTGATAAAGCGATAGCCAATCGCTCAAAAGCGATGCTTCCCGCCGTCGGTTTGTAGCGACAGCCGAATTGTGCGGACCGCTTAAACCCCAAAATGTTGCAGTGACCCGCTCTTAAGTCACAAAAAGTTGCGCTGGGCCTTCCGACCAAGGCACATATGGACGCTTCGCGGAGCCGATGTGGGCGATGGCCGAATCCCGTCCGGGATTCCAACGGCCAGCATGACAATGCCGTTCGATTGTCATTTCGCCTGACGCGGGGCGCGGCCCGTATGGGCCGCCATACCCCGCTCGGGCATGATCCCGCCACCGTGCGGTGGCGTAAATGGATCATGCCGAGAGGGCTGGTGCGGGCGGTGGGAATCGAACCCACACTCCTTGCGGAACGGGATTTTGAATCCCGCGCGTCTACCAATTCCACCACGCCCGCGTGGCGACGGCCTATAGCGCCGCCATCAAAACGCGCAACGGCAAACATTAGCAACGGAGCTTATGTTGTTGCCTTAGCGGCCTTCTTGCGGACCGTAACTGGCACGGGCTTAGCTTTGCGAACATTGACTGCCGAAGCGTCGATGGTGTTCGTCAAATGCCGCCCGTAATATTTCTCGATCATCTCGACACTGGTACGGCAGTTCTTGGCGACCTGATAAATATCAGCACCTTCGAGCAAGCGAAGGCAGATATAGGTATGCCGCAGGCTGTAACAGGTGCGGATATGACCATCGCGGTCGAATTTCAGGTTCAGCTCGTCGAGAACCGTGTTCATTAACTCGCGCGGCGACTTCCCGAATATCCGGTCGGTCGGTTTGAGCTGTTTGCGCTTGCGGACCCGCTCGAAGGGCAGGATCGCGCCGGGCATCGACTTGCAGAAACCGACGCCGCGCTTGCCGCGCACCTCGATTTCCAGAATGCGCTCGCCGGTCGATTCGTCGTTCACGATCTTGACGTCGCGCAGCTCAAGACGCGAGGACTCATCGGGGCGAAGCCCTGTGTTCCCCATGAACAGAACATAGTCGTGAAAGGTTTCGCAGACTTCGCGCCAGCGCGGCTTGGGCGGGTTCTTCGCCCGCTCGCGCGTCGCCTCGTAGAGCATCTTGTATTCCTCGGGCGAGAACCAGGCGCGATGCTCCACCTTGCCGGTCGTCTTGTAGGGCGCGGACATATCCGGGATTGCCGGAATCCAGCCCTTGCGATTGGCGGTTTTCAATATCTGCCGGAGCGTGACGATCTCGCCGTGCAAAGTCGCGCGGGCCGGTTTCTTCGGCTTGCCGGTCTTTGCATCGATCCGAGATGTCTGGCGATGAAGCCGATACTCCTGGACCTTGCCGGCCGTGATCTCTTCAAGCGCCGTATCGCCAAAGAATGGCAAGAGATGAACGCGGACGATGTCGGACTTCGATTTCACATATCCGGCATTGCGCTCGCCCAGCGTGATAACCTCGAACTCGTTGGTGAAAGCCGTGGAGGCATCCTCGAAACTGGGACCGCGTGACGATCGCAGACGACGACTTTCCGCAGGTGGGCCGGGGGCGGCGACGACAGGCTGGACGGGGACGCCCAGCAAAGAAACGCCACCGCGGCGGCGTTGGCGATCCTCGACGCACCGCTCCATATACCAGTCGCGCGCGAAGTCCTTGGCGGCGGCAAGGCTGACCTCCTTGGTGGTCTGCCGGTGATTGCGGCTGCCCAGGTAGGTCGCACACTGCCAGAAGCGGCTCCCCTCACGCCGGTAGACGTGAAGCGTTCCATCCATCAGCAAATGGCTTTCTACGGGCATTGTGAAAACTCCAAAGTGTGTAAGACTTGTGTAAGTCTTTTTTGGAGTCTCGACCTTGCTCAAACCGTTGGTTTTACAGGGTATTTGGCTTATTTTTTTAGGCCAAACGCAATTTTGAGTCGTTCGCGTCTACCATTCCGCCACAGGGGCACGGATTGCGCCGGGGCCTTAGCCGGACCCGGCGCTGGTATCAACCTTTGAGCGTCTGCGTGACGATCTT
>CAMDQY010000222.1 GCA_945906005.1 Novosphingobium sp. Chol11 | reverse complement strand
GATATCTTCTCCCCGCCATGCACAAGTCGAACCGCCTCCCGCTTGAACTCAAGCGTATAGCGCGCCTTCACTCCGTCCTTCATCCTGATACCCCTTCGCTGATCTGTTCCTATCAGCCAAGGGAGACGTCAGGCAGGGGCAAGCTCAGTTTGTGCGCTTCAGAAAGCTGGTTGGCAGCGAGCCCTTGAAGCGTCTGCTTAACAGATTCCTCCTCTTGAGCATTGGATGCATTGTGCGCTTGATTAAATTGCTGAAGATGAAATCGAGCCTTAACTACATGTGTCGATATTTCCGTGAAGAAGTTCCTGACTTGTTTACGGACGCCTTCATCAGAAAAGGCAACTAAATGTTCCCTATTTCTACCCCATACTTGAACTTCAACATCAATCAAATCTAAGAAATCGCTTTGTATCACCCGACTTCTATCTCGATGATCTTGTAAATACCTTACGTATTCAGAAATATTGAGGATTGCATCTCGACAGAAGAGCGCAACAGTCTTCCGTTGTTCACGCTTTTGAAGCTTTAATGACACCCATGAGGTAAACGCTGAGAGAGCGACCCCCAAGACGGTCCCCCACAGAAACTCCGAAGAGATTACATCGCCCAGCCAAGCCATCCCCGCCAGTTCCAATCCTACTCCGCAGCCTGCTCCCCGAACATGTCCGGCTCGCTGCCGTCGTCAGCCACATCCTCGGTGTCGTTCGCCTTGGCGTTGCGGCGCTGGTCGAAATTCGCCCAGACGGTGTTCCAGTCGCCCCGGGTGGCGCCCTTCGAATATTCGGTCGCGCGCTGCTCGAAGAAGTTGGCGTGTTCGACGCCATTCAACAAAGGCGCGAGCCATGGCAGAGGGTGATCCTCGGCCAGGTAGATCTCGGGCAAGCCAAGCTGGCGCAGCCGCCAGTCGGCGATGTAGCGGATGTAGCGCTTGATGTCCTTGGCGGTCATCCCCGGCACCGGCCCCATCTCGAACGCAAGGTCGATGAAGGCGTCCTCCAGCCGCACCGTCTTCTGGCAGCAATCGATGATGTCTTCCTTGACTGACTTGGTCAGGCAGCCGCGTTCCTGCACGAAAGTGTGGAACAGCTTGATGATGCCCTCGCAGTGCAGGGTCTCGTCGCGGATCGACCAGGTGACGATCTGGCCCATACCCTTCATCTTGTTGAAGCGCGGGAAGTTCATCAGCATGGCAAAGCTGGCGAACAGTTGCAGCCCCTCGGTGAAGCCGCCGAACATGGCGAGGGTGCGGGCGATGTCCTCGTCGGTGTCGACGCCGAACTGCTGAAGGTAATCGTGCTTGTCGCGCAGTTCCTGGTATTCGAGGAACATGCCGTATTCGCTTTCGGGCATGCCGATGGTGTCGAGCAGGTGCGAATAGGCGGCGATGTGCACCGTCTCCATGTTGGAGAAGGAGGTGAGCATCATCTTGATCTCGGTCGGCTTGAACACGCGGCCGTATTTGTCGTGGTAGCAATCCTGCACCTCGACATCGGCCTGGGTGAAGAAGCGGAAAATCTGGGTGAGGAGGTTGCGCTCATGCTCGGAGATCTTCTGCGCCCAGTCGCGGCAATCCTCGCCAAGCGGCACTTCCTCGGGCAGCCAGTGGACCTGCTGCTGGCGCTTCCAGAACTCGTAAGCCCACGGATATTCGAACGGTTTGTAGGTCTTGCGGGCTTCGAGCAGAGGCATTGCGGCGGGCCTTTCAGGTATCTTTGTTGTCGCATCGCTTATTGCGGGAATTGAGCAGACCGAAGGCCAAAACCGGTTCCCGCATTTCCGCGCAATGCTTTAGCGCAGACCACCCAAGATAGGGATTGTGGGGCTGGTTTCCTACTTGTTGGTGGGAGTTTTCCACTTCGTTGAAGAGGGCGCGATCAGTCTGAAAACCGGGCGAGTTTGGTTGGCGGCATTCCTGCCTCGATGCCATAGAACCGCTCGAAATCGTCGCGCGTCGCCTTTTCCATGGTTGCGCCGATCCTGGCGTGGAAAGCCTCGGCGATGCGATGCTGCGCGCGGATCACCGCAGGCCGTTCGGCAATGCGGCTACGCCACGCGATCAGTGCGGGATGAGCCGCCGGATCGAACTGATGCTGCTCGAGGTAGAAGGCCCATGGATGCATCGCCATGTCGGCAATCGAGTATGCGCTTCCCGCCAGCCACTCGCGGTGAGACAGCCGGTCGTCGAGCAAGCGATAGAGCCGCGCGGCCTGAGCATGGTAGCGACCCTGCGCATAGGGCTCGCAACCCGGTTGCAGTGCCATTGTAAAGTGGTTGTACTGGCCCAGCATCGGGCCGTACGAGGCCATCTGGTGCATCAGCCACTGCATCGTCTCGGCGCGCGGACCGGCGGCGGCGGGCAGGAACTTGCCCTCGCGCTCGGCCAGCCAGACGAGGATCGCGCCCGATTCGGCGAGGGGCTGGCCGGGCAGAAGCGGGTCTTCGAGCACCGGAACCTTGGCCATCGGGTTCAGCCTGAGGAATTCGGGCGTGAACTGCTCCTGGTTGAATAACGCGACATGGCGCAGCTCGTAGTCGAGCTCGCACTCCTCGAGCATCAGCACCACCTTGGTGACGTTGGGGCTCGACATGCCGTGGAGGATGAGGGAGGCGGTCAATGGGTGCGTCCTTCGCCGACGGGTAGCGCCGGGACGATGACGATGGCGGCGACCGCGTCTGCATCGCTGTCGTTGCGCCAGGCATGAACAATCCCGCGATCGACCATCACGTCGCCCGCGCGCAATATGGCCTCGCCGCTTTGCGTCACGAACACCACCTCGCCCGAGAGCATGGTAATATAGTCAATCGAATCAGTCGCATGCCAGAATGGTTCGCCGTCGCCTTGATCGGGCGTGAAGGTCTGGATCATGAACAGCGTGCCGGGTCCAGACAGATCGCCCACGCTGACTTTTCCGGGATCAACATCGGCGCTGCCCGAATTGTCGGCAGGAACCCCGGCGGTCCGCCAGACCACGCGCGAGCGGCCCGCCATGCTGGTCGCCACCGGCACCTCGCCATCGATCACGATCGCACTGCTTCCGTCCTCGCCCATCCCGCTGATAACGCGGCGAAATGTCCTCTCAGTCATCAGACCGTCCTTCCCTTGCCGACCGGATGCGCTGGCACGGTGACCGAAACCATCGTGGTTGCCTGCACCCCATCATTGCGCCAGCCGTGGATCACGCCGCGATCGACGATGAGGTCGCCCGCGCGCAGCACAACTTCCTCGGTTTCCAGCACCAGCGTGATTTCGCCTGACAGCACTACGAGATAGTCGATCGTGTCGGTCGCGTGCATGAACGCCGTGTCACCCGGTCCCGGCGGCATCTCGGTGAGGATGAAGTTGACCCCGCCGTCATGGAGTTGTTCCATCTCGTAAGGCCCGCCCGCATCCTCGCTCCCCGCATTGTCGGCAGGCACCGCGTGATTGCGCCAGACCAGGTTGGCGACCGGCGAGACGCGCGGCACTTCACCGTCGATCACGACGCAGGATCGCCCCTGATCGTCGAGGCCGGTGACGACGCGGCGTGAGCTGGGTTGCGACATTTTCTCTCCTCAGGCTGAGTCTAGAGCGGGCTACGTGAAATCTGAAACACTTCGCCCGCTCTATCAATGTGTGGTCGCATCGTTATTCGCGAAAAACCGGGTCCCACTTTTGACCTTGTCCTCGTCCAGCGTCTCCCTTGGCGTGGTGACTATGCCGCCAGGCTGATCTGTCCGGCAAGCCATTTCTGTTCGAAAGCCATCGGGCTGGTATAACCCAGCGTCGAATGCAGCCGTCTGTGGTTATAGAAGGCAAGCCAG
>CAMDQY010000221.1 GCA_945906005.1 Novosphingobium sp. Chol11 | reverse complement strand
GCCTAAAGCTTGGCCCCGAGGTCGAACTCGAGTTGACCGGCCTGCGCAATCCGTGCGGTCAGATCGAGGCATTCCGGCAGGGACTACTGGCCAAGGTGGCTTTGCGCGACGGACAGCGCGCAATCGTTCGCAAGGCAGGCGTCATGGCGATCGTGTCAACAGGCGGGCGGATTTCGCTGGGTGATACCATCGCCGTGACGCTTCCGCCGCTGCCTCACGAACCACTCGACCGGGTCTAATCCATCTCCCACGCCCGCTCGCCATGGCTGGCGATGTCGAGCCCGTCGCGCTCGGTCTGTTCGTCGACCCGCATCGGAAACACCACCGAAACCATCAGCGCGATGATCACGCTCGCGACAATCGACCAGGCCGCGACCACGCCGACCCCGGCAATCTGAGCCACGAGTTGGCCCGCCATGGTCTGGCCCGTGGCATAACCGGTGCCGCCGAGCGAAGGCGAGATCGCCACCGCCAGCATCAGCGAGCCGGTCATCCCGCCAACGCCGTGGACCGCGAACACGTCGAGCGAATCATCGATCTTCATGACCTGCTTGATGAGTTGAATCGCGAAGTAGCAGATTACCGCCGCCGCCATGCCGAACACGATTGCCGAACCTGGCGAGATGTATCCTGCGGCAGGCGTAACGGTCGCAAGGCCGGCTACCGCACCGGTCGCAAAACCCACGCTGGTCGGCTTGCCGAGCTTGAACTTCTCGATCAGCAGCCACACGAGCGCGGCCACAGAAGCCGCAAGATGCGTGTTGATGATCGCCGAGGCCGCATCGTCGTTGGCGGCAAGCGCCGAACCGCCATTGAAGCCGAACCAGCCGACCCACAGCATCGCCGCGCCCGCCATGGTCAGCGATGGGCTGTGCGGCAGCATGATCGACTTGGGGAAACCATCGCGCTTGCCCAGCAGCATGGCCGCGACCAGCGCGGAGACGCCCGCCGTGGTGTGGACAACGATGCCACCGGCGAAATCCATGGTGCCGAGCCGGCTCGCAAGCCAGCCGCTGCCCCAGATCCAGTGCGCAACCGGCGCATAGACCATCAATCCCCACAGCGCGCAGAAGCCAAGCACCCAGCCGAACCGCGCCCGGTCTACCCAGGCACCGACCATCAGTGCCGGGGTAATCGCCGCGAAGGTCATCTGGAACAGAGCAAAGCTGCTTTCCGGGATCAGGTAGCCCTCACGCAAGTCGCCCAAGCCAGCCAGCATCAGTGCATTACCGCCGCCCAGTATCCCCCCGGTGACGTCGCCGAAAGCGAGCGTATAGCCCACCACGATCCATAGCACCGAGCAGATCGCCGCGATCGCGCCGCACTGGAGCATCACCGACAGGAAATTCTTGGCTCGCACCAGCCCGCCGTAGAACAGCGACAGACCCGGCATGGTCATCATCAGCACAAGCGCGGCGGAGATCAGGATCCAGGCAGTGTCGCCCGTGTCCGCGACGTCGATAGTGCCATCCTGCGCCCAGAGCGCGACAGGACTGGCCATGGCGATTGCGGCACCGGTAACAGCACAAGCTCGCAAGCCCTTCATCAGGATTCCCCCCCTATTTCCGCCCCATCGAGGCGTGATCGTTGTTTATGTGGCTTATGCCGCAGCGCGCGCAGAATTCAAGCTTTGCTGCGTGTTACCCCAGCACCTGGTCGGGTGGTCGGTGACCGTCCGCCCAGGCGCGGATATTGGCGATGATCCGGTTGCCCGCTTCCTCGCGCCCCTCGAAGGTGGCGGAGCCCAGATGGGGCAGGGTGATTACATTGGGGAGGCTCATCAAACGCGGATGCACTCGCGGCTCGTCGCGATAGACGTCGAGCCCGGCGCCGCCCAGCTTGCCTTCGGCGAGAGCCTCCACCAGCGCATCCTCGTCGATCAGCGATCCGCGCGCGGTGTTCACGACATAAGCTTCGGGCTTCATCAGGGCCAGGCGTCGCTCGTCGAGCAGATTGTTTGTCTCGGGCGTCGCCGGGCAGTGGAGCGTGACAATGTCGGCCTCGGCGATCAGGCGGTCGAGCTGGGGCTCGAAGCGCGCGCCTAGCTGGCGCTCGAGCACGGCGGGAAGGGCGCTGCGATTGTGATAGACAACACCGAGGCCGAAGGCGACCGCGCGCCGGGCAACCGCCTGTCCGATGCGGCCCATGCCGACAATGCCGAGCACCTTGCCGCCCAACGAATGACCGAGCAGTGCCGAAGGGCCCCAGCCGCGCCACTTGCCGTCGTGAAGCACGCGCGCTGCCGCACCAAAGCGGCGGGTCGCAAGGATGATCAGCGCCATGGTCAGGTCGGCGGTATCCTCGGTGAAGACGCCAGGCGTGTTGGTCACCATGATGCCGCGCGCCCGCGCCGCCTCCATGTCGATATGTTCGTAGCCCGCGCCGAAATTGGCGATGAGGCCCAGCCGCTCGCCAGCTTCGGCGATCATCTGCGTGTCGATACGGTCAGTTACCGCCGGGACCAGCACGTTGCAGTCCTGCATCGCGGAGATCAGCTCATCGCGGCTCATCGGCAAGTCCTGCTCGTTGAGAACGACGTCGAACAGCTCGGCCATGCGCGCGTGGTTCGCGGGCAGCAGGCGACGGGTGACGATGACGCGGGGCTTGCCCTCCACGCGCGGCGCCGCGCTTTCTCCGGTAATGACTGACATCACCTTCGGCTAGGATGTGACAGGTGGACGGTCAAGCAGGCTTGAACAGCGCCACCTGCCGCCGCTATGGAAGAAGCGATGACATTTCGCCCGCTTAGCTTCATCGCAGTCCTTGCAATTTTGGCCGCCGCTCCCGCCGCGGCGCAGGATACCGAGGTGCCCTATTGGGCCTCGATCCGCGCGTCCGAAGTCAACATGCGGGTCGGTCCGGCCGAGAGCTACCGGATCGACTGGGTATACAAGCGCAAGGGACTGCCGATGAAGGTGGTGCGCCGGCAAGAAGGATGGCGTCTGGTCGAGGACCCGGACGGGTCCAGCGGCTGGATATTGGCCCGGGTCCTGTCGCGCGATCGCTCGGCCATCGTCATCGGGGACGGCGATGCCGAAATGCTTGCCGAAGGGCGTCAGGGCGCTCCGCTGCGGTGGCGCCTCTCGCCCGGCGTGACCGGCAGGCTGGGCGATTGCGACACGGGCTGGTGCAAGCTGGACGTCGATGGCCGCAACGGCTTCGTGCGCGAAAGCCGGCTTTGGGGTGCGGGCGAGCCATGAAGTAAAATGGGGCGACCGCAAGGCCGCCCCAATCCCTACAATCTGGCTAGATCACTCGACGCGCTTGATGGTCGAAGTGTCTTTGGCGTCTACTTCGTTTGTCGAGGTGTAAACCCCGTCGACGATTTCTTCCTTGAAGCAGGTGGTCTTGCCTTCGACCGTCTCGCAATAATTGCCCGGACCAGTGGATGTCCAGGTTCCGGTGATCGTCTTGCCGTCCGCAGCCATGGAGAACTTGCCATCGGCGGTGACAGTGGTCGTCCACTTTTTGCCTTCGGTACCGATGACTTCGAAGACACCGGCGTTGGGCTTGCCGTCGATCGCAAGCCCGCCGGGAACTTCGGCAGCAGCCGTTTCGGCAGGAGCCGGTGCTTCGTCGGCCTTCTGCGAACAGGCGGAAAGTACCGCAAGCGCGGCAATCGCTATAAGCTTTTTCATGGTGTCGAACTTCCCCGTTGATGAGAAGCTAGGGTCAGGACCTATTAAATTGCTTGCATGATGGGCTGAGGGTTGATTCAATGGTGGCACGAGGAGGTGCTGCTTGTGGACGATCTGTTTATGCTGAGTGAGGTGCAGATGCGCCGGATCAAGCCATTTTTCCCGCGATCGCATGGAGTTCCACGCGTTGATG
>CAMDQY010000220.1 GCA_945906005.1 Novosphingobium sp. Chol11 | reverse complement strand
ACAGCTCGTCCATCCCCGCCTTGCCCGCGCCCGAGACCGACTGGTAGGTCGAGACGACGACCCGCTTGATCGTCGCGGCGTCGTGCAGCGGCTTGAGCGCGACCACCATCTGCGCGGTCGAGCAGTTGGGATTGGCGATGATGTTGCGGGTCTTGTAGCCATCGATCGCATCGGGGTTCACTTCGGGCACAACTAGCGGCACGTCGGGATCCATGCGGTAATACGACGAGTTGTCGATCACCACGCAGCCCGCTGCGGCCGCCTTGGGTGCATAGTTCTGGGCCACGCTCGATCCTGCGGAAAACAGCGCGATGTCCCAACCGGTGAAATCGAAATGCTCGATGTTCTTCACCTTGAGCATCTTGCCGGTATCGCCGAACTCGACCTCGGTACCTTGCGAGCGCGAAGAGGCAACCGCCGCGACCTCGTCGATCGGAAACTCACGCTCGGAAAGAATCGCCAGCATTTCACGCCCGACGTTACCCGTCGCGCCGACGACCACTACCCGATAACCCATGCAATCTAACTCCATCGTACGGTTGCGCAGCCCGTTAGCCAAATCGGCCGGAACCACAAGATAATTGACCTTCGCAGGTGGAAGTGTCCGTTCCGAAATTCAGCTAAAGGCAGCTTTCGAGCTGGAAATTCAGCCGACGTAAGACCGTCCTTGCCGCATCTTGGGCATATCCATGCTGAACATCGCCCCGGCCGAAACCCTGCTGGAACGAACCACGAGCAGGATCTGATCCCCGTCCTCGATCCGGACATCTTCTGCCGGGTGGGCAATCGACTGGCCCGATTTCCGATCGATCTGGACAACGAAGAAGGCCCCGCCCGACCGGCGCTCGGCCTCGCCCACGGTTCCGCCGGTCAGCGCGGCCTTGGGTGACGCGGTGACCATTTCAAGCGCCAGCCCGATCTCCGCCAGCCGCCGCTTCATGTCGCGCATCGAATCCGATCCGTCGAGCATCGTCGCGGTTGCCGGGAACAGGATCATCTCGGCAATCCGCTCCGCACCGATATGCGTGGGCATGACGACACGGTTGGCACCTGCGCTTACCAGCTTGCTTTCGGTCGTCGGTGCCTCACCGCGCGCAATGATTTCGATCATCGGATTCACCGACCGCGCCGTCAACGTAATGAACACATTGGCGGCATCGTAGGGAGGACGGTCGCGAGCAGGCTCGCACGGTCGATCCGCGCGCTGGCCAGACCAAATTCTTCGGTCGCATCAACGCGAAGTGCCAGGTAGTCCATCGCCTGGGCCTCGGCGACCTTGGCCTCGCTGCGGTCGAGCACCACGAACCGGCGATGGGCTTCGTGAAGTTCCTTGGCAAGCTGCACTCCGATCCGCCCGAAACTGCAGATAATGACATGCCCGCTCAACCGCTCGATATCAGCCTTCATCCGATCAATCCCCAGTATTCGGCGCAGCTGAACCGCCGAGAAATATTGCACCAACGCGCCAGTCAGAAAGATCATGCCCGTGCAGCCGAGCACCATCGTGAACAGTGTAAGAACACGCAGCAACGGCGTGGCGATTGGCCGTACCTCGCCGTAGCCTACCGAGAACACCGTCAGGGTCACCATGTAGAGGGCGTCGGCGAAGCTCCAGCCGGCCAGGACATAGCCCAGTGTCGCGGCGGCAAAAACCACGCCGACGAAGACAATCGCCCCTATCAGCCTGCGGCGAGGCGAGGCGAATACCGCATCGCCAGCCGACCACTCATTCACGCTTTCGACCATTTTCGCCCCGCGGCTAGCCCTGACCTGAAGCTTTGTGCCAGACGTTTCGACTGGCCCAAACGCGAAAAGGCGCCCCGGCTGGTCGGCCAGAGCGCCCATTCACGGAACAAAATCCTAGTTCGCGGTTGGGTCGGCTAAGCCTCAACCTTTTAGCTGGTCTCGGTGGTCCGAGTGACCTTGCGCTCGGCGATACGTGCGCGCTTGCCGGTGCGGCCGCGCAAGTAATAGAGCTTGGCACGACGCACGACACCGCGGCGCACCACAGTTATGCTGTCGATGTTCGGCGAATAGAGCGGAAACACGCGCTCGACGCCCTCACCGAAGCTCATCTTGCGCACGGTGAAGTTGGAGCCCATGCCGCGATTGTTGCGAGCGATGCACACGCCTTCGTAGTTCTGAACGCGGGTCCGCGTGCCTTCGACCACCTTCACGCCAACGCGCAGGGTGTCTCCGGGGCGAAATACCGGAATTTCCTTGGAAGCCCCTGTGGTTGCTTTCGCGATTTCCTCAGCTTCGATCTGCTGAATCAGGTTCATGTGTCCTGGTTCCCTTTTTTCTGCCGCGCGCCAGAGGCAGACTGAACCCGAGCGCCACTTCGGCGCTCCCAAAAGTCCGGCCTGCGTAACCGTGTGTCATCCTCCGCCTGTTGTTTCCGCCAGGCGGTGATTTTCGCATGATCCCCCGATCGCAGCACTTCGGGGATCGTGCGCCCTTCCCATTCGACGGGCCGGGTAAAATGTGGATATTCGAGAAGGCCCTGTTCGAAAGACTCCTCGGCACCGCTTGAAGGCGCGCCCATTACGCCGGGAAGCAACCGAATGCAAGCGTCCAGCAGCATCAGCGCGGCGGGTTCTCCACCCGAAAGCACGACGTCGCCGATCGAGACTTCCTCGATGCCGCGTCCTTCGACGATGCGCTCGTCGAAACCCTCGAACCGGCCGCACAAGATGGTGACGCCTGACCCTGCCGACAGTTCGCGCACGCGTGCTTGGTTGAGCGGTTTGCCGCGAGGGGTCATGGCGAGGACCGGGCAACGGGGATGCAGTGCCCTTGCATGGTCGATGCAGGCCGCGAGCACATCGACGCGCAACACCATTCCCGCACCACCGCCCGCCGGTGTATCATCGACGGTGCGATGCTTGTCGGCGGCGAAATCGCGGATTTGCAACGTGTCGAGTGTCCATCGCTGTTCCTCAAGCGCCCTGCCCGCCAACGACACGCCGAGTGGGCCGGGAAACATTTCGGGGTAGAGGGTGAGGACGGTCGCGGCGAAGGTCATGGCTCAAACCGTCCAGTTCTCGACCCTAAGACCCGGAACATCGGCGAAATCTGCCTCGTTGCTGGTCACCACCGTGGCCCCGATGCTCAAGGCATGGGCGGCCAGCAGCCGGTCAAACCGCGCGCGCTTGAACGGCAGCCGGGCATATTCGCGCGCCGCTGTCCCGTCAAAGGGCAACATTGGAATCGCGCGCACGAACGCCTCCAGCACCTCTTCCGAAGGCGGCTTGCCGACATAGGTGCCATAGGCGACCTCGGCGAAACTGATGACCGAGATGGCGATTTCGCCAACGTCGCACTCGGCAATACGGGCCTTGAGAGCGTGATGTCCCAAGTCCATAGCGTAGACGGCGCAATTGGCGTCAATCAGGAACCGGATCACGGGGTTCCTGCTGCCTTTCGCGCCGCCTCGCGGGCTGCGATCGTGCTGGGCCGCTCTTCGAAATCTTCGCGCGGAGCCAGCTTGATGCCGGGAGCCTTGCCCGCGAATCCACTGATGTCGATTTTCCGGCGCGGCGGCGGCGCGAGTTCGAGCCTGTAGCTGCCGTCGATTTCGACCTGAATGTTCATTTCCATTCCCGCCTGCAAGCCCAGCCCTGCGGGCAAGCGCAGCGCCAGGGAGTTTCCCGATTTGAAGACCTTGGCCCGATATTGCCGGGGTGCGCCGATCATGGGTCCAACTGGCGCGCTGACGCCGAGGCCCGAATTGAACTCAGCGGGGGCTTCCTTGACGTGGTGGGGTTTGTCGGTGCTCATGGTCGTTTTCTGTATACACACAACGTATATACATTCTCCCCCGCCGCGTCA
>CAMDQY010000219.1 GCA_945906005.1 Novosphingobium sp. Chol11 | reverse complement strand
CTATGTGCGCGCGTTCGAGCGCGACCCAGGCAGCGCCGAGGTCGCCTGACCGGGCGCTTTGCCGGGCTTGCGACAGGCACTTGTCGATCGCCTGCTGCATTTCCGAGGTCAGCCTCACTCCGCCGCCTCCTGCATCGCGCCCGAATGTTCCGCAATGCGCCGCTCCAGCTCGGGCCGGAAATGCCGGATCAGCCCCTGGATCGGCCATGCCGCCGCGTCGCCGAGCGCGCAGATTGTATGCCCCTCGACCTGCTTGGTTACTTGCTGCAGCATGTCGATTTCCTCGAGAGCCGCATCGCCGCTGCGCAGCCGCTCCATCACCCGCCACATCCAGCCGGTGCCTTCGCGGCAGGGGGTGCACTGGCCGCAGCTCTCGTGCTTGTAGAAATACGAAAGCCGCGCAATCGCGCGGACAATGTCGGTCGACTTGTCCATGACGATGACGGCGGCAGTGCCGAGGCCAGAGCCCTGTTCCTTGCAGCCGTCGAAATCCATCGGCATCTCGGGGCACATGTGGCCCGGCACCAGCGGCACCGAGCTTCCGCCGGGGATCACTGCGAGCAGATTGTCCCAGCCGCCGCGAATGCCGCCAGCGTGCTTTTCGATCAGTTCGCGGAAGGGAATGCTCATCGCTTCCTCGACGACGCAGGGCGTGTTCACATGGCCCGAAATCTGGAACAGCTTGGTGCCGTGGTTGTTTTCGCGCCCGAAGGAGGTGAACCAGCCCGCGCCGCGCCGCAGGATCGTGGGGGCGACCGCGATGCTCTCGACGTTGTTGACCGTGGTCGGGCAGCCATAGAGCCCAGCGCCGGCCGGAAACGGCGGCTTGAGGCGCGGCTGGCCCTTCTTGCCCTCGAGGCTCTCGATCATCGCGGTTTCTTCGCCGCAGATGTAGGCCCCTGCGCCCCGGTGGACGAACACATCGAAATCGTAGCCCGATCCGCAGGCGTTCCTGCCGATCAGCCCAGCATCATAGGCTTCGGCGACGGCGGCAAACAGCGTCTCGCCTTCGCGGATATATTCGCCGCGAATGTAGATGTAGGCCGCGCGCGCACCCATCGCGAAGCCCGCGACCAGCGCGCCTTCGATCAGCTTGTGCGGATCGTGGCGGATGATCTCGCGGTCCTTGCAGCTTCCCGGCTCGCTCTCGTCGGCATTGATGACGAGGAAGCTGGGCCGCGGCTTGCCGCCCGGCCCCGTGGGCGATTCCTTGGGCATGAACGACCATTTGAGGCCGGTGGGAAAGCCCGCCCCGCCCCGGCCGCGCAGGCCCGATGCCTTGATTTCCTCGATGATCGTGTCGCGGCCCTTGTCGAGCAGGGCCTTGGTGTTGTCCCAATCGCCCCGCACGCGCGCAGCGGCGAGGTTCCACGGCTGATAGCCGTAGAGGTTGGTGAAAATGCGGTCCTTATCGGCGAGCATCGTCATCTCCATCGCCGTGAACCTGGCTCATGCCGAGGAAATAAAGCACCAGCGCGCCGCCGCCGAATGGCAGCGCCCACAGCATCTGGCGCGTGAACAGAAAGATCACGGCGATCACCGCGAGGCCGATGGCGCCAAGACGATAGGGATTGAGGCTATTCATCGCCGCCGCCCTTCCTGATCCGCATATCGACCAGGCCATAGGCCATCAGCCCCAGCCCGAAGGCCACGGCCATCGGCAGCAGGCCGTAGCCAACAAACTGGCCCATCGGCAGGCCGACCAGCAGCGCCACAACGATCCCGGCGAGATACTGCATTACCATTTCCCCTGGTAATCGTGGTTCTCGCTGACCATCTGCTTGAGCGTCGTTGGCCCACCGAGTGGTTCGCTGGTGTGACGGCCCGGCTCCTGCGTGCCGGTTTTCGGGCTCTCGCCCTTCGCCAGAGCGTCGATCACAGCGTCGATCCGTTCGGCGGTCAGATCCTCGTAGTTGTCGTCGTTGATCTGGACCATCGGCGCGGTGGCGCAATTGCCCATGCATTCGACCTCGGTGAGCGTCCACATGCCGTCCTGGGTGGTGTGGCCCTTGCTCATGCCGCGCGCCTTGCAGGCGGCCATGATGTCGTCCGAGCCGCGCAGCATGCACGGCGTCGTCCCGCATACCTGAACGTGATATTTGCCAACTGGAACAAGGTTGTACATGAAATAGAAGGTCGCAACCTCCAGCACGCGGATCACCGGCATGTCGAGATACTTGGCGACATATTCCATCACTGGGATCGGCAGCCAGCCCTGCGTCTGCGTCTCCTCGCCGACCTGCCGCTGGGCATAGTCGAGCAGCGCCATCACCGCCGAACGCTGGCGGCCTTCGGGATAGCGCGCGATCGCTTCTTCCGCACGGGCATCCCACGCCGCGTTGAAGGCAAACTGGCCCCAGCGCGCGCGCAGTTCGGGCGTATCGGGAGCGAGGTGACGATCAGCCATTAGCGGATGAACTCCACGCGAGAGCACTTTTCGCCCTCGAACGAATAGACTGCGATCACGTCGAAGGGTTCGACCAGTTCGGAGCCATCGCTGGCCGGGCCACGCGTGACATGTTCGCGAAACAGCACATAGTCGCCGATCACTTGGCGTTCGACGATCTCCGCCTGGTTCTGCGGCCAGCGAGCGAAAGCTGCCGCCAGCCCTTCGCGGGTGCCCTCGCGCCCTTCGCGCAGGACGGTGCCTCGATAGTTTGCCTCGCAGGCTTGCTCGGTCATCAGCGCGCAATAGGCGTCGACGTCCTGCGCGTTGTAATGCGCGATCATCAGTTCAGCTGTGGCGAGGTGATTAGTCATTCTTCAAACCATCGGAAGAGTCGGAGCGATTTCGCAGGTCGCTGACCACGATCATTAACACGATCAATCCAGCAATTGCGTCCATGGCCTTGCTTTCAAGCCCAAAGATTGTCTGGATCAATGACATTCCGCCGGAAATAATCGACCAGACCAGTGCAAGAATGAACACCAAACCAACGACAGTTAGGAGGTTCCTCACCGGTCGCACTCCCCGAACACCACGTCGATCGCGCCCAGAATAGCGGTCGCGTCGGGAAGCATGTGGCCCTTGCACATCATGTCCATGGCCTGGAGGTGCGAGAAGGCGGTCGGCCTGATCTTGCAGCGGTAGGGCTTGTTCGAGCCATCCGACACCAGATAGACGCCGAATTCGCCCTTGGGGCTTTCGGTGGCGACATAGACCTCGCCAGCCGGGACGTGGAAGCCCTCGGTGTAGAGCTTGAAGTGGTGGATCAGCGCTTCCATCGACTGCTTCATCTCGCCGCGATTGGGCGGGACGACCTTGCGATCGTCCGATGCGACAGGGCCTTGAGGCATCTCGGCGAGGCACTGCTTCATGATCTTTGCCGACTGGCGCACTTCCTCGACCCGGACCATGAACCGGTCATAGCAGTCCGACCGGGTGCCGACCGGAATCTCGAAATCCATGCGGTCATAAACGTCGTAGGGCTGGCTCTTGCGCAAGTCCCACGGAATGCCCGCGCCGCGGACCATCGGGCCGGAAAAGCCCCAGGCGACGGCGTCTTCCTTGCTGACCACGGCAATATCGACGTTGCGCTGCTTGAAGATGCGGTTGTCGACCACCAGGCTCATCGCGTCGTCGAACAGGCGCGGCAGCCGCGTGTCGAGCCAGTCGCCAAGGTCGGCCAGCAGCTTGAGCGGCACGTCCTGATGCACGCCGCCGGGGCGGAACCAGGCCATGTGCATGCGCGCTCCGGCGGCACGCTCGAAGAAGTTGAGGCAGTCTTCGCGAATTTCAAACAGCCACAGGTTCGGCGTCATCGCGCCAACGTCCATGACGTGGCTGCCAAGGTTGAGCATGTGGTTGCAGATGCGGGTCAGCTCGGCGAACAGCACGCGCAGGTATT
>CAMDQY010000218.1 GCA_945906005.1 Novosphingobium sp. Chol11 | reverse complement strand
CAGAACTGCTCGCTGATCTGGTGCACCAAAACCATGAAGGCCGCGCTGGTCGATCCCGGCGGCGACCTAGACATGTTGAAGGGCGCTCTCGACAAGGCGGGCGTGACGCTCGAAAAGGTGCTCGTCACCCACGGGCATCTCGATCACTGCGGTATGGCCGGGGAGCTGGCGAAGGAAAAAGGCGTCCCGCTCGAAGGTCCGCAGGAGGAAGACCGCTTCTGGATTGATCAGCTTGACGGACAAGGCGCACAATTTGGCATGCAGGGTCACAGCTTCGAGCCGGACCGCTGGCTCGAAAATGGCGACAAGGTGACTGTCGGCGAGCTCGAACTCGATGTCTATCACTGTCCCGGCCACACGCCGGGCCACATCGTGTTCCACCATGCGCCATCGCATTTCGCAATCGTCGGCGATGTGTTGTTCCAGGGTTCGATCGGGCGCACCGATTTCCCGCGCGGTAATCACGGTCAACTGATCGAATCGATCACCGGCAGGCTCTGGCCGCTTGGCGACGACACGACCTTCGTGCCGGGCCATGGCCCGATCAGCACCTTCGGTCAGGAGCGCCAGACCAACCCCTTCGTTGGCGACCGGGCGCTCGGCCTCTCTTCATGAGAGGCTAAAATAGCTTCAGCGCAATAAGCACCGCAACCACTGCAAGGCCCAACATCGGCAGCATGGTTGCAAGCATGCCGATCATGCGCGGCTTGCCGACTTCCGGGTTGTCCATGCCAACCGCGTGCAGCACGCGCCCGACCATGAAGACCGCTCCAACGATCGCCAGCCAGGTTCCACCCTTGCCGGTCAGTTCGATCACGCCGATCAGGATCAGCATCAGAGGCGTGTATTCGATGAAGTTGGATTGTGCGCGCATCCGGCGCAGCAACGGCTCGTGCCCGCCATCGCCGTGTAATATCTTTTCCGATGCGCGAAGTCGACCGCAGCGCATCGCCAGCCACATGTTGATGACAACCGCCGCAGCTGCGAGGCTCAGTGTAGTTTGCAATATCATGGCACCCTGTTCTCCCCCTGGTGATTTGTGCACCATGCGTCAGGTCCAGACGGCTTGCAACATGTGCGAAATCCGTTATAGGCGCGCCTTCGATCCGCTGAGCCCCGCTCGCGCGGCCCTTTGATGTAACCCAATATTCCAGGACAGGTGCCGAGATGGCTGTTCCGAAACGCAAAACCTCCCCCTCGCGCAGGGGCATGCGCCGTAGCCACGACGCGCTCAAGGTCGAGGCCTTCCACGAGTGCTCAAATTGCGGCGAACTGAAGCGTCCGCATAACCTTTGCGGGGCCTGCGGCCATTACAACGGGCGCGAAGTCATCGCGGTCGGGCTCTAAGCCCTTTCTGACCGGAGATATAAGATGAGTCTGCCGCGTATCGCCGTTGATGCGATGGGCGGCGACGACGGCGTGCGCGTCATGGTCGAGGGCGCCGCGCTTGCGAGGCGTCGGCACGATCGCTTCAAATTCCTGCTGGTCGGTGACGAAACGCGGATCAAGGCCGCGCTCGACGACCACCCCAATCTGCGCAGCGCCTCCGAAGTGCTGCACGCCGAAGACACCATTGGCGGCGAGGAGAAGCCGAGCCAGGCGCTGCGCCGTGCCAAGACAACTTCGATGGGCCTCGCGGTTGAAGCGGTGAAATCGGGCAAGGCTGGCGCTGCGGTCAGTGGCGGCAATACCGGCGCACTTATGGCGATTGCCAAGATCGCGCTGCGCACCTTGCCTGGCATCGACCGGCCTGCGCTTGCAGCACTGCTGCCGACGCTGGGCGATAACGATCTCGTCATGCTCGATCTGGGTGCCAATACCGAATGCGACGCGCGCAATCTCGTCGAGTTCGCGGTGATGGGTGCGGCCTATTCGCGGGTCGTAACCGGCAGGATCGCGCCACGCGTACGCTTGCTCAACATCGGCACCGAGGAAATCAAGGGAACCGATTCGCTCCAGGAAGCGGCCGCCATGCTGCGCCGCGCCGAAGGCACTCTGGCCATGTCGTTCGATGGCTACGCGGAAGCCGACATCCTTGGCAGCGGCTTGTTCGACGTGGTCGTGTCGGATGGATTTTCAGGCAATATAGCCTTGAAGGCAGTCGAGGGCACGGCCAAGTTCGTTGCCGACCTGCTCAAGCGCAGTTTCACCAGTTCGCTGCGCTCGAAGATCGGCTTCCTGATCTCGCGCCCGGCGACCGATCTGTTGCGCCACCACCTCGACCCCAACAACCACAACGGCGCTGTGTTCCTCGGTCTCAACGGCATCGTTGTGAAAAGCCACGGCGGCGCCAGTGCGGCTGGCGTTGCGAATGCCGTGGCCGTTGCCGCGCGCCTGCTGGAAGAAAATGTCACCGAACGTATCAAGACCGACCTCGCAGCCATCGGCATGGACGATCTGCGCCGGACGCCGAGCGATAGAGTCACCGCCTGATGCTACGTTCGGTCCTAATCGGCACGGGCTCGCACCTGCCCAAGCGAGCCGTCTCCAACGATGAACTGTCCCAGACCGTCGATACCAGCGACGAGTGGATTGTCGAGCGCACCGGCATTCGTAACCGCTACATCGCCGGCGACGATGAGACGACCTCCAGCCTCGCAACCGAAGCGGCGCGCAAGGCGATTGCCGCGTCCGGCATCGAGGCGTGTTCGATCGATCTCATCATTCTTGCCACAGCGACGCCCGACCAGACCTTTCCGGCGAGCGCCACGCTGGTGCAGGCCGCGCTGGGCTGCAACGGCTGCGTCGCCTTTGACGTGCATGCGGTCTGCTCGGGATTTCTCTATGCTGTGAGCGTAGCCGATGCGATGATCCGCGCGGGCAGCGCCAAGCGCGCGCTCGTGATCGGCGCGGAAACTTTCACGCGCATTCTCGATTGGGAAGACCGGACGACCTGCGTGCTGTTCGGAGACGGGGCGGGAGCTATCGTGCTCGAAGGACGCGAGGAAACCGGCGAAAAGCCGCGTGGCATCATCGCAACCAAACTTCACGCCGATGGCGCGCACAATCAGTTGCTCTATGTCGATGGTGGTCCTTCAACCACCGGGACCGTGGGTCACCTGCGGATGAAGGGGCGCGAGGTTTTCAAGCATGCGGTCGTCAACCTGGCCTCGGTGCTGGGCGAAGTGCTTGCTGAAGCCGGGCTTGAGATCAAGGACATCGACTGGCTGGTGCCGCATCAGGCCAACAAGCGGATACTCGACGCCACCGCAAAGAAGCTGGGCATGCCCAAGGAAAAAATCGTGGTCACGGTCGACCGGCACGCCAACACATCGGCCGCGTCGGTGCCGCTGGCTCTCGACACCGCGATCCTGGATGGCCGCATAAAGCCGGGCGATCTGGTCATGCTCGAGGCAATGGGCGGCGGATTCACCTGGGGTGCGAGCCTCATCCGGATGTAGCGGCGATCCACGGATCACCTGAATCCATGCAGGTCTCGTCGAAATCTGTGCACAACTGACCAAACCGTTGCGTTAATTTCAAAATGTCGTATTGTTCTCCTGGGCATGGGTAGCGTTTCGGAGCTGGAAGCAATATGCGCTCCAATGACACACTTACGCGAGCGGCAATCGCTGAAGCCATCCATAGTCGGCTGGGGCTATCCCGTGCGGAATCGCTTTCACTGGTCGAATCGATCATCGATCACATCTGCGACGCGCTTGCCAACGGCGAGAACGTGAAGATTTCCGGGTTCGGAACCTTCCTTTTACGCGACAAGGGCGAACGGGTCGGTCGAAACCCGAAGACGGGCGTCGAAGTGCCGATCACCCCGCGCCGTGTGATGACCTTTCGCGCGAGCCAGATGCTGAAGGATCAGGTAGCCGGTCCGTGACCTATTTCGACGCCTTGCGCGATGAACCGCTGCCGCAGTTCACCGACG
>CAMDQY010000217.1 GCA_945906005.1 Novosphingobium sp. Chol11 | reverse complement strand
CCCACGCCTGCATCAGCTTGATACGCTTGGGGAGCAGGGTCCCGCGTTGATAGGCCGCCTCGGCCTTGTTGCGGCCACACTACGTTGCTCCGGGCACAATTCGGTTGCCTGCCATGGCAGGATAATTCAGCATTAGCGGGTGCATCGTTCTTATCTCTCCATCGCCGCCTCGGCCTTGTCAGCCAACTGATGTGCCATGGCGTGCTCCACCACTTCGCGCGGGAAGGAGGTGCTTTCGCCTGCCCAGTCACGGAATGTAGAGCGGAAGCCGTGAACGGTGATGGCGTCGCGATCCATTCGCCGGAGCAGCATGGACATCGCCATGCCGGAAAGCTTACCCCGACGTGGCCGGAAACAGTGATGCTGCTGCTTGATGAGGATGCGCGGCACATGGGAATAGCCGGGACAGCCAGCCTGATGCCTATATGATGCCTAGAGGCCCTCCGTGCCGAACGCGACATTAGGCTGGAGCCGGTAACTTATTGAAAACTATGGTGGACGCAGTAGGGCTCGAACCTACGACCCGCTGATTAAGAGTCAGCTGCTCTACCAACTGAGCTATGCGTCCACATCGCGCCAAAGTCCGAAGACGCCGAGAAAGTCCCGAATCATCGAGAGGGGCCGATATAGCGATTGCGCGGGCGGATCAAAGGAGAAAAATCGCCCGGCTCGATGGTCGTATCCTGCGGTGGGTAAATGCACGCACCACGCTCAGGTTAGCGGGCCGCTTCTGCGGCTCCAGCGCTGCACCGCCATGATCGCCCCGAAACAGATCATCACCGTCATCATCGAGCTGCCGCCGTGGCTCACGAACGGGAGCGGGATGCCGACCACAGGGGCAAGCCCCATGACCATCAGCAGGTTGATCGCAGCGTAGAAGAACACCGTCGCCGTCAATCCCGCCGCAAGCAGTTGAGAGAAGCGATTTGGAGCCTGCCGCGCCACGTTCAGGCCCCAGCGCAGTAACTGCGCATAAACGAGCAGCACGAAAATGCCGCCGAGCATGCCCCATTCCTCGGCCATCGTCGCGAAAACGAAGTCGGTGTGCGCCTCGGGAAGATAGTCGAGGTGGCTCTGCGAGCCGTTGCCAAACCCTTTGCCGAACACACCTCCCGATCCGATCGCGATCTTCGACTGGGTGATGTGGTATCCGGTTCCGAGTGGATCGCTCTCTGGGTCGAGGAAAGTGAGCACGCGGTTACGCTGGTAGTCGTGCAACAGCGTGAAGAAGGCGAGCGGTGCGACGACTGCGGCGGCCGCTCCTGCTCCGATAAACCAGGAGAGCGGCAGGCCCGCAAGGAACATGACCACCGCTCCGCCGAAACAGATCGCCAAAGCCGTGCCGAGATCGGGTTGCAGCATCACCAGGACGGCAGGCAGGCCCAGGAGTATCATGGCCGGGATCAAGCCACGCCAGGATCCCGTCATGCCGGGCGGCAAGTTTCCGTAAAAAGCGGCGAGCACCAGCACGATGGTGGGTTTCATGAGTTCGGAGGGTTGAAGCGTCATGAAGCCGAGGTTGAGCCAGCGCTGGCTGCCGCCGCCAATCGCACCCAGTGCTTCGACCAGCACCAGTAGCACGAGAACTGCGGCATATGCCGGGTATGCGATCCTCGCGAAGAAGTCCTGGGGAATGCGCGAAATGACGAGCGCCATTATCAGGAACACCCCGAAGCGCATCAGGTGGGACGCGGCATAGGGCTGCCACGAGCCGCCGGCAGCGGAATGGAGTACGGCAGTGCCAAGCAGCACGAGTGCCAGCAGCGGAGCGATAACGCTCCATGGCTGGCGGGCGACCGGATCTGGGATATGCGCGAGTCTCACGGCGTGAGCGGCCGCGTGCCGACCGGCAGTGCAGGCGAAGGGATCGGTGACGGTGCCGGTGACTGAAATTGCGGAGGCGTGGTGGTCGCTTGGGGTGGTGTTGCGGGGCCGGCAGTCACGGCGCTCCTTGGTGATGCGGTCCTGGGTGAGGGTGTCGGGTCGGGCGCTGGAGAAGCCTCGACCTCTTCGGTCTCACTCTGCTTAGCCTCGTCTTCGGCGTCCTTGACCTCGTCGTCGTCCGGTATAGGCGTTCCTCCACCATATTGCGCGGAATAGGCCGAATACTTGCGTTCGAGCCGCTCCTTCGGGGTGCCACCCCATTGCTCTTCGAGTGCATGAAGGGTCTTGAGCGCGGTGTCAGGGTCGAACAGGAAGGTCAGCACGTCCTTGGCGATCGGAGCAGCCGCGCGCGCGCCGAACGTGCCGTGTTCAACCACCACGGCCATGGCATAGCGCGGCTTGTCGGTCGGTGCGTAGCAGACGAACAGGGCGTGGTCGCGCGACTTCCAGGCGCCGCCCGTTCCGCGCGAGACCATGGTCTGTACCTGGGCCGTGCCGGTCTTGCCGGCCATTTTCACGCCGTTGATGTCGATGCGCGAACGGCCACCCGTGCCCGATCCGTTGACGACATTGAACATGCCCTCGTGGACGACGGCAAGTTGTTCCGGCGAGAATGGCAACCGGGGTGCATTCGGGTTCACCTTGTCCAGTTGCAGCGAGGGCTGGAGGTTGCGCCCGCTGGCGATTCGGGCAGTCATCACCGCAAGTTGCAGCGGCGAGGCCAGCACATAACCCTGGCCGATCGAGGCATTGAGCGAATCGGCGGCCGACCATTCCTGGCCGTACTTGCGCTTCTTCCAGGCCGCATCGGGAATGGTCCCGTATCTCTGGCTCGTGCCGGGCAGGTCGTACTCCTGGCCCAGGCCGAGCAGCCGCGCGACCGGTGCGATCGCATCGTAGCCAACCCGGTGTGACATCGCCCAGAAGTAGGTGTTGCAGCTGTGTTCAATCGCCTGGCGCATGTCGACCGAGCCGTGGACGGCATCGCAGCGAAAGAACCGGCTGCCGAGCCGGTATCCACCGGGGCACGAAATCCGCTCGGCAGGGTCGACGCCCTGCATCTGCAGGGCGAGCGATGCCATCGGCTTCATTGTCGATCCGGGCGGATAAAGCCCGCGCACCGCCTTGTTGAGCAGTGGGATGTGATCGTCGTCGTTGAGCATCTTCCATTCGATGCGGCCGATGCCGTCGGCAAAGCTGTTGGGATCGAACGATGGCATCGAAGCGAGCGTAAGGATGCCGCCGTCGTTGCAGTCGATGACGACGACAGCAGCCGATTCCAGGCCGATCCGGCGCGAAGAAAAGTCCTGTAATGGCCCATTGATCGTGAGCTTCAGGGGCTTTCCGGGAACGTCTTCGCGAGTGCCGAGATCGCGGACCACCCTTCCGCCCGAGGTGACCTCCACCCGGCGAGCGCCTGGCTTGCCACGAAGTGTGGTATCGAAAGTCTTTTCGAGAGCGTCCTTTCCGATCTTGAAGCCGGGAGTGATCAACAGCGGCGCTTTGTCTTCCGCTTCCCAGTCCTCGCGCGAAGCAGCGCCGACATAGCCGATCAGATGACCCACCGAAGGGCCAGTGGGATAGTCGCGCGAAAAACCGCGCTGGGTAACCACGCCGGGAAGATCGGGCAGGCGCAGGCTGACTGCGGCGAATCTGTCCCAATCGAGCCCCGAGGCGACTTCCACGGGGGCGAACCCGCTGGCCTTGTCCAGCCGGTCTTCCAGTTCGCGAACCTGCATCTCGTCGAGGCCGATCAAGTCGGTCAACTGAACGATGGTTTCGCGCTTGTCGTGAAGGCGTTCTGGAATCGCGTCGATCCGGAAATCCGTTTTGTTGGATGCGAGCGGGTTGCCGTTGCGGTCGAGGATCCAGCCCCGGCGCGGCGGGATCATCGAGAGGTTGACCCGGTTGCTCTCGGCAAGGAGCTGGTACTTCTCGTTTTGTGCCACCCCGAGCCAGGTCAACCGGCCTGCGAGCAACAAACCGACAGTACCTTGCAGC
>CAMDQY010000216.1 GCA_945906005.1 Novosphingobium sp. Chol11 | reverse complement strand
CTTTTCCGGCGCGGTCATGACTGGCGCCTGGGATGAGATGCTGGTGCCCGGATATACCTCCCAGAAGCTCGCGCCGTTGCGCTTCGAAATCGAGGCGTGGCCTGTGGTGCCGCCATTTATCCAGGGCACGCTGTCCGCCGAGGCCAAGGAGCGGATGGCCAAAGGCGGCGAGGCGCTGGCCATGGGTGGCGACCGGCTGGAGCAGCTCTGCCGCGTCAAGGGCGTCATCAACTACGACGGCAAGGACGTGGAGTTCACCGGCGGCGCGCTGCGCATCCGCCGCAAGGGCGTGCGCAAGCTCGAGGAATTCTTCGGCCACGCCTGGCAATCCGCCGTGTTCCCGAGCGGCAAGGCCTTCGGCTACATCGCCTATCCCGGCGTCAAGGGTGGCACTGAATACGATTATAACGAGGGCTTCGTCTATCTCGGCGAGGGCGAGCTGATCCCGGCGCGCGCGATCAAATCGCCCTGGCTGAAAGATTTCCAATATTCGGGCGAGGACGTGTCCTGCGTGATGGAAACCGAGGATGGCAGACAATTCACGTTCGGCGGCAAGACCACGGGCGGCGTTCCATCCATCCCGCCGCCCGAATCCAAGTTTCCGCCGCTGCACCAGATGATCGCGCACTACAGCTTCGAGGGCGAGACCGCCTACGGCATGATCGAGCGTTCGACCATGCGCGACAAGATGAAGATGCCTGCCTGATGCGGCTGCGACTGGGCTATCCCGAACCTCGCTTTCAGCACATGGAGGAGATGGACTGGCGAGAAGTGCTCGCGCAGGACCATTCGGGCACGCGCAAGGTGGTACTGGAAAAGTGGCTGATGTTCGAGCCGCGCCTGCTTGCCTTCGCGGGCAAGTGGGATCCCGGCATGGTCGTTGCCAAGCACGGACACATGTGCCCCAATTCGATTTACATAGTCGAAGGCTCGATGACCTCGGACGGGGTGGAATGCACGGCAGGCATGAACATCATGCTCGATGTAGGCACGCCCTATGGTCCCAACATTACCGGGCCCGAGGGCGTGATCGTCTATGAGGTCATGGCTGGCGATCCATGGGTCTGGTACGCTGATCCCGAAGGCTTCGCAGCGCTGAAGCAGGAGCGCGGAATCAGGCAGCTCGCCAACCCGCATCTGCCCAACGATAACCAAGACGAGCATGCCGGCTCGCGCGCCACTTACGACGAGGCCGGGATGCTTGTCGCCCCGATCGTGCCCAAGCCGGCGGGCGGTTATCGGCAACCTCGCTTCCGCTCCGCCGAGCAATGCGAATGGATCGAGGTGCTCGCGCAAGAGCAAAACGGCAAGCGCTTGTCGGCCTGGGAGAAATGGCTCGATTTCAGCCCGACCGCGATGTGTACTGAGACCAAGCTCGATCCCGGCATGATCATTCCCGACCGCGGACGCAACTGCATCACCACGGCGCTGGTGCTCGAAGGCTCGATGGCTGTTGGCGGGCGCGAGTGCACCAAGGGCATGCACATCACGCTGGAGATCGGCGTGCCGATGCCGGCGACGATCGCCGGGCCGCAAGGCGTGCGGCTGTACGAGGTTCGGGTCGGCGATCCAACGACGTGGTACGTCCACAACGATCCGTTCGACAATCTCGACTTCGAGCATGGCGCGGTGCCGCTGCCAGCGCCGAAGCTCGATCTGCCCTCGTGGCTGGCGGACCAGGATTCGATCTATCAGTAAGCGCGGCACTGAAGCATCGCGCAAATAAGTGGGAACCGTTTTTTCGCAAAAAGCGATGCGACAACAAAACTACCGCAGGGGAGAAGACAATGGTAAGCAACAGACGTTCGCTGCTCAAGGGAATGACACTGGGCGGCGCGGGCGTGGCCTTTCCCGGTGCGCTGGCATCGCTGGCCGCAAGCTCGACCGCCTCGGCACAGCCTGCCGGTTCGGGCGCTGCAAGCCGCGCATGGCTCGACCTCGCGAAGAAGCTGGTCGAATGGGATGCAAAGTCTTCGAGTCCGCCGTGGGCCGGGATCACGTCGAACGAGCAGGCCGAAGCGCGCCTGTTGATGGCCGATTCGCTGCAACTTGCGCTAGACTTCTGGATGTCGGCCGACACGTCCAACCCCTCGTTCACGCGCTTCGTCGGGCCTGACCGCAAGCTGCTCGGCGACAATCCCGACGCCATCTATTTCTTCGCGCCGATCAGGCCCGATGGCGAATATATCATTCGGGGCAATACTGCCGGGGCGACCTATACCTCGTTCACCGTCGAACGCGCAGACCGGGACGGCGGGCGCGTAATCGGACTTGCTGCCACGCTCAACGACACCGAGTTCGACATTGCAGCAGACGGTTCCTACGAAATCCACGTCGGCGGGCCTAAGCGGGAGCGCAACTGGCTCGCCCTGTCAGCCGATTCGCGAACGATCACCACACGCCACTATTTCGAGCGCACCAGTTCGGTCGCCGCCGACCAGAGCCTGCACATTCCGCTGACGATCAGCCCAGTGGCGCGCCCTGCGGCAACGCTGCCGCCCGACGAGGAAGCGATCGCGGCGCGGCTGAACACCGTCATCACCTATTTCGAAGCGGTGATGGATATCGGCAAGCCAACCGACCTGCCCCGCACTGGCCCGGTGTTCGCGCCGTTCTCGTCGCAGGTTCCCAACCAGTTCACCGATCCCAACGTGAAGGCCAACAACCGAGCGATGGGCTATGCCGCCGCCGACAACCGCTATCTGCAAACCCAGTTCAACCTTGCGCCTGGCGAGGCGCTGGAAATGCGCGGGCGCTTCCCCGAATGCCGCTTTGCCAACGTGGTGCTGTTCAACCGCTATTTCGCGACATACGATTTCGTCAACCGGCAGGTATCGCTCAACCGCAAGCAGACTTCGCTGGAGCAGGATGGCTCGTTCCGTATGATCCTCGCGGCGGAGGACCCGGGCTTGCCCAACTGGCTCGACACCGAGGGGCGGCCCAGGGGCACGGTGTTCTGGCGCTTCCAGCTCGCACCCGGCCATATCGAGCCGATCAGGACGCGGGTGGTGAAGGTGAAAGACCTGAAGCGAGGGCGGTGATGCAACGACCCGATCACGTTCCCGCCTCGCTCGTTCGCCCCTATCCGTTCAAGCTGCGCGGCGCGAGGGCCGAGGTGCTGCCGCGAACGCTAATCCCCGAGATCCACTCCTATCCGGAAATATTCTGGGCCGAGGGCGTCCACGAGATGCTGGCTGGTGCATGGGTGCCGCGCAGCCACGAAGCCTTGCAGCAGATCTACATGGATACCGAGCATTTCACCGTGCGCGGCACATCCGGTTTCGCGCAAATGATCGGTCAGGAGTGGTACTCGATCCCGCATGAGAGCGATCCGCCGCTGCATTCGCGCTACCGGATGCTGCTCAATCCGATGTTCGCGCCCAAGCATATCAACCGGCTCGAAGACCACATCCGCCAGTTCGCGCGCGAGCGGCTACTCGAACTGCAGCCGCGCGGGCAATGCGATTTCGTTGCCGATTTTGCCTTCGAGTTTCCGATCCGCGTCTTTCTCGAACTGATGGGCCTGCCGCAGGAGGACATGGCGACATTCCTTGAGTGGGAGCACGCAATCCTGCGCTCGTCGGAACAGGAACCGGTGGCCGAGGCACTGCGCAAGATCGTCGATTATCTGGCGCAGCAGTGCGAGTACCGCCGGGCCAAGCCGCGCGAGGATCTGATCTCGCTGGCCGTTCAGGGCGAGATCGAAGGCCGCAAGCTGACGGACGACGAGCTTACCGGCTTCTGCTTCAACCTGTTCGTCGGCGGGCTCGACACGGTCTCGACCAACATGTCGAACCAATTCCGCCACCTTGCCGAAAACCCGGCAGACCAGGACTTTCTGCGCGCCAATCCGGGCAGCATCGGCGACGCCATCGACGAGATGATGCGCGCCTACGCGGCCGTAACGACGATCCGGCTGTGCACCAAGGATGTCCGCGTAGGCGATGTCGAGATCAAGGCGTGGGACCTGGTCTT
>CAMDQY010000215.1 GCA_945906005.1 Novosphingobium sp. Chol11 | reverse complement strand
GGAGAGGGAAGATGAGGACTGGTTGGCTTTTGGTGACGTCCGGGATTGCGGCGTTGTCGGTATCGAGCCCTGTGTTTGCACAGGTTTCGTCTGATGAGGAGAGCGCGCGCTCTGGCGACAGTGCACTTGAAGAGATCATCGTGACGGCGCGTCGCCGCGAGGAAAGCCTGCAGGACGTTCCGGTGGCGATCACCGCGCTGAGCACGGCGGACATCGAGAACAAGATGCTCAGGCAGGTCGACGACCTCAAGAACTTCGTGCCCGGTCTGCACGTGCAGGGTCTCAAGCGCGACGATTCCACCATCTACATCCGCGGCCAGGGACCTGGCAGCCAGGTTACCGGCCAGCGCAATTTCTCAAGCGTTGCCACCTATTTCGCTGAAGTGCCAACCACGATCGCGGGCCCCGGTGTATTCTTCGACCTGACCAACGTGCAGGTGCTGAAGGGGCCGCAGGGTACCTTGTTCGGCCGCAACACCACCGGCGGCGCGGTGCTGTTCGAACCCGCCGCACCCAGCTGGGAAAACGAGGGCTATGTCCAGGTCCAGTTCGGCAACTACTCGATGAAGCAGTTCAACGGGGTGGTGAATGTCTCCCCCGTTCCGGACAAGGTTGCCTTGCGCATCGCTGCCGAGATCGCTCGCAGGGATGGCTTCACGCAGAGTATTTATACCGGGCAGAAGTACGATGATCGCCATTACGAGGGCTTCCGGGCATCGTTGCGGCTGACCCCAGCCGATGGTGTCGAGAGCACGATCATCTTCAGCTATCGCAATCGCAACCAGAACGGTGGCTCGCTGGTGACCGGCGTGCTCGGTCCGGATACGGCGTTCGGCGCGATCCCGATCAGTGCGGCCGTCAAGGGCGGCCTCGCCGCAGCCGGAATCACCACCACGCTCAATTCGCTGCCGCTCAGGCTTGGCGGGGGCGAAGTAAACTACCGCTGTCTTTCGGCGGTGCTGCCGGGTTGTCCCGCTCCTGTCCTGGGATCGGCACCGCTGGGCGCTTACGCCGCCGCGCTGCAGCAAGGCTTCTACTACCTGCACCCGCGCTCGGTGTTCAATCAGGTCACCGCCAAGCAGGCCGAGATCGGTCCGCGCAAGGTGCAGACCACGAACCGGGGCAAGGAAGAGAAGCGCGACTGGAGCCTGATCAACCGGACCACGATCGATCTCAGCGACAACGTGACCCTCAAGAACGTTATATCCTTCCAGAAATCGCGCGACAGCTCGGTATGGGATTACGATGGTGCCGGGGCGCTGCAGCTTCTCGAACAGATTCCGGGGGCCAACCGCTGGTCGTTGGGTTCCGAACAGTTCACCGAGGAATTTCAGGTCCAGGGCCGGATCCCCTCGGCGAAGATCGATTACCTTGTCGGCTTCTATTACGAGAAGGAGAAGCCCGGCTTCACTATGACATCGACTGGCCTCACGCTTGGTGGAAGCAGCATCCGCGAGTTCGACCATAACGACGACAGCAAGGCTGTTTTTGCTCACATCGAGTGGAACCCGATCCCGCTCGTCGGCGTGTCCGGAGGCATAAGGCGCACTTGGGACGGGCGTCAGTCAGAAGTCTCGGTGCTTACGGCCGCGCGCGTCTGCAACCAGTTCGCGCCGGGCACATCGGTGCTGCAATGCCCGGTCTCGCTGGACACCAAGTTCAAGGCGACCACCTATGATGCGACCGTGACCGTGAGGCCAATGGATGGCCTGATGGGCTATGCGAGCTATCGCAAGGGCTACAAGTCAGGCGGACTCAACTTCCCCGCGCCCCCGGTACCCGAGTTCCAGAGCTTTGATCCCGAATATGTCAAGGAATGGGAACTGGGCCTGAAGGGTGACTTCACGCTCGGCAGCGTGCCTTTCCGGTTCGACGCAGCATACTTCCACGATGACTATTCGAACATCCAGGTCAGCCAGTCGACGAATATCACATTGCCCAATGGCCAGACTTCGTCGGTGTTGATCATCCTCAACAATGCCAACGCCAAGAACCAGGGCGTCGAGTTCTCCGCAACGGTCAATCCGTTCAAGGGACTGTCGCTCTCCGGGTTCTTCTCGTGGATCGATGCGCACTTCACCAATACGATTCCCGGAGCCGTCTATGAGGGTCGCCAGATTCGCGGCACACCGAAATACAAGTACGGCCTGAGCGGCGCCTACACGCTTCCGCTCGACGAGAGCGTCGGCAAAATCACACTGTTTGCCGATTATTCGCACCAGTCCGGTTCCTTCGCCGACAACCGCGAGGATGCGGGCGGGGCCTATGTGCCGGTGATCCCAGGCTACGGCGTGCTCAACGGACGGATCGCATGGGACAAGGTAATGGATTCCAGCTTCGATCTCGCCGCCTTCGTGACCAACGTCTCCGACAAGACCTACATCCTGGGTGGCTACCCGGTGACCGCGCTCGGGTTCCAGACATTCGTCTATGGCGAGCCGAGAATGTACGGCCTTTCGGTCAAGTACCACTTCTGACCCACACATGCCGTCCCGCCAACCCCGGCGGGACGGCGGTTAAGCAAGGATATCCTGATTTTGCGGACGCCGGACCGGCCTGGCGTTCCTGTCAGGTCTATTCCCGGACTTTGGCGTAAAATGCTATGCCGTCTTGAGCATTTCGGGCTTACTACAAGGAACAAGCGAGCCCTGCGTCCCCGCGGACCATGGACCGAAAAGACGACCTGGAGAGAGCGATGACTGGGGAACCGATATCCCGTGCCGAGGAATGGCGCGCGCATTGGCCGATGGTTCTCACAGCCTTTGTCGGTCTCGCCCTGACTTCGGTGTCGATTTATTCCACGGGGATCGTGATACAGCCGATTGGCGAAGAGTTCGGCTGGAATCGCACTCAGATCACGGCGGGTTTCACAGCCTCGCTCGTGCTTACAGTGCCATTGTCCCCGCTCGTCGGTGGCCTGATGGACCGTTGGGGCATACGCCGCCTCGCTTTGCCCGGAATCGTCCTTACAGGCTGTGCGCTGGCGGGAGTGGCGCTTGCCAGCGGCTCGTTCGTGCAATGGCTGGCGATCTGGATTTTCTATGCTCTGGCATCGCTGCTGATCAAGACCACGATTTGGACGGCCGCGATTACCGGAACATTCACCGCTGCACGCAGTATGGCAGTCAGTGTGATCCTGTGCGGAACCGCGTTCGCCGGAGTGATGGTGCCACCGCTGATGCAATACCTGACCGACAATATCGGCTGGCGTGAGGCCTACATGATTGTCGCCGTGCTGTTCAGCGTGCCCGCCCTTATTCTCAGCTACTTCTTTCTCCCCGATGTGCGTAATGCGAACCGTAAAACCGGCGTCGACACGGGCGCGGGATCCAATTTCGCAGAGGCGCCCGTGCTGGAAGGCCTGACGGTGCACGAAGCGCTGAACAGTGTCGCAATCTGGCGGATTGGAATCGCGACGCTGATCATGTTGCTCATCAGTTCCGGCCTGCTGGTCCACAAGGTGCCGTTGCTCACTGAAGCAGGCGTTTCTCGCACAAACGCGGCCTTGCTGGCCAGTCTTGCCGGTGTAGCTGGCGTCGTTGGCAAGATCGTGACCGGTTGGATGATGGAGCGCTTCGACGCCGGCTGGGTCGCGGCCTTCACCAACGGCATTACGGCGGGTGCGATGGTTTTCTTGCTGGAACCGTTCCAGACGCCGACGACGATCGTGATTTCAATGCTGTTCGTGGGCTATGCAGGCGGCACCAAGTTGCAGCTTTGCGTCTATCTGACCGGCATTTACGCGGGCATGCGCAATTACGGCAAGATCTTCGGCGTGATGTCGAGCATCATTGTTGCGGCCGGGGGACTGGGGCCACTAGCGGCTGGGATTATCTATGATGTTTATGGCGGCTATGGGACATTCGTTGCCATCTGTATCCCCGCGAGCCTGGTTTGCGGCGCGCTAATGGTCGGCTTGGGTCCGTATCCTGCATGGAGCAGGTCGCTCGAAGTGGGCGCTCAGAAGAAGCGAGTCGCT
>CAMDQY010000214.1 GCA_945906005.1 Novosphingobium sp. Chol11 | reverse complement strand
CAAGGCGCAGATGCTGCCTGCCGAACGGATGGCGCGGGCGCACTGCAGATCAGTATCGGGCGAGATCCATTCGGGCTTCACCAACCTGCGCTCCGCCCTGCCGATGAACCTCAAGGCGCGGCATGATAAGTTCCCGGTGTTCAGCGGGGCCAAACCCGACATCGAGCGGATCGAGGCGATCTGGGAGGAATGCCTCTCGACCTATGGCGGGCCGTTCCTGTTCGGCAAGAAACCGACCATTGCCGACGCGATGTATGCACCGGTGACGACGCGGTTCATCACCTATGCGGTCGATATTTCGCCCGAATGCGCGTCCTATTGCCAGACCATCGCGGCGTGGGAGCCGATGCAGCAATGGAAGGCCGGTGCGCTGGCAGAGCCGGAAGAAATGGAAGAGCTCGACGCCGAGTTCTAAAGCAGAACGGCGCTCCACTCGGCTTCCTTGAAACCGACCAGCAGCCCGCCGGGATGCTCGACAATCGGGCGCTTGATGCAGCTCGGATTGGCCAACATCACCTTTACCGCCTTTTCGGCATCGAGATCGGCCTTGTACGCCTCGGGTAGCTTGCGAAACGTAGTTCCGGCGCGATTGAGCACCTTTTCCCACCCAGCCTGCGCCACCCATGACTCCAGCTTGCCCGCGTCCGCGCCAAGCTTCTTGTAGTCGTGGAACGCATAATCGATGCCCTGTGCATCGAGCCAGTTGCGCGCTTTCTTGACCGTGTCGCAGTTTGGGATGCCGTAAACGGTGACGGTCATGCTTCTTGCCTCGAAAACGAGATCACCGCCGGATCGATGCACACGTACATCGTGAAACTTTCGTAGTAGTGGGCCTTGCCACGCGCCTGCACCGCCGCGTGTTCGGGGTGCGCGCCCCATGCGCGGGCCTGCTCGACGCTATCCCAGATCGAGATCGCCACGGTCTCGCCATCGGGAGCGACGAAATATTCGTACGAGACGAAGCCGGGGTGCTTTTGCGCCAGTTCGACCATGCGTTCGTCATCTGCTGCATAGGCTGCGGCGTCCATGTCGGCGCGTTTGCGGCTGCGGAACACGTTCATGTACATGGCTGAGACTTAAGCCGGTTATGGACAGATTGGCAATTGGTCGCCAAACGCCCCCAAGGAGCGAACGACTTCATGAGCATTAACAGCTTCGGCCATCTCCTGCGGTTCACTACCTGGGGCGAAAGCCACGGGCCAGCGCTTGGCGCAGTGGTCGATGGCTGCCCGCCGGGGCTGGAGATCAGCGAGGCCTTGATCCAGCCGTTCCTCGACGCGCGACGGCCCGGCCAGTCGAAATACACCACGCAGCGCAATGAACCCGATGAGGTTCGTATCCTGTCGGGCGTGTTCGAGGGGCGTACCACAGGCACCCCGATCAGCCTGATGATCGAGAACACCGACCAGCGTTCCAAGGATTATTCCGAGGTCGCCAAGGCCTATCGCCCCGGCCATGCCGACTATGCCTATGACGCCAAATACGGCTTTCGCGACTATCGCGGCGGTGGGCGCTCTTCAGCGCGCGAGACGGCGGTGCGGGTGGCGGCTGGCGGCGTGGCGCGGCTTGTGATCCCCGAAGTGACGATTTTGGCCTACCTCGCCGAGATCGGCGGCGACACGATCGACCGCGCCGTGTTCGATCCGGGCGAAATCGGTAACAACCCGTTTTTCTCCCCCGATGCGGCAGCGGCAAAGCGCTGGGAAGCTCTGGTCGATGGCGCACGCAAGGCGGGATCGTCGCTGGGCGCTGTAGTCGAATGCGTTGCAACCGCCGTTCCGGCTGGCTGGGGCGCGCCGCTCTATGCCAAGCTCGATGCCGACCTTGCGAGCGCCATGATGGGGATCAACGCGGTCAAGGCCGTGGAGATCGGCGACGGGTTTGCCGCCGCGCGGCTGTCCGGCGAAGGCAATGCCGATCCGATGCGGCCTTCGTCAGTTCCGGGCGAGAATGGCCCCGAATTCACCGCGAACCACGCGGGCGGAATCGCGGGGGGAATCTCGACCGGGCAGCCGGTGGTGGTGCGGGTCGCCTTCAAGCCGACCTCATCGATCCTGACGCCGGTGGAGACGATCACCCGCGAAGGAGAGGCCACCGAGCTTTTCACCAAGGGCCGCCATGATCCGTGCGTCGGCATTCGCGGTGCGCCAGTTGTCGAAGCGATGATGGCGCTGGTGCTGGCCGATCACAAGCTGCTGCACCGCGGGCAGTGCGGGTAATTAGCGCCGCCGCCTGAGCACGATGTAGAGCGCGCCCTGCCCGCCATGGCGCGGGTGCGCGCCCCGAATCGCGGCGATGTCGGCCGCGTGCTCGCTTGCTGCCAGCCAGTCGATCACCTTGGCTCGAATCGCACCGCGCCGGTTCGTGCGATCGGCAGGATCGGCAGGTCGCGGCTTGCCAGTCACCAGCAGGACCAGGCGCGCACCCATGGTTTTCGCCTGTGTCAGGCCGTGCAGCAGCCGCGAATGGGCCGCGTCGAGTGTGCATCCATGTAGATCGAGCGTGAAATCGGGCGCCATTTGACCCTTGGCCAGCTTGCGGTCCCAATTCGTATCGAGGCCGTGCGCGCCGATCGGGCGATGCTGGGAGAGCACAGGCGCACGAGTGGCAGTGGCTGGTGCAGCTTCAGCAACAGGCCCTGCACGCACCGCGACTTTGACTGCCGGAAGCAGAGCCTTGCGCGCGCTGCCAGTGAGCGGCGTCACCGTGCTCGCCAGGCGTGCCCACAAGGCAGCTTCATCGGGCGAGAGGCCGCGTCCGGCCCTGCTCATCCGCCGCTCACTTGGCGGACAGCCGCCGCAGCGTTCCCTTGGGCAGCAGCAACAGCGCCTTGCCGCGCCCGCTCATGCCGCCTGCGGTGAGCCTCGCGTCGGGGCCAGCGCCCCAGAAGGTGTCGAAGCGGTTCGCACCCTTGATCGCACCGCCGGTATCCTGAGCGATCCACATGCCGTCGGCCTCCGCCCGGTCGAGATCGAGCCAGACAGGAGCGCCCAGCGGCACGAATTTCGGATCGGCGGCGACCGAGCTTTTCGGGCGCACCGGAACACCCAGTGCGCCGATCGGGCCTTCTCCGGTCAGCTTCTGGAAGAACACCCAGCTCCGGTTCTCGCGCATCAACGCCGCCCCCTCTTCGTGGTGGTCGCGGACATATTGCATGATGCCCTGCATCGAGCCCGAATACTGGCCCGGCCCGCTGCCGATCAGGCCGCGTTCGCGCATCAGCCCGCCGATCCCGGTATAGGGCAGGCCATTTTGTCCGGCATAGCCGATCCGAACGACGCTGCCATCGGGAGCGCGCAGGCGACCCGAGCCCTGGATCTGCACGAAGAAGAACTCGACCGGATCCTTGGCCCAGCCGATCTCCAGCCCGCGCCCCATCAGCGCGCCCTGCTCGATCTCGGCGCGGTCATGGTAGGGCACGAAGCGACCCGTTTCGTCATAACGGCCCTGCGGCAGCTTGCCCGATTCGAGCGGTTCTGCCTCGCCCGGCTTGGCGCAAACCAGATCGGACGGCATGCCATAGACCGGAACGTCATAGCCCGGCTGGCGGCTCTGCACGCCCTCGATTTCCTGCTCGAAATAGCCGGTGGCGAAGGCCGAACCCTCGCCCACCTGCACCGTCTCGAAATAGGTGGCGAAAAACTGGCCGGCATCGCCGGTCCACCGCCCCGCCGCCTCGCAGGGCAATTGCCAGTCGGCCTGTCTGGTCAGCCCGCTGGCATCGCTGCGCGCCAGCACCCTGGGGCAGCTTTCGGTAAACGAGACCAGCGCCAGCCGGGCATCGCCGCTCGCCATGCCGAGCCGCTCGACCGGAGGCCCGGAGCTCAGGCCAGAGGTGAGCGCGGTCGCGGTCGCGGGTGCAGGAGTTTCGGGACGGACCGAAGGGGTGGAAGTGCTTTGTCCGGGAAGCAGCCTGACGCAGGCACCGAGCAGCACAATCAGCGCAAGAGCCGCAGCTAACCTCAGCCCCCCTCGCGCCACCGGGTTAACCCTCG
>CAMDQY010000213.1 GCA_945906005.1 Novosphingobium sp. Chol11 | reverse complement strand
GCGGTCTTCCAATCGACCCAGATCGGTGACGAAGCGCGCAGGCAGGCGCGGCCCGAACCAGTTCAGGCGAGTGGGCGCGAGATTGCCGAGAAACAGATACTCGCGCCCGCTGGCGAGCCGGACATACACCAGTCGCGAGCCCGATTCGAGTTCCAGCGTTGGTATGACCACGACGCCGGGCGCAACGCGATGCGGGACGCCGATGCGGTCGTCCTGCTGCTGCCTCGCGAGTATGGCGTCGAGCGTTCTCGCCTGCTCGGTTTCGCCGATCATGCGCATTCCGCCCATTTGTTCGGGTGCGGGGGACAGCGGGACGAGCGTGCGAGCCTTCGTAAGCGCCCTCGTGACCCTGGCCTGCGCCCTGGTGCCGAAGGTCACATGTTCGAACCGCTTGGCGTCAGTCCGTGTCATTCCGGCACCAATCATTACTGGCGCTCCATCGTCATATTCGACCAGGTAGGAAATCGTGTGCAGTCTGATCGACATCAGACCCATTCCGGCCGCGATGCGGTTTCCCATCAATGATTGCGACGCGATCCGTTCGAATCGGATGCGGATAGGCGCGAGTTCACCCGGCGCAGTGGCAAGATTGCGAAATTGCGCGATGGTTATTGGTTGGGGTTTGGCCGACGGCGTGCTGGTATCGAGCACGAACCAGTAATAGGGAATGCCCACGGCGAGCAGCAGCACCAGCATCGCTCGGTTGAACCGGGTCATCATCAGAATTTCTCTATCCGTGTGAGGCCATAGCTGGCGAGACCCTTGCGATAGGCCTCGAGCGCAGGTCCATCGCTGGTGAACAGCGCGATGTCCTCATGGTCGCGGCGAAACGCCTGACCGCCGGTTAGCGAGGCGATCCTGCGCGCGATCCCTTCTGCACCGTGCACGAATTGCACGTCCGACCCGAACGCTGCGGCCAGTTCGGGTTCGAGCAGCGGAAAATGCGTGCAGGCGAGCACAACGGTATCAATGTCCGTTCCTCCTGGCATGGCGCGCAGGGCATCGACAGCCCGGACGACCGCGCCCTGGTCGACTGGTTCGCCGCGCAGCCTTGCTTCGCCTGCGTCAACCAGTTCCGGCGCGGCGAGACGCAGCAGTGTCTTGTCGGCGGCAAACCGCGCTTCGAGCCGGTCGACGTAGCCTTGCCGGATCGTCGCTTCGGTTCCGATGAGGGCGATTACGCCGGTGCGCGTCATCGCGGCAGCGGGCTTGATCGCAGGGACAGTGCCGACAATCGGAATTTCCAGCACTTCGCGCACGGCATCGAGCGCGATGGTCGATGCGGTATTGCAAGCGATGCAGGCGAGACGCGGATGGAGCCGCTCGGTCAGCCGGCCAAGCAGGCCCGCAACGCGCGCCGCGATCTGCGCCTCGGACTTGTCACCATAGGGCAGGCCAGCGTTGTCGGCGGCGTAGATAATCGGCGCCGATGGCAGCAACTTTCGCAACTCGGCCAGCACGGTCAGCCCGCCGACCCCCGAATCGAACAGCAGGATCGGCTTTGCAGGATCTGGCTGATCGGTGGTCAAGTGTGCAACCTTCGGTTTGGGCCTTGCCTGTTTCCATACCTAATTGATTACAAAAAGGACAAGCAGGCTTCGCCAAACCGAGGCGATCGGTTTAAGACAGGGCGATGGAATGGATTGCAGCGCTTGCCCTGGGTTACGTGATCGGTTCGGTGCCGTTCGGCCTGATCCTGACTCGCATGTTCGGTGCGGGCGACCTGCGCACGATCGGTTCGGGCAATATCGGCGCGACCAACGTTCTGCGCACCGGGCGCAAGGGGCTGGCGGCGGCGACCTTGTTGCTCGATCTTGCCAAGGGCCTCGTGGCGGTGCTTGCCGCGCGCGCCTTGTTCGGAGAGGCTCTGACCGAACAGGCAGCCATCGGTGCTTTTGCGGGTCATTGCTTTCCGGTCTGGCTCGCCTTTCGCGGCGGCAAGGGCGTGGCGACGACCGCCGGCATCTGCCTTGGCCTCGCCTGGCCGATCGGCGCGGTTTATGCCGGGGTCTGGGTTGCCATGCTGGCTGTAACGCGCATTTCCTCGCTCGCGGGGATGAGCGCAACAATCGCTGCGCCGCTGGCTGCCTGGGGCCTGGGCTATCCCGGCCACGTCAAGGCGCTGGCAGCGATTGCCCTCGCCGTGCTAGTGCTGCACCGCGCCAACATGTCGCGACTTCTGAAGGGTGATTAACCCAGGATCGGCTCGAACAAGTGAGCAAGCGCGGAGGGCACGAAGTCGACAAGGGCGAGATGTTCGCGCGCATCCGCCTGCTGCGTTCGCCCAATGTCGGACCAGTAACCTATGGCCAGTTGCTGCGCCGGTTTGGAACCGCCGAGGCAGCGATCGAAGCTCTGCCCGATCTCTCCCGGCGAGGAGGCAATGCCTATCGTCCCGCGGACCCTGCGCGGATCAGGAACGAGATCGCCGCAGTGCGCCGGACTGACGCCCGCTATCTGTTCCACGATTCGCCCGATTATCCGCCGCTGCTGCGCGAGATCGAAGGGTCGCCTCCTATCCTGACCGTGCGCGGCGATACCGCACTTTGCTTGCGGCCGTGCGTTGCGATGGTCGGTGCACGTAATGCATCGGCGGCGGCGGTGAAGCTGGCGCGCGATTTCGCCGCTGCGCTGGGCGAGGCGGGTTATGTGGTCGTGTCGGGCCTCGCTCGCGGGATCGACGGTTCTGCACACATAGGAGCTTTGGGCGGCGCCCTGCCGGCGACCATCGGCGTGATCGCCTCGGGCATCGACATTGCCTATCCGCCCGAACACCGCGAATTGCAGGAGCAGGTGGCGCATGAGGGCCTCCTCGTAGCCGAACAGCCGCCGGGCACCGAGCCGCTGGCGCGCCATTTTCCCTCGCGCAACCGGATCATCGCCGGAATGGCGCTCGGCACTTTGGTGGTCGAGGCCGCGCCTCGCTCCGGTTCGCTCATCACCGCTAGGCTTGCTGGTGAGGCGGGGCGCGAGGTCATGGCGATACCCGGTTCGCCGCTCGATTCGCGCAGCCACGGCTGCAACCAGCTGATCCGCGACGGCGCGATTCTCGTTCAATCGCCCGACGACGTGATCGAACTGCTCGGCGGTTTTGCAGGCAATCCGCAGAGCCAGCTACGCGAGAGCGCTGGCCTGTTTGAGCCGGATTTCGAGCCAGAAACGGGTGAACCTGCCGACATCGGCGTGCTCCTCGGCACTGCGCCGGTCGCGGTCGATGAGCTCATCCGCCAATCCGGACAGAGCGCATCGTCGGTGCAACTGGCATTGCTCGAATTGGAACTGGCGGGTCAGCTTGCCCGCCACGAGGGGGGAAGGGTATCGCTAGTGCTGGGTTAGCCGCCGCCGCTCAGGCCAGTTCGTGCGCGGCGCTGAACACCTGCGGGTTGGAATATTCGAGGATATGAGCGATCCTGCCTTCGCGGCATTGCACCAGGAACAGATAGCGGTTGCGATAGTATTTGCCGGTCGCGGCGACGAGGTTGTTTCCGGCCACTTCGACGATCACGAGATCGGGATCGAGCGCCGGTATGAACCGCTCGATCTGGTAATCGATCGTTTCGAACGAATTCATCAGGCCCCGATACATCTCGCGCATCGCCGTGCTGCCGCTCGCCACGGGTACTCCCGGCTCGCGATAGGCGGGCGCTTCGAACACGATGTCTTCGCCGATTGTGGCACAGCAGCCTTCGATGTCCTTGGCGTTGAGCGCCGCGGTCATTCGCCGATAGAGCGCGAAATTGCTCTCCCGAAGATCGGCGTCGGTCATTCGACGCCTTCGGGCAGGTCTAGCGGCGCCACGCCTTCGCGCTGCACCTCGCCGACCTTCTTGCCATGCTCGAACCGGCCAATGCCATAGTCGCCACGGATCGTGGTGCGGTGGACACGGCGCGGATATTTCGGATCGCAGCCTTCGACCGAGTGGAGCACCCGCGAATTGTCCCAGATCAGCATGTCGGTGAGCTTCCAGGCGTGCCAGTAAGGCGTGATGACCTTGTACATCTCCTGAAGCGCTTCCTCGAGCAGGGCATTGCCCTCCGGATCTTCGTGATT
>CAMDQY010000212.1 GCA_945906005.1 Novosphingobium sp. Chol11 | reverse complement strand
CTGGTCGGCATTGTCAACACATTGGCAAGCGCCCAGGCCCTGGGCGCTGCGTCGGGAGTCGAGTTGTTCCTCTGCCCCTGCGCGATGATCGCCGGCATGTCGCTGCGCCAATCCGAACGCTTTGTCATGCTGGGGATCGTCGGGCTGGCGCTGGCCGGGTTCGTGCTGTTGCACGACAAGGCGGTCGCCGCGAGCACGCAGTTCTCACCGGCTGAGTATGCGAACTTCGTCTCGCTCAGCGTCTGGTCGGTGGCAGCCCTGATTGTGTTTGCGGCGTTGCGCTATTCCAGCGCGCTGGCGCAATCAGCCCAGCCGCCCGAACCTTGACGCCGCGAGGTATCCCACTGTCGCCGCGCAGGCGGTCAGAAACGTGCCCCAGCCCATATCGACGATCGTCACTGTTGCCGGCCAGGTCTTCAACGTCGCCTGATTGGTGAGATCGTAGGTGGCGTAGCAAAAGAAGCCGAGCAGTGCGCCCTTGCCCGCCGCTCCGGACCAGCTCCCAGTCACGAGCGCGGGCTTGATGGCAAAGATCACGATTGCCACAACATAGAGTACATAGAACAGGATCGCCGGGATAGGCCGGAACCCTGGCAACAGGATGTCGCCCAGCAGCGGCCGATAAAGCAGGTCTGCGGCCATGCTCAACCAGACCGCATCCATGGCCAGCATTGTCACCGCCGCCGCAGCGTAGGCCGCCAATATCGTCTTCATCGCATGAATACCTCGGCTTCCAGCATGAACTGTCGGGCTTTAGACCGGTGTCAACGCCGGATAAAAGATACTCCGGCCGCTGATGTATCTTTTATCCGGCGTTGACACCTGTAACAAGCTTGAGCCGATTTGTTACAAGCTGTGTGCTTAAAAAAGTCCAATAAATCAACGGGTCCAAGCGCCGTCTGGCTCTATGCTGTGTCAGAACCAGTCTCCTAGTCCCCCAGCCAATCCGCATGACCACGCTGGTTTGCCATCAGATGGAATGGCGAACGCATTGAATATTCGAGCTTTTTGCCTCTGAGGCGCAGGTTCGAAAACACAAATGCGAGCAATTGGCGCTTCTGGTCGATTTTCGAACGCTCGAATAAGTCGGCCGCGCGGGAAGCAACGGAAATCAGCGTCTCCAGCGTCGTCCGGAAGGCGCCATCGCCCTTTTCGTGCTGCTCGACACGTGTGGCGATCTCGGCCTGCTGCGCCTTCAAGGCGCGCGCTTTTTCGTCGTACTCAGTCTGAGTAATACTCTTCCTCTGGACAGCGGGCGGCGCAGATCACTGACGCAGGCGCTGGACTATCTCAGTTAAAATGGCATCTCCCAGGATGAGATCGCTTGTCGGGTTGGGGTTGATCCCAAAACGCCGCGCTTCCACTACGGACACCTGTCCTTACCGAACCCTACGCGCCGCGCGGCCAACAGACCGGCCCGTTGCCGTGCCGGAGGGCAAGTCCTGTCCGGTTTCCATGACCTTCACACGAGGTCGTCAGCAGGACCAGCGGCCGCTTTTCACCGTCACCGCCGTGGTCTGGGAAACCGGTATTTTCGACCGGCTGACGGCGGATACCGGGCGGGTCAGCGTCACGGCCGACTTTCAATCCCTGGAACTGGACAAAGCGCCGCACCGTCCGGGCTCGTGATCCGTCATCCATATTCCTCCGGCCGGCGTATCTGAATGACGAACGCTGCTTTTCAGCGCTTCGAGGAGGGGGCGAAGCTTTGTGCGGGAGTCTTTACCAATGAAAATCGCCGTCGTCGGCGCGGGAGTGGCCGGCCTCGGCGCCGCCTGGCTGCTTGGCCGCAAACACGAAGTCGTGGTCTACGAACGCGACGATCGCTTCGGTGGTCATTCCTGCACGGTCGATGCCGAAACCCCTGAAGGCGTGCAGCCGGTCGATGCCGGGTTCATCGTGTTTAACGAGCGCAACTATCCCAATCTGGTGGCGCTGTTCGAGCATCTCGGCGTCGCGACCGAAGAATCGGAAATGTCGTTCGCCGTCAGCCTTAACGGCGGCCGCTACGAGTACGGCAGCTCCTACAGCGGCTATCTCGCGCAGCGTCGTAACATGCTTCGCCCCTCCTTTCTTCGCATGACGCGCGACATCCTGCGCTTCAACCGGCTGGCGCCCCAGCTCCTCACGCAGGCCGAGAACCTCGACTTCACCATCGGCGACTTCGTGGCCGATGCCCGGCTGAGCGATGCGTTCCGCGACCGCTATCTGATTCCCATGGCGTCGTGCATCTGGTCAACACCATCCGGTCGCATGCTCGACTTCCCGGCCCAGACCTTCGCCCGCTTCTTCAACAATCACGGCCTGCTGACGATCGGCGCACAGTTGCGCTGGCGCACGGTGAGCGGAGGCAGCCGTTCCTATGTCGAGCGCATGGTAGCGCCACTGCGCGCTAGCGCCCGGCTCGCCACGCCCGCCCGCGCAATCCGGCGCGACGCGCTCGGCGTTGCAGTGCGCGACGCCTCGGGCCACTGGGACTTTTTCGACCGCGTCGTGCTCGCGTGCCACGCTGACCAGGCGCTAGCTTTGCTGGCTGACGCGTCCGCCGACGAGCGCGAGCTGCTCGGCTCCTTCGCCTATTCGACCAACGAGGTGTGGCTGCATGGCGATACTTCGCTGATGCCGCGACGGCAGAGCGTGTGGTCGAGCTGGAACTTCGTCACAGACGATACCTCGACCGATGCCCCCAGCGTCACCTACTGGATGAACCGGCTGCAGAACCTTCCTTGTCAGTCGCCGCTCTTCGTCTCGGTCAATCCCGGCCGCGCCCCGGCGGCGGCGCATGCGAGTTTCTCCTTCGAGCATCCGATGTACGACGCAGCGGCCATTCGCGCCCAACGCGACCTTCATCGGATTCAGGGCGTGCGGAATATTTTTTTCTGCGGCAGCTATTGTGGCTACGGCTTTCACGAGGACGCCCTGTCGGCAGGTCTAGATGTCGCCGAGCAGCTTGGCGTGCGTCGACCGTGGCGCCGACCGGACGAGCATCGGCGCATCGGCGATCCACCGCGCGTCGTGGCCGGCTGGCCGGTGCCTGGACCGATTGGCGATTCGCTGCCCCTGCCGATCGCGGCGCGCGTCGCGGCGGAAACGCCGTGAGCAGCGCCGCCAGCAGCATCGTCGATGCCGTCGTCGTGCACCGGCGGCTGCGGCCGCGCGCCAATGCCTTTCGCTACCGCGTCGCCTATCTTTGTCTTGGCCTCGATGCGCTTCATCAGGCCGCTGGGCGCTGGCTGAAGGTCGAGCGGCCTGGCCTCGTCTCCTTCCGCAGCGTCGATCACGGCGCACGCGACGGCGGCGACCTCCGGGATTGGCTGCGCGGCGTCCTGGTTCAGCACGGCCTCGGCGAGCTGTGCGACAGCGACCCCATTCTCATGACCATGCCGCGGATGCTGGGTTACGTGTTCAACCCGGTGAGCTTCTGGTTCTGCCGCGACGGCGCGGGTGCGCTCCGCGCCGTGCTCTGCGAAGTCAACAACACTTTCGGCGAAGGTCATTGCTACCTGATGCACCATGCCGACCGGCGTCCGGTCCGCCCCGACGAATGGCTGGGCGGCCGCAAGGTCTTTCACGTCTCGCCCTTCCTGCCGGTCGACGGCGGTTACCGGTTCCGCTTCCGGCTGGACGATCCGATCGTCCATATCGACATCAACTATTACGACAGCGGTGGTTTGATGCTGGCGACATCGGTCAGCGGCCGGCGCGAGCCATTGACCGACCGGGCCGTGATGCGGCGCTTTCTGCTCAATCCCTTCATGACCCTGGGCGTCGTAGCCCGCATCCACTGGCAGGCTTTGCATCTGTGGCGGAAGAAGGCGAAATTTTACAGCAAGCCGGCTCCTCCGACCCAATTCATCACCCGCTGAGCGCATGACCTCGTCGCCCGCTTCGTTCTGAAAGCCCTCGAGCGTGTAGATATGTACGGACTTGCGAGACATCCTTTTGAGAGCCAATCGGGCAGGAAGGATGACTTCGATGACCAATTTCGACCGCGATATTCAGCGCAAGTTGCGGGCTCTGAGGCACGCCGAGCAGATTGGCGACGTTTCCAGGGCCTGT
>CAMDQY010000211.1 GCA_945906005.1 Novosphingobium sp. Chol11 | reverse complement strand
CGCACCCGGCATGGCTATCCCTTACAACTATCTCGACGGCATGATCGCGATGAAAACCGGGGACGCCGGTACGGCGACCGACCGGTTTCGCACTATCCTCAAGGACCACCCGGATCAGACCCGCGTGCGTCTTGAACTCGCCAAGGCGCTGATGATGCAGGGCAAGTTTGCGGGCGCCGACTATCACCTGCGCCTCGCGCAGAACGACGAGGGCCTGCCCGAAGACATCTCCCGCATGATTGGCAATGCGCGCAGCGTGATCCGCTCGAACCGTAAATTCCGGTTCGGCTTCGATTTCGGTTTCGCTCCGGATAGCAACATCAATTCGGCAACAGCCGCCGAGACGGTCGACATCAATTTCGGTCCGAACCGCGTTCCCATCTCGCTCGACGACAATGCGCGGGCGCGTTCGGGCATGGGGGCGACTGCCAACTTCTATGCCGGACTGCGGCTGCCGATGGGTGGCGCGGTTTCGATGGTTTCCGACTTCGACGCCGATTCCGTGACATACAAGGATAGTGACTTCAGCGACTATTCGCTTCAGTTTGCTGCCGGTCCCGAGCTTGCGCTTTCGGACAAGACCGACGTCCGGCTGCAGGGCGTAGGCCTCTACCGCTATTCCGGCTGGCAAGTCGGCGCGCACGCCACTTTCGAGCAGGTGATCGGTCAGTCGGCGATATTTTCCGCGTCAGTCGTCGCGCGACGCGACGCGATGAAGGCGGACTTCTATTCGAGCAACACGCTGGGCGTGAATGCCGGTATCGGCGCTGAGCTGCCCTGGGGCATCAATGCCGGGCTTTCAGGTGGAGTAACGTGGTCTCGCTATGACGATCCGCAGCTCGTGTTTTCGACCGAACGCCGCCAGGATTGGCGCTATCAGGCGCGCGCCTATGCCGGCCTGAGGCAATTCCGCATAGCCGGATTTTCGCCCTCGATCGAATACCAGTACATGAAGGTCGACACCAATTACGACCTCTATCGCTCGGATCGTCACCGCTTCCAATTCAAGCTTGCGCGATATTTCTGATCGTGACTTGATCGGTTTTCGATCCTAGTGACCGTGGTGGCATGACCAGGAAGTATTTCGGAACCGACGGCATTCGCGGGCGCACCAATGCGGGGGCGATGACTGCCGACGTCGCCATGCGAGTTGGCCAGGCGGCAGGCACGCGGTTCCTGCGCGGAACCCACAAGCACCGGGTGGTGATCGGCAAGGATACGCGCCTGTCGGGCTACATGCTCGAGAACGCGATGGTCGCCGGATTCACCAGCGTCGGGATGGACGTGGTCTTGCTTGGCCCGATGCCGACGCCTGCCGTGGCCCTGCTGACGCGCGAACTGCGTGCCGATGTGGGCGTGATGATCTCTGCCAGCCATAACCCTTACGAAGACAACGGCATCAAGCTGTTCGGACCCGACGGCTTCAAGCTCTCAGACGAGGACGAACTCGCCATCGAAGCGATGCTCGCTACGTCACAGCCGCTCGCGGCATCGGCCGACATCGGTCGGGCACGCCGGATCGAGGACGCGCGCGGGCGCTATATCCATGCTGTAAAGGCCTCGTTGCCTGACAACCTGCGGCTCGACGGCCTCAGGATCGCAGTCGATTGCGCCAATGGCGCGGCTTATCAGGTCGCGCCGTCCGCTTTGTGGGAACTTGGCGCGGAGATCGAAGCGATCGGCGTCGAGCCCAACGGCAAGAATATCAACGACCATTGCGGTTCCACCCATCCCGAACTCATCGCCCGGAAAGTGATCGAGACAGGCGCCGACATCGGGATCGCACTCGATGGCGACGCGGACCGGTTGATTGTCATCGACGAGAAAGGCCAGACAGTCGACGGCGACCAGATCATGGCGCTGATCGGCAGCCAGCTTGCAGGGCGCGGAGAGCTTCGGGGCGGCGGTGTGGTCGCCACGGTGATGTCGAACCTCGGGCTGGAGCGCTTCATGGGCGGACTGGGCCTAGACCTCGTGCGCACGCAGGTGGGCGACCGCCATGTGCTCGAAGCGATGAAGGCGGGCGGATACAATCTGGGCGGCGAACAGTCGGGCCACATGATCCTGCTCGATCATGCCACGACCGGAGACGGCACGATTGCCGCGCTTCAGGTGCTGGCGGCACTGGTGCAATCGGGCAAGCGCGCGAGCGAACTGCTTCACCTTTTCGATCCGGTCCCCCAACTGCTCAGAAACGTTCGTTTTTCGGGAGGCAAGCCACTTGAAGATGCTCGCGTCAGGGCAATCATCGCCGAGGCCGAGGCAAGTCTAGATGGCAAGGGCCGGCTGGTGATCCGGCCGTCTGGCACCGAGCCGGTGATCCGGGTCATGGCCGAAGGCGACGATGCGGGCAAAGTCGAAGCGGCGGTCGCCAGCATCTGCGAAGCGGTTGAGCAGGCGGCCGCCTGATGCTCGAAATGCGACCAGACTGCGAGCGGTGCGGCACTGAATTGCCGGCCGAAGCGCCCGGCGCGTTCATCTGCGGCTTCGAGTGCACGTTCTGCGCGCCTTGCGCCGAAGCGCTTGACGATCGCTGTCCCAATTGCGGGGGCGAGATTGTCGACAGGCCAACACGCGCGAAGCAGCACCACGACGAGGCGCCGCCTTCGACGCAGCGGCGCTACAAGGGCCAATGACCCCGCCGCCGCGCATCCTTGCTATCGCCGGTTCGGATTCGAGCGGCGGGGCGGGGATACAGGCCGACATCAAGACCATCACCATGCTGGGCGGCTACGCGATGACCGCGATCACTGCGGTGACGGCGCAGAATTCGACCGGGGTCACGGCCATCGAGGTGCTGTCGCCCGATATGGTCACGGCGCAGATCGATGCCTGCGTGTCCGACATCGGCATCGATGCGATCAAGATCGGGATGCTGGGTTCTTCCGCGAACGCGAGGGCTGTGACCAAGCGACTGGCCAAGCTGGATGTGCCAATCGTCTTCGACCCCGTCATGGTCGCGACAAGTGGTGACAGACTGGTTGGCGACGACACAGTTGCGGCATTCGCGCGATTGATTGGCCTTGCCCGGCTGACCACTCCCAACGTCTTCGAGTTAGCTGCCCTCGGCGGCGAGTCTGGTCTGGCGCTCAAGTGGGTAAGCTATCTTGCCAAGGGCGGCGATGCGGAGGGCGACATGGTGGAGGATCGGCTCGTCAAATCAGACGGGGAGACTATCACTTGGAGCGCACCGCGCATCGCCACGCGCCACACTCACGGCACCGGTTGCACATTGTCGAGCGCGATCGCAACCTATCTCGGCATGGGCCTCGACCTGCCCGAAGCTATCGGCAAGGGGCGGCTTTTCGTGCGCGCCGCGCTCGAAGCCGCGCCGGGTTATGGATCGGGCCATGGCCCGATGGGGCATCATGCCGTGCGCGAAAACTAGCCGCAATCCAGCCCGTAAAAGTCCGAGATCGCCATCCAGCCTTCCTCTGCGGTTTCGCACCAACGGAACAAGTCGAGATCTTCGCGGTTGATCACGCCTTCTTCCGCCATCGCCTCGAAATCGATGATTCGCTCCCAGTAGTCCCTGCCGAACAGCAGGACCGGGATCGGTTTCATCTTGCCGGTCTGGATCAGCGTCAGCGTTTCGAGCAATTCGTCGAGCGTTCCGTAGCCGCCGGGGAACACCGCGAGCGCGCGGGCGCGCAGCAGGAAATGCATCTTCCTCAAGGCGAAATAGTGGAACTGGAACGAGAGACGCGGCGTCACAAAGACGTTGGGCTGCTGCTCGTGTGGAAGCACGATGTTGAGGCCTATGGATTCCGCGCCGACATCGGCAGCGCCGCGGTTTGCCGCTTCCATGATCGAGGGCCCGCCGCCCGAGCAGACGACGAATTGGCGCATGCCGTCCTCGACCAGCGCGCAGGAACTGGCGGTTCGAGCCAGCGTTCGCGCCACCTCGTAGGGTCAGGACTCATTGATCACAGCCAGAAGATGACGGTAGCGGCGATTGCGATGGTGGACATGAAGGTGTGGGCGCAGCGGTCATAGCGGGTGTGGATGCGTCGCCAGTCCTTGATTTTGGCGAACAGGTTTTCGATCAAGTGCCGCTTTT
>CAMDQY010000210.1 GCA_945906005.1 Novosphingobium sp. Chol11 | reverse complement strand
CACAGGGACAGGCGGCAATCCAGTCGCAATCGTGGTAATTCTCTTCATGGCGTTGCTTTCCTTTCGTGGATTCGACACCCCGAGCCTACCGGCTCAAGGCGAGCAACGCCGCTCCTCCTATTTCAACATTGATCGGGACATTCCCCATGTTAACGGAGGGCGGGACATGAACGACCAGCAGGTCAACGATAAGACGATTGATCCGCCGCGATCATTACGAACTGGCCCAATCGAGCCTTATGGCTGGCACCGCGACGTTGCATTGCGCAAAGAGAAGGCGGTCAATGATATCAAGGACGTCTGGCGGAATCATAAATCGGGCGCTGTGCCTCATAAGGACGCTCGTCAGAAAATCAGCAAGCACCTGCTATGGGGCATCACCAACACTGAGTGCCTATTCGTTGGCAGCACGTCCAGCAACAGCGACTTTCGCTTTATGACGGAGGCGGCTTACGACGCTTGCGATCCCGCCGTGAAGAACTCCGTCAAGGACCTTCAGCATGAGCATGTCTATCAAAAGAAGCGGATGGCCATCGAAATTCTGAAATGCGAGACGGAGTCCGAGGTCGAGAAAGTCCTACTGGGCGCCGTTGCCTGCATCGTTACCAAAACGGAACACAAGGCACTGGCGGAGTTCGACCACCTGTACGGATGGGCACGTTATCACGAGGCAGGTCTAAAGGTTATCGAAAGACAACGCACTGAACTACCCGGCCCCCGCACCCGAAAGTAATACAGCGTGGTACTGGATGAACGGCCGCCTCCGAGTCTAGCCGAGGAAAACCGATAATCGATGCGAGGCTGCCTCAGTTGGCGGCCTTTTGCTTTTGTCTGTTTTTGGCCCTTAGCGGATCTCCTGCCGAGCCCGCTTTGCGGTCGCTATCGAGTACCAAGCGGAAATTGAGAAAGCCGCTTGCCGATTTTATCGGAGCGAGCAGTTCCGAGAATTTCGGTTCTCGGAACGAAATTCAGCCGCCCCTGCCCTCGCGGAATTGCTGCGGCGTCATGCCGGTCTGCTTGCGGAAGAAGCGCGCGAAGTGCGACGGATCGGCGAAGCCGAGGTCGTAGGACACCTCGTGGATCGGCTGGCCGGTGAACACCAGCGCGCGCTTGGCCTCGGTCAGCACGCGCTGGCGGATCAGATGGCCGGCGGTGACGCCGCTGACGCGCTTGACGTGATCGTTGAGCCGGTCGGGCGTGATCGCAAGCTTCTCGGCGTAGAAGCCGATCAGCCGCTCGTTGCGGAAATGCTCCTCGACCAGGCGGCGCAACGCCTCGACGGTGGCGTCGGCCGGCGCCAGCGTGACCGTGCCGGTGCGCGCGCGGCTCGCGGCCAGCCGCGCCACCTCGATCGCGATCAGCGCCAGCAGACCGCGCATGGCGAGGCGAAAGCCTTCCCGCGCCAGAAAACTTTCCTCATGCAGATCGGCGCAGAGCGTCGACAGCCGCTTGATCTCGGCCGCGTGGCCCAGCGGAATGACCGGCTCCGCGGCGAGCGCCTTCAATCGCTTCAGCGCCTCGCCGGAGCGCTCGCCCAGCGCCTCGGCCACATCCTCGGTGAAGCTGACGACCCAGCCGTCGGTGACCTCGGGACGAAAGCGGAAGCCATGCGCCGTGGTCGGCGGCACCAGGATCGCGGCCGGCGCGGCGAAGCCGAGGTTTGCCGCCTCGAACGTCATCTCGCCGCCGCCGCGCTCGATCAGCAGCATCTGGAACAGATTGCGATGGCGGTGGGCGCGGATCAGCCAGTCGTGCGCCGACGACCGGGAGGAAATGGTCTCGACATGGATGAAGTCGAACGCCTGATCGTCCGGCGGATCGCCGTAGAGGTGGAACAACGGAAGTGCGCTGACCGTCGCCATGCCGCAAGCATAGGCCAGCCGCCGGTCCTGGGGAACGCGGCCGGCGGATCGGACGCGGCGTTGGTGGACAAAGCGTGGATAAGCGAAAGCCCCGCCAGGCTGGCGGGGCTCCGCTTATCGTTGATCCAACAAGCCTTAGCGGTTCTGGTCCTTCTGATCCTTCTGACCGCCCTGGCCACCCTGTTGGCCCGGGCCGCCCGGCTGCCCCGGCTGACCGGACTGCTGGCCTGGCTTCTGCTGGCCGCCCTGCTGCTGACCCGGCTGACCAGGCTTCGGATTGTTCTGCTGCTGCTGGTCGCGATCCGGGTTTTGGTTCTGCTGCGTCATTTCCTGCTCCTAGGAGGTTTCTCCACCCGACCTGAAGCAACGTGTCGCCGGCGGTGTTCGTTCCGGATGGAACGCGGCCATTGTGGGGTGAATTTGCCACCAAGGCATGACGCGGGAACTTGTCATTCGATTCAAATGACCGCGCAAAATAGCCTGCGCGTCAGAGTTGCTTGTAGAGGCGATCATGATAGACGAGCGCCGCTCCGGAGCCACCTTGGTGGATCGCCTCGACGATGCCGAAATAAATATCATGCGAGGCGACTGCCTTGATTTCGATCACCCGGCAGTCGAAGGCGATCACCGCGCTCATCAGCGCCGGCGAGCCGGTCGAGAGCTTGCCCCATTCGCCGGTTTCGAAGCGGGCCTCGCGCGCCACCTTGGTGCGGCCGGCAAAGGTGTCGGCGATCAGTTCGTCGCCCGCGCGGAGCGTGTTGACGCAGAACACCCCGTTACCGCGCAGGATCGGCATGCTGGTCGCCGCCCGGTTGAGGCAGACGAGCAGCGTCGGCGGCGCATCCGACACCGAACAGACCGCGGTCGCGGTGAAGCCGGTCTTGCCGGCGTGCCCGTCGGTGGTGATGACATGCACCGCTGCGCCCAGGCGGCTCATCGCCTCCCGGAACAGCTTCTGCTCGACGCTCTTGGCTTCGGCGACGGCCGCGAAGGCGCCCGCCATGTCAGGGTGTTGGTCGATCCAGCTCATGCCGGCAATGTAATGGATTCCCCGGTTGGGAGCGAGCCTAGCGCCCCGCGCGCTACGCAGAGCCCCCCGACGGCCCTGCAATGTCGTCGGCCGCGAGCCAGGTGTCGCCGGTCCAGCCATCCTCGTCGTAGTCGGCCATGCACTGATCGGCCAGCGCGATCATGCGGTCGTAGGCGCCCGAGCCCTTGGCGTTGAGCAGCGCGTGGAGGCGGATATCCTCGTGGTTGCCGGCGTAATTGTATTCATAAAGCTCGTGACGGCCGCCGAACTCGGTGCCGATCGCGTCCCACAGCAGCTTCATGATCTTGATGCGCTCCTTGTAGTCGATGCCGTGGGAGCCGCGCACGTATCGCTGCAGATAGGGCTCGATGGCCGGATTCTTGAAATCCTTGGTGGAGGACGGCAGGTAGATCAGCGAGGAGGCGACGATCTTCTCGACGATCTCCTTGATCCGGGCATAGGCGTCGCCGGCGAACACGCGGTAGGCCGAGCCGGACTGCGCGTTCGGCAGCACGGCGTCGCCGACCCAGGGCATCGGGTTCATCGCCATGGCGTCGGAGATCGCCCAGAACAGGTTCCGCCAGGCGATCACCTCGCCGAGCATCGCCTGGTTGCCGCGGAACTCGTCGGAGCCGGCCGCGCGGAGCGCCTTGGCGATCACGCCCACAAGGAAATCGAGCTTGACCGCCAGCCTCGTGCAGCCCTGGAACTGGTAGCCGGCGAGAAAGCCCGAGCGCGGATAGAACACCTTGATCTTCTCGATGTCGCGGTGGAGCAGCACGTTCTCCCAGGGGATCAGCACGTTGTCGAACACGAAGATCGCGTCGTTTTCGTCGAAACGCGACGACAGCGGATAGTCGAACGGCGTGCCCATGACCGCCGCCGTCATCTCGTAGGAGGTCCGGCAGATCACCTTCACCCCCGGCGCATTGACCGGCGTGATGAACATGACGGCGAGGTCGGTGTCGTTGATCGGGATCGCCGCGTTCTGGCCCATGAAGTTGTAGTGGGTGATCGCGGCCGAAGTCGCCACCACCTTGGCGCCCGACACCACGATCCCGGCGTCGGTTTCCTTCTGGATGGTGATGAACACGTCCTTGACCTGATCCGCCGCCTTCATCCGGTCGACCGGCGGATTGACGATGGCGTGGTTCATGAACAGCACGTGATTCTGCGAGCGCGCGT
>CAMDQY010000209.1 GCA_945906005.1 Novosphingobium sp. Chol11 | reverse complement strand
CGGTTCGCGTCCCAAGGCGTGCAGGACGCTCTGGTATTCTTCGGGGGAGAGGCCATGCGCCTCGACGACATCGGGAGTGATTTCGGCGGTTTCGGTGGTCATGGCCCCGCGCCTTACCGCGACCTTTGCGCGCGCGCCAGAGGCCGCTGCGCTTGACCGCGCCGATATGCCCCGCCATTGCTGCGCGAATGGACGAAAGCGCGCCCGAAATTGCGAAAATGAGCTTCGAGGATGCCTTGCGCGCGCTCGAGGAAGTCGTTCGCAAACTTGAAGGCGGCGACGTGCCGCTCGACGATTCGATTTCGCTCTACGAACGCGGCGAGGAACTGCGCAAGCATTGCCAGGCGCGGCTCGATTCGGCTCAGGCGCGGATCGAGAAGATCGTCCAGAAGGCCGACGGGACTGTAACCGGGACCGCGCCGTTCGATTCTCCGGACGACTGACCATGGCAGTCGCGGGGGTGACCGATGCGCTGCTGTCCGATGCGCTTGGCGACATCGCTGCCGAAGTCGATGCGATGTTCGATGCCTTGCTGCCGGTCCCTGACGATGCACGCGCGCGACTTGTCGAGGCGATGCGCTATGCCGCGATCGGCGGCGGCAAGCGCATCCGTCCGTTGTTGCTCACCGCGACGGCGCGCCTCTATGGGGTCGACCGTGATGCTGCGCTGCGCACCGGGGTCGCGGTCGAAGCGATCCATGTCTACTCGCTGATCCACGACGACCTGCCTTGCATGGATGACGACGCGCTGCGCCACGGCAAGGCGACCCTGCACCTTGCTTTCGACGAGGCAACCGCCGTGCTGGCGGGCGATGCGCTGCACGCCTTTGCCTTCGAGGTGCTCGCAGACCCTGCCATAAGCGCCGATCCATTTGTGCGCGTGGAACTGCTGCGCGCGCTGGGTGAGGCGAGCGGCCTTCACGGCATGGCTGGCGGGCAGATGATGGATCTCGTCGCCGAAAGCAGCCAGTTCGATCTGCACACGATTACCAGGCTGCAACAGCTGAAGACCGGTGCGCTGCTTGCTGCCTCAGTGGAGATGGGCGCAATTCTGGGACATGCTCCGCCAGAGGGTCGCACGCATCTGCGCGGCTATGCGCGCGATATCGGTCTTGCCTTCCAGATCGCCGACGACCTGATCGACCATGAGGGCGATGCCGCCCTGGCCGGAAAGGCCGTCGGCAAGGACCAGGCCGCCGGCAAACAGACTTTCCTCACCCTGCTGGGGCCGGACCGTGCGCGAGAGCAGGCGCGCATGCTGGTCGAGCAGGCAGTCGCTCTCCTGGCCGACCAGGGCAGCGAGGCAGACCTGCTGCGCGCAATCGCGCATTACATCATTGAAAGGGACCACTGATGAGCCAAGCGAACGGCTCGCGCGTCGGCATTTATCCGGGGACTTTCGATCCAATCACGCGCGGCCATACCGACATTATTCGGCGTGGCGCGAAGCTGGTCGACCGGCTGATAATCGGCGTCACCACCAATCCATCGAAAGACCCGATGTTCTCGCCCGAGGAGCGGCTGGCGATGGTTGAGCGCGAAGTCTCGGAAATGGGCCTCGAAAACGTGGAGGTGGTTGGCTTCAACGCGCTGCTGATCAAGTTCGCGAAGGCGATGAGCGCGACCGTTTTGATTCGGGGGCTGCGCGCGGTGGCCGATTTCGAATACGAATACCAGATGGCGGGCATGAACCAGCAACTCGACAGCCAAATCGAGACGGTTTTCCTGATGGCCGATGTCAGCCTGCAGCCGATCGCCTCCAAGCTGGTCAAGGAAATCGCGCTGTTCGGCGGCGAGATTGAGAATTTCGTCAGCTCCGCAGTGCGCGCGGATGTTCTCGTAAGGGTAGAGAAACTGGGACGGCGCGGAGACCTGTAAGGCAGCGTGGCGCGCAATCAGCCCGCCGCACGTTCATTGCATGGCAAGCGCGCCGGCGCTATCGCCGCACAAATTGTGAGGCGCGAGCGCGCGCGCCGCTTCAAGCTGTGAGAATTGAATGACTTTTCGCTCGTTAATGGCCCTGATCGCCGGTGTCGTGATGGTGGCTTCACCAGCGGTTGCCAACTCCAAGGCGCCGATTGCTACTCCTGCCACGACGCTTCCCACTGTGGTCGATACCGATCCGACTCACACGCCCGAGGACGTGTTGCTGCTCGACCTGTCGAACGGCGGCAGCGTTGCGATCCGGCTGATGCCAACCTGGGCACCCGCCCATGTCGAGCGCATCAAGACGCTGACGGGGCAGGGCTTCTACGACGGTCTGATCTTCCACCGCGTGATCGAGGGGTTCATGGCGCAGACCGGCGATCCGACCGGAACCGGCTCAGGCGGATCGAAACTTCCTGATCTCAAGGCCGAATTCAACGCCATGCCGCACTTGCGCGGAACGGTCTCGGCGGCGCGCACCAGCAATCCGGATTCGGGCAACAGCCAGTTCTTCATCGTGTTCTACCCGCGCTTCTCGCTCGACCGGAAATATACGGTGTTCGGCCGGGTGATTTCCGGGATGGAAGTGGTCGACCGGATCGAGCGAGGCGAGCCGCCTGCCAATCCCACACGGATCCTGCGCGCGCACATGGCCGCAGGCGGGGCCGCTCCTGCAGTTGCCGCAGCAGCTCCAGCCGAGGCGATTTCGGTGGATGATCTGAATACTTCGAAGTCCGACTGAGGCTGGCAGTTGCCGGGCCTCGGATGAACGTAGATCTGTTCGACTTCGCGCTTCCGCCCGAGCGGATCGCGCTGCGCCCGGCGCGGCCGCGCGATGCAGCGCGCATGCTGGTGGTGGAGCCGGGCGGTAAGCTGAGCGATCGGCATGTCCGCGATCTTCCCGGCCAACTTCGGGCAGGCGACGTGCTGGTGGTCAACGACACGCGAGTAATCCCCGCCCAGCTCGAGGGTCGGCGTGGAGAGGCACGGATCGGCACCACGTTGCACAAGCGCGCAGGCCTGCGATCGTGGGATGCCTTCGTGCGCAATGCCAAGCGGCTGAAAGAAGGCGATGTCGTCGACTTCGCTGCCGGCGTTACCGCCATTGCCGAGAAGCGCCACGCCGATAGATCGTGGCGGCTGCGCTTTGAAGGCGACGACCCGGTCGAGGTGCTGCTCGAACGCGCCGGGCGCATGCCGCTGCCGCCCTATATCGCGGGCAAGCGGGCCACCGACGAGGCCGACAAGGCCGATTACCAGACGATGTTTGCGCGGAAAGAGGGAGCGGTCGCCGCTCCCACGGCGGCGCTGCATTTCACACCCGAACTGACCCAGGCGCTGGATGGGGCGGGGATCGGGCGTGAAACGCTCACGCTCCATGTCGGAGCGGGCACCTTCCTGCCGGTGAAGGTTGACGACACCGCCCATCATGCAATGCACGCCGAATGGGGCTGCATCGATACTGCAACTGCATTGCGCCTCAACAGCGCGAGGGCTGCGGGCGGACGATTGATCGCGGTCGGCACCACCAGCCTGCGCCTGCTTGAAAGCGCAGCCGACGACGATGGGACGATCCACGCGTTCGAGGGCGATACCTCGATCTTCATCACGCCGGGATACCGTTTTCGCGCAGTGGACGGCTTGATGACCAATTTCCACCTGCCGCGCTCGACCCTGTTCATGCTGGTTAGCGCGCTGATGGGCTTGGAAAACATGCATCAAGCTTACAGGCACGCAATCAAGGAAGGCTACCGCTTCTATAGCTATGGCGATTCCAGCTTATTGCTGCCGAAGGGATAAGGTTTGAGGGCCTTGGGCTGATCCAGCCTCCCAGCTTTGCGGAAAGGGCGTTCGCTGAACACCCAGTTTGAATCATCCCTACCGTCGTTTGGTGAAGATCTCCGTCCAATTCATGCAGCGCGATCGAGGTCAATGATATTGGCGAGGCCCTTCGCCACAAGCGGTTCTGCCAAGGCCCGGACACTGCGGTGATGGGTGAATAGCAGCACCTGGTTCGATGTGAGCTTGCCCCTGCCTGACGTCTCCCTTGGCTGATAGGAACAGATCAGCGAAGGGGTATCAGGATGAAGGACGGAGTGAAGGCGCGCTATACGCTTGAGTTCAAGCGGGAGGCGGTTCGACTTGTGCATGGCGGGGAGAAGATATC
>CAMDQY010000208.1 GCA_945906005.1 Novosphingobium sp. Chol11 | reverse complement strand
CAGCCCGCGTCCGTTCTTTCCTCAAACGTCGAACGGAAACCCACCTTGGCCGACGACCGGGCATCCGCCACCAGTCCCGCAATTTCATGTGACAGTCGACGCAGCATCCCCCGGTATTCCGTCCGGTAGTCCAGCTTGAGCGAACGCACGTCCAGCAACGCCGACGCCACCGCAGCCTTCACGCTGTCCACCTCGCCCTCAACCAGCTCCAGCAAGAGCGTGCCGCAAAAGGAACGCGTCTCGATCAGACCCGCGTCCGGCTTTCCATCGCCATTGGCAAGACTCCGACGACGGCTGGAAAGACTGCAACGCAGACGTAAGTCGGCGCCGTTGGCGGGCACCACCTCATATTCATACCGCTCGGACTCGCGCAACTGAATGGTTGTTTCCCCATGTTCACGCGCGTCTTCCTCATCCGTCTCCGCCAGTGGCGCCGTGGATACGCTTTCCGCATCCTTCACCGGCATCAGGGTGAGGTGGGCCACCACTGCGCCGGAGGGCGAGCGAAACAGAACTTTAGTGTGAAGAAGAACGCGCATAGCCTCATGCCTCGGCAAAGGAGGCGAATCCGTTTTCGATCAACAACCGCCACATCCGGCCAATCTTCTCCGCGCTCAGCGGATAAGGCTGTCAAATCGCTTCCAACCGCGACCCCCTTTTCGCGTCCAATTCCGACCCCCTTGGTGGGCTGGAATAGGGGCTTATCCCCGTAGTGCATAGGAGGGCCCCGCGGCCGACGCCGCGCGCCCACCACGCGCAAGCGGGGGCGGCCGTGGGAGGTGCCTGTGCACCCACGTGGGGTAAGCCCGGGAGGGGGTCCGGGGGAGGGTTTTATCAGCTGCGGTTTTTGAATCGCCAGCTGGTATTGCCGGTCTCGACGATGTCGCAGTGATGCGTCAAGCGGTCGAGCATGGCGGTGGTCATCTTGGCGTCACCGAAGACCTGCGGCCAATCGGCGAAGGCGAGGTTCGTGGTGATCAGCAGCGAAGTGTTCTCGTAGAGTTTGCTGATCAGGTGGAACAAAAGCTGACCGCCGGATTGGCTGAACGGCAGATAGCCCAGTTCGTCGATGACGATGAGGTGGTAGCGCAAGAGCTTCTCGGCCAATCGGCCGCTGCGGCCGGCGGCTTTCTCCTGTTCGAGCTGGTTGACCAGATCGACGAGATTGAAGAACCGGCCTCTGGCGCGGGCCCGAACCACCGCCGCGGCGACGGCGATGCACAGGTGGGTCTTCCCGGTGCCGGTGCCGCCGATGAAGATGCCGTTGCGTTTGGCGTCCAGGAAGGCGCCGGTGGCCAGTTCGCGCACCTGGCCCTCGTCGACCGGGGTGTCGGCGAAGACGAAGCTGTCGATATCCTTCAATACCGGGAACTTGGCAGCGGCGATCCGGTAGCTGATCGATCTGGCCTGGCGGTGTGTACGCTCGGCGCGGATCAGGCTGGCAAGAAGCGGGTAGATCTCGGCACGCCGGGTCAATCCTTTGCCGGCGACTTCGTCGAAGCTGGCGCGCATGCCGTAGAGCTTCAGCTCATCCATGGCCTCAAGAATCTCCTGGCGTTCCATCAGGCGACCTTCCGTATGCTGTCGTAACGGCCACAATCGGCCATCGGCTCGTGCTTCAGGCGCAGGGCGTCGGGGGTGGTGATGCTGGGCGGCATGATCGGCTGACGCTGCCGCGCGAGCACGGTCAGGATCACATCGCCGCTGGCGATGCCGGCCGCACACGCTTCGGCACAGGCGGCCTCGACCGCGGCCAAGCCGTGGTCGAGCACGGCAGCCAGCACCTTGACGAACTGGCGATCACCATCGGCATGGCTCCTCAGAAGGCCACGTACTTCGCCCAGGGCCGGCGGCAGGTTCCAATCCTTGAAGGGTGCGCCGTTGCGCAAGGCCCCGGGCTTCTTCATGAGAACCGGCAGGTAATGCCAGGGGTCGTAGATGATCTGATCGCGCCGGAACTGGCGCGGATGGTCGGCGACGACCTCATCACCCAGCAGCGCGACGATGCGCTCGGCATGGGAACGAACCAATACCATGCGTCCGGCGGCGCGGGCATCGACACTGTAGCGGTTATGATCGGCCATGATCAGGCAGGTGGTGCTGGCGCGCACCGCCTTCTCGACAAAGCCGTCGAATGGGCCGCGCAACGCCACAAGGCTCGCGCGTTCGTCCTGGAACACCTCCCAGACCGTGCGGTCCTTGAACTCGGGGTGCCTGGTGCGCTTGGCGTAGGCAACGCACTGGTCTTCCAGCCAGGCGTTCAACTCCGCCAGGCTCTTCACCCGCGGTTTGGGACGGAACATCTGGTCGCGCAGGTTACCGACCTGGTTCTCGACCTGGCCTTTCTCCCACCCGGATGCCGGCGTGCAGGCCACCGGCTCGATCAGGTGGTGCGAGCACATCTGCAGAAAGCGGCGATTGTACTGGCGCGCCTTGCCGACGAAGATGGCTTCCACCGCCGTCTTCATGTTGTCGTAGATGCCGCGCCGGCAGACCCCGCCGTAGAACAAGAACGCCCTGTCGTGGGCGTCGAACACCAGTTCCTGGGTCTCTCGGAAGTAGGCCCGCACGAACGGCATGCGGCTGTGCGACAGCTTCATGTGCGCCGCCTTGATCGTCAGCGGCAGCCCGGCAAGCGTGATCGTCTCGTGGCTCCAGTCGAACTGGTAGGCTTCCCCGGGCGCAAAGCTCATCGGTACAAACGCCTGCGCCGGAACCCGGGCGCGCTCGCTCCGCCACGCCTTCACGAACCGGTGCACGCTGTCGTGGGCACCGTCATAGCCGCGACCGCGCAACTCCTCGAATAGCCGCTGGGTCGAACGGCGTTCCCGCCGCGGCAGAGCAGATTCCTGCTCCAGGATCTCGCCTAAATCCTCAACCCATTCGCCCAGCTTGGGTGTGGGCTGAACGCCGCGCTCATACTTGAACGCGGTCGCATGACTGCGGACCACCTTGCGCACCGTCGCCCGCGACACCGCCAGGGTCCGCACGATCTCCTTGATTGGCCGGCCTTGCTCGAAATACGCCCGCCGTATCTGACCGATAACATCCACGCCAATCATCCCCCAGCACCCTTCCCGCCAAAAGGAAGGGACGCTGACACAAAGTCAGAGGGGGGTCAGAATTGGACGCGAAAACCACCCCTTAGGGGGTCAACATTGCACGCGATTTTACAGACTGAGCTGCTCCTAGAAAATCGGACAGGGTGTTAAGGTGTATTCCCTCGGGTAACGGAGGGATTGACTATGACGACACGGAGACGGTTTACGGGCGAGTTCAAGGCGCGTGTGGCGCTGGAGGCCCTGAGGGGTGACAAGACGGTTCATGAGATCACTCAGCGCGCCCAGACAGGGCCGTGAGATCTTTCGGGATTCGAATGCGGTGATAGTAGTTGGAGCCCCGCTTAAAGACGTAGATTTGCGACATCGCCCGCGCCCCGCGTGTGTAGCAGGCGCTGTAGCAATGCATCGCTACCACGCCCAACGCCGGTGGCAGATATGTTTAACTTCAATGGGTTAATTAGGTAATTGGTAGCGGAGTAGCGCTCCGGCCGTGGGCATAACGGCCTGGCGGCGCTGATTTATTGGGCTTAATCAATGGGATACGAAAAAATCCTTTTTCTGCCGGCAGGCCCCGGGGCTGGTTACCGTTTCTCGGCATCTCGCGCACCTGCACCCAACACCGCTTTGGTTTCCAAATACTCCTCAAACCCTTCCAGCCCGTACTCGCGCCCGTTGCCGGAACGCTTGAAGCCGCCGAAAGGCGCATTGGGATCCCATGCGGGATAATTCAAATGAACCTGACCGCAACGCAATCGCGCCGCTATCGAATGCGCCAATTCAATGTCCGCGCTCTGGACGTGAGCGCTCAGGCCGTAAACTGTGTCATTGGCGATCTCCACCGCCTCGTCGATCGTATCGTAGGGAATGATCGTTAAGACGGGGCCGAAAATCTCTTCCTGTGCGATACCCATAGTGCTTTGAACGTTCGAAAAGATCGTCGGACGTACGTAAAAGCCGCGTTTGAGTCCCCCCGGACGACCAAGCCCTCCACAAAGCAGCCTTGCCCCTTCTTGGATGCCCAGCGCGATCATCTCCTGGACGCGGCGGAACTGTGCGTGA
>CAMDQY010000207.1 GCA_945906005.1 Novosphingobium sp. Chol11 | reverse complement strand
CGCGCCGATCATGTCACCCACCTGTCGAACCACGTTGCCCGCCGCGCGCTCGAACAGGCTCGTGAGTGGCCGGGCGATCTCAGGCTCTCGCTCAATGTCACCCCTGCCGATCTGGCTTCGGGCAGCTATTCGGATCGCCTGCTCGATCTGCTGAAGGAAGTTGGTTTTCCGCCTCGGCGGTTGACGCTCGAAATTACCGAGCAGTCGCTGCTGCAAGACATCGGGCTGGCTGCCTCGACCATGGCGGACCTATCTGCGCAAGGCCTCCGCATCGCGCTCGACGATTTCGGCGCGGGTTTCTGCAACTTCCGATATCTCAAGGTGCTGCCGCTGCATTATCTCAAGCTTGACCGGACCATGGTCGAGGGGATCGCCAGCGACGCGCGCGACCGGGCGGTGCTTCGCGGCATCGTTGCGATGGCACACGCGCTCGATCTTGCGGTCATCGCCGAGGGCATCGAGAGCGAGGATCAGCTTGCCGTGGTTGCCGAAGAGGGCTGCGCGCTGTTCTAGGGGTTCCTGCGTGCCTCGCCGATGAGTGGCACGGAATTCCTGCGCCTTGCCAGCGGCTAGGCTTCGACCGGAGTCTTTCCGGCAATCGCCGCCAACCCCTTGGTGAGCTGAAACAGGCCATTCAATCGAGATTTTGGATCGCCCCAGGTCCGGTTGACCATAAGCTTCATGTCGGGGCGCAACTTGATCGTGCCTTCGCGCTTGGCAGCATAATCGATGAGGCCCATCGGGTTGGGGAAGTTTTCGTTGTGGAAGCTGACCAGCGCACCGCGCGCGCCGACGTCGATCTTCGATATATGCGCCGCGATGGCCTGCTGCTTAATCTCGATAAGTCGCACCAGATTGGCGGTCGGTTCGGGCAGCGGGCCGAAACGGTCGATCATCTCGGCTGAGAGCGATTCGATCTCGGCCTGGTCGTCGGCATCGTTGAGGCGGCGATATAGCGCCATGCGAACCGCAAGATCGGGGACATAGTCCTCCGGGATCATGATCGGCGCATCGACGGTAATCTGCGGCGAGAGCCCACGGTTGCCCTGCTCCAGCCCGACACCGCCAGCGCGAGCGGCGAGTATCGCGTCCTCCAGCATCGACTGATAAAGTTCGAAACCGACCTCGCGGATATGGCCCGACTGTTCGTCGCCCAGAAGATTGCCGGCGCCGCGAATGTCGAGATCGTGGCTCGCGAGCTGGAAACCGGCACCGAGCGAATCGAGGTCGCCCAGAACCTTGAGGCGCTTTTGCGCGACTTCGCTTAGCACCGTGTCTTTCGGAGTCGCCAAATAGGCATAGGCGCGCAGCTTCGAGCGACCGACCCGACCGCGAAGCTGATAGAGCTGGGCAAGGCCGAAGCGGTCGGCGCGGTGGATGATGATGGTGTTGGCGCTGGGAATATCGAGCCCGCTTTCGACGATGGTCGTCGACAATAGCACCTCGTATTTGCCTTCGTAGAACGCGCTCATGCGCTCTTCCACTTCGCTCGGCGACATCTGGCCATGGGCCGTGATCGCCTTGATTTCGGGCACGTTGCGGTGGAGCCAGTCCTCAACCTCGGCCATGTCGGCGATGCGCGGCACGACGATGAAGCTCTGCCCGCCGCGATGGTGCTCGCGCAGCAATGCCTCGCGCATCACCATATCGTCCCATTCCATCACATAGGTGCGCACCGCGAGCCGGTCGACCGGTGGGGTCTGGATGGTGGAAAGTTCGCGCAGGCCCGACATCGCCATCTGGAGCGTGCGCGGTATCGGAGTGGCTGTAAGCGTCAGGACGTGGACATCGGTGCGCAGCGCCTTCAATTTTTCCTTGTGGACCACGCCGAAGCGCTGCTCCTCGTCGACGATGACCAGCCCGAGCCGCTTGAAAGCGACCGATTTCGAGAGGATCGCATGGGTACCTATGACAATGTCCATGGTGCCATCGGTGAGGCTATCGCGGGTCGCTTTGGCTTCCTTTTCCGCCACGAGCCGCGAAAGCCGACCTACCCTCAGCGGAAACCCGCCAAACCGCTCGACAAATCCCGAAAAGTGCTGGCGGGCAAGCAGCGTCGTGGGAGCGACAACAGCGACCTGATGTCCACTCATCGCGGCAACGAAGGCGGCGCGCAGGGCAACCTCGGTCTTGCCGAACCCGACATCGCCGCAGACCAGACGGTCCATCGGTTTGCCCTCGGCAAGATCGGCGAGAACGTCTTCGATGGCGCGTTCCTGATCCTCGGTTTCCTGCCATGGAAAGCCTTCCGCGAACTGGTCGTAGGTGGAACCTTCGCTCTCCATCACGGGTGCTTGCCTGAGCGCGCGCTCGGCCGCGGTCTTCATCAGTTCGCCCGCGATCGCCTGAATGCGTTCCTTGAGCTTTGAGCGGCGCCTTTGCCATGCCTCGCCGCCGAGCCGGTCGAGCGGCATGGCCTCGTCGGAGCTGCCGTAGCGCGTGAGCACGTCGAGGTTTTCGACCGGGATGTAGAGCTTGTCGCCCCCCGCGTAGGCCAGCATCACGCAATCGTGCGGGCTGTTGCCGACCGGGATCGATTGCAACCCCTCGTAGCGGCCGATGCCGTGCTCCATGTGGACGATGAGATCGCCCGGCGTCAGCGCCGACAGTTCGGCGAGGAACGCGTCGGCCTCCTTCTTGCGCTTCTTGCGGCGCACCAGCCGGTCGCCGAGCAGGTCCTGCTCGCTGACCAGCTCGATCTCGGCATTGGAAAAGCCGGGTTCGATTGGCAGGACCAGCGCGGCGGGGCGGCCTTTCGCTGCCAGCCCTAGCGCTTCCTGCCATGTCTCGGCCATCGCAGGGGCAGGGGCCTGGGCTTCGCCGAGGATTGAGGCGATTCGCGAGCGGCTGCCCTCGGTGTAGGCGGCGATGATCGCCTTGCGACATGATTTGGCGACCGAGTGAAGATAGCTCGCCGCCGCCGCATAGGCATTGTCACCGCGAGCGCGCTCGGGCGTGAAATCGCGGGCACCCGAGAAGCCGAAGTCGATCACGCGGGCGCTTTCGGGCTGCGAGAACGGATCGACACGGTGGACCGGCCAGTCCTTCGTTTGCGAGGTCCATTCCTCCGCTGTGAGATAAAGCGCGCTCGGCTCCAGCGGCCGATAGCTGCCCGGCGCGCGTTCGGCGCCTTCCTGCCGGGCGCTGTAATAGTCGGCGATCTCGTCGAACCGCTCTTGCGCGCCGCCGGCTGCCGCGCTGTCGATGCAGATCAGGTCGCTCTGACCAAGGTGATCGAACAGCGTTGATAGCCGCTCCTCGAACAAAGGCAGCCAATGCTCCATACCCGCAAGTCTGCGCCCGTCGCTGACCGCCTGATAGAGCGGATCTTCGGTGGCCTTGGCACCGAACTGTTCGCGGTAGCGGGAGCGAAAGCGCTTGACCGTTTCCTCGTCGAGCAGCGTCTCTCCCGCCGGAAGCAGCAGGTGCGAATCCACCGTTCCGGTGGAGCGCTGGGTGCCCGGATCGAACAGCCGCAATGTTTCGAGCTCGTCGCCGAAGAAATCGAGCCGCAGTCCCAAACCAAGCCCCGAAGGAACGATGTCGAAGATCGAGCCGCGCACTGCGAAATCGCCTGCATCGTCCGCGGTATCGCTGCGGATGTAGCCCTGCTGGCGCAACAGCGCGACCAACCCCTCATGGCTGATTTCCATGCCGGGCTTGAGCTGCCGCACCGATTCGCGGATGCGAAATGGGGTCGGAACCCGCTGCGTCGCTGCGTTGATCGTGGTGACGAGTAGCTGCGGCCCTCTTGGACGATCCTGAAGCCGGTGGAGCGCAGACAAGCGCCGCGCGCTGACCGAAAGCGCCGGGCTTGAGCGATCGTAGGGCAGGCAGTCCCAGGCGGGAAACTCGATGATATCGAGTTCGGGCGCGAAATAGCCGGCGGTTTCGGCAACCGCGATCATTGCAGCTTCGTTGTCGGCAACGAACACGGCGCGGGCCGAGGCATCCTTGGCGTGCGACAACGCACGGGCGAGATCGGCCATGACCAGCGGCTGCGCCCCGCGCGGAATCGCGGCCAGCGTAAGCGGCGCCCTGCCGGCAAGGATGCGTTGGAAGTCAGGCATGACGTGAAGCCGCGCGGAATAACGGCTCAGCGCGGAATTTCCACGTAATCCAGCTTTTGC
>CAMDQY010000206.1 GCA_945906005.1 Novosphingobium sp. Chol11 | reverse complement strand
CCGTTGATGCGAAAATCATCGAAGCCGAGCCGCCGCCGGTCAAGGGCTTCGATCATGCGGCGCAATGGCTGGCAGGTCATGATCTGGTGCGGCAGCAGGCGATGGCGCTGCATCTGCGCGGCGTAGCCCGGACGATCCGAGCGGTTGACCGTCCGGAACGGGATCCGGGGACGCTGAAGCCTCGTATCGTGCCTCATCCGTCGCGCTCGACCGTGACCTGTTTGCCGCAGTATCCTGGCACAACGCGTAGCACCTCACCGACCGGACCCTGGAATTCAACCTCGCGACGGAATGGCCCGTTCGCAACGATAAAGTCGATGAACCGCACCGCGAGCTTGGCCGTATCGGCGAGGCTCTCTCCCTCGCGCTTCATGACGAGCAGTTCCTGGCCTGAAAAGAACTCAAGTCCCTCGCTGTGCACGCCTTCGGCGGTGTGCCTCAGCGCGGTCAGACCGAGCGCGGGGAAAGGTCCTCCCGACAGCCAGCCGAGCGCGACCCGCGAAAAATACTGCGGCTCCATCCAGCTTTGAGCCGGGTGCCAGCAGACCGCTTCGACCGACAACGGCAGCGCGATATGCCCGGCAAGGCCAAGCATGGCCTGAACCACTGGGATCATCGCATGCCCACCCGAAAGGTGTTGGCCGGGAACTAGGGTAATCGCTTCAAGACCATCGCCCAGATCCCGTGGCGAAAGGCCGAACTGGTTCGCACTGGGCGGCGGGGACATCGCCGCTGCCGGCTCCAGCCCGACAAGATCGAAGGTCAGCCCCGAAATCAGCAGTTCGAGCAGGCCCTCGCGGTCGTCCGGCGGCCGGTAGCTGACATGAGCAGCCGCCCCGGCTATTTCCGACGCCTCGAGCAGGCGTTCGATTTGGTCCGCAGAAGGACGCTTGCCCTTTGCAAACAACATAGACAAACCGGCCTGGTTTGCATCCATGCCCTGTTTACTTTCCCCTCATGCAATCGGAAAATCGTGATCCCGCCGAGGCGGACCGTTGCAGCATCTCGCACACGTCTCAAGTGCTCCGCCTGCAACTGGGTCCGTTATGGACCAGCAATCTCCTAATAAATTCCCAACACCAAACCCTCGGCAAGTGCAGCGCCGAGGTCTCGACATGCAGAAAGCGTTGCTTCGTCAACGCTTTTTTGAGCAAGAATCGCTTCGGGCGTCTGCGCCCCCATATTCGCGATCAGCGGCTCGGCGACGCGCTTCAACCGCCAGCCGGTAACGATCCGATCGATCTGCGCCTGCGCGCCCGAACCATCCGACCCGGCCGCGATCGCGGTCGCATAGGCGCGGCCTTCAACTTTTCCGAGCAGCGGATAGTAGCACCTGTCGAACATTTCCTTCATCATTCCGGACATGGTGCCGAGGTTTTCAGGACAGACAAACAGGTATGCACCGGCTTCGAGCAGATCATCCGGCGTCGTCATTTCGGCAGCGATCAGCCGCGCACCGCTGCTCGCTCCCTGCTTCGCCGCCGCTGCCATGGCCTTTGCCGCGCCGGTTCTGCTGTGCCAGATGATCGCCAGCTTGATCGCGCCTCTCCCCAATTTTCGCCGACTTGCATCTTCCCCGCCCGGATTGCACTGGCTATGCCGGAGAATAGGAATTTACACGAGCACTGGGTAAATTAACATATTGCAATGACGACAGGCTCGGCAACCACGGCATGGGAAGCACAATCGCTTGGCGGCAAAGTCTGGCGCTGGCGCGGCGGCAACATGGCGCTGGACGGTTCGCCTGCGGGGCTCGAAAGCGACCTGGTGGCCCAGCTCGTGCTCTCGCGCGGGGTAGCGCCAGAGGACCTGGAACGACACCGTACGCCCTCGTTGCGCAATTTCCTGCCCGATCCCTCTGAATTCCACGACATGGATGTCGCTGCCGAACGGCTTGTCCAGGCGATCCTCACGGGCGAGACTGTAACCGTATTTGGCGACTACGACGTCGATGGCGCAACCAGTGCGGCGCTGCTGCTGCGGTTGTTCGCCATGCTCGGGAGCAATGCGGGCTACTATATCCCCGACCGCCTGCTCGAAGGTTACGGCCCATCCGGCGAGGCACTTGTCCGGCTTGGGCGCGAGGGCTCCAGCCTCATCGTCACGGTAGACTGCGGAGCCATGGCGCACGAGGCGCTGGCCATGGCGCGCGAAGTGGGCGTCGAAGTCGTGGTGGTCGATCATCACAAGTGCTCGGCCGAGCTCCCGCTTGCCGCGGCACTCGTAAATCCCAACCGCCTCGACGAAGGCAAAGTCGCTGCGGCGCACGGCCATCTCGCGGCGGTCGGGGTAGCGTTCCTGCTCGCCGTCGCCACGGTGCGCACGCTGCGCCAACGGGGTTTCTTCGACAGTCGCCCAGAGCCAGACCTGTTCGCGCTGCTCGATCTCGTGGCGCTGGGCACCGTGGCCGATGTCGCCGCGCTCAAGGGACTGAACCGGGCGATGGTCGCCCAGGGCCTCAAGATTATGGCACGGCGAGAGAACATCGGCATGGCCGCGCTGATAGACGCGAGCCGGCTCAGCCGCGCTCCGACATGCAGCGATCTGGGATTCGCGCTCGGCCCGCGCATCAATGCCGGTGGACGAGTCGGCGAATCGAACCTTGGCGTGCGGCTCCTGACCACCAGCGACCCGGACGAAGCCCGCGCCATCGCTCAACAACTGTCGCAGCTCAACGAGGAGCGCCGCGCCATCGAGGCCATGGTTCAGGAAGCGGCCGAGGCGCAGATCGCCGGACAGCACAACCGGGCTGTCATGGTGCTCGCCGGGCACGGCTGGCATCCCGGCGTCATCGGCATCGTCGCCGGACGGATCAAGGAGAAGACCGGCAAGCCCGCAATCGTAATCGCGCTCGACGACGAAGGCTCCGGAAAGGCCAAGGGATCGGGCCGCTCGATCACCGGTGTCGATCTTGGCGCCGCCATCATCGCCGCGTGCGACGAAGGTCTGCTGGTAGCGGGCGGCGGACACGCCATGGCGGCTGGCCTGACAATTGAGAACGGCAAGGTGGACGCGCTCGGAGCATGGCTCGATGCGCGGCTTGGCCGCGACGTCGCCTCCGCTAGCGCCAGCCATGCGCTGCTGCTCGATCTCGCGCTGGCGCCGCGGGGACTGACGCCCGATCTGGTCGAGACGCTGGAGCAGGCCGGGCCTTATGGCATGGGCTGGCCAGGACCCCGCGTTGCGGTGGGGCCGGTGCGCGCGCTCAAGGTAGACATTGTCGGCAAGGATCACGTTCGGCTGATCGTCGCCGGCGCGGATGGTGCGGGGTTCAAGGCGATCGCCTTTCGCTCCGCCGAGAGCGAGCTGGGGCAGACCCTGCTGCATGGTGCCCGCGATCGCTGGCTTTGGCTGGTGGGCCGCGCTAAGATCGACGATTGGGGCAGCAGACCCTCGGCAGAGCTGCACATCGAGGACGCGGCCTGGGCGCGCTAGGTTCTGTTGACATTCATTTCAGCGAGATCATCGTTGAGACGAGAGCGACGAGGGCCACATAGTTTCTGGCGCGCTTGGCTTATCGGGTTGCGATGGCCCAGTAGTATTTGATCTTGTTTAAGAATCGTTCGACCAGATTGCGCTCGCGGTAGAGGGCGAAGTCGCACAGGCGCTGGACCGTCCGGTTTTTCTTGGGCGGAATGACGGCTCCGGCACCGCTTTGGACGATGAGATCAACGATGGCATCGCTGTCATATCCCTTGTCCCCCAGCACATTTTGGGTGGCGATACCTTCCAGCAACGGTGCGGCTTGTGTGCAATCGGCGATCTGGCCCTGGATGAGGATGAGCCGTAGCGGATTGCCCAGAGCATCGCACAGGGCATGGAGCTTGGTGGTCAATCCGCCACGCGAGCGGCCAATGGCTTCCGCCGCCTGCCCCCCTTTTGCCCCGGCGCTGTGCTGATGCGCCCGGACAATGGTTGCGTCCATCATGACAAACTCGAAGTCCGGGTCATCGGCCAATGTCTCGAAAAGCCGCTCCCAAACGCCCTTTTCAGACCAGCGGTTGTAGCGGACGAAGACACTGTTCCAATGCCCAAACTCCGGCGGCAACTCTCGCCAGTGACTGCCCGTACGAGCGATCCACAGCACTGCATCGACAAACTTGCGATTGTCTCCGGCTGTCCTGCCGGCATCACTC
>CAMDQY010000205.1 GCA_945906005.1 Novosphingobium sp. Chol11 | reverse complement strand
TCAACTCGCGCACCGAAGCGCGCTTGTGGCTCGACAGGTTGTCCATGATGACAACATCGCCGGACCGCAGTTCGGGAACGAGCACCTGCCCGACGTAGGCTTCGAACCAGTCGCCGCTGATTGACGCATGACAAACCTGTTCGGCCGACCCAACTTGCTCAGGCGGCCTCACGCCACCAAACCGTCATCAAAGCTACCTGAAAGAGTCTCCAAAGCTGCTTAGGCGGTGCCTGCAGAAGAGGGCCGGGCGCAACCACGCCAGCTCCTGCATTCCGGATTTCCGGGTCGGCATCGACGACCCGAAGGCCAAGACTCAAGGGGACTATCATGCTGAGTACATCGGGCGACATCGCATTCGTGGGCTTCAATGCTGACGGCAACGACGACCTTGCCTTCGTCACTTTCGTCAACATCGGCGCGGGCGAGACGATCTACTTCACCGACAACGAGTGGGATGGCGCTGCGTTCAATACCGGCGAAAGCTACTCACTGTGGACAAATTATTCAAGCCTGCCTCACTCCCCCTTCAAGGGACTCGGCAGGGTAGCGCCCGGCGGGCTCATCCAAGGTTCGGTGTTCCTGAGCGGCGGCACTTCGCCCTGCCGCGCGCCGTGTTTGGCGAGCAGGTCGATATAGTCAGCCATGTCCTCATCGCTCCAGAACGCCGCGACGCCCGGACCTTTCAGGATGCCGAGCAATTCGCAGCCTTCCGGCCCCGCAATCCACGGGCCGAAGCGGTCGCCGTGGACCAGATAAATGTGTGCTCCCGCTTTGCACAGTCGGTCGCCTACCATGGCCTCGCCCGACAGCACGTGGACCACGTGGTCCGACTGGTGGCCGTGCCGCAGCGAGATCATCCCGCGATCCCACTTGTTGTAGAACGTGAACATCGATGGGCTGGGCAGCAGGAACCGCTCCCAGATTGAGGCGCTGCGTCCGTCCGCAAATTCGATGCGCACCACTTCGCGCGCTTCGACCTCCTGGGTATCGACGATGCGTGGTCCTCCAAACATCAGATGATTCCCCGTTCGCGCAGGCCGCCAAGGGCCGTCGCGTCATAGCCCAGTTCGCCCAGCACCTCGGAGTTGTGTTCGCCCAGCAACGGCGCGCGCCGCGAAATCCGGCCCGGCGTTTCCGACATCTCGAACGGGGTCTGGATCACCGGCGCAGGCTTGGAAAGGCCGGGATAGTCGACCGGCCTGAGGTAGCCCATCGCCTTGATGTGCTCCTGCTCCAGAACCTGTCGCGGCGAAAGCACTTCGGCGGCGGGTATCCGGTTTTCCTCGAGCACCGCCATCGCCTCGTCGAACTTTTGCGTGTCGCACCATTGCTGCATACGGGCGTTGAGCACCTTGCCATTGGCGGCGCGCTGCTCGTCGCGCAGGAAGCGCGGATCGGTCGTCCAGCTATCTTCGCCGACCATCTTGCACCAGCGGTGGAACAGCGGCGTACCCGTCACCTGCACGAGAATCCATCGCCCCTCGATGTTGAACAGGTCGCACGGGGCAATCGCCAGGCCCTGGTTGCCGATCCGGCCATGGTCCTGTTCGAGCACCGCCTGGTCGATCAGTAGCGCGTCGGATACGGCGAGCGCGGACAGCAGCAGCGAGGCTTCGACATGCTGGCCCTCGCCGGTGCGGTCGCGGTGGATGAGCGCCGCCATGGCCGCGATGGCGAGGTTCTGCGCGGTCGCATAGTCCACATAGGGCACCATGAAGCGGTAGGGCTGGTCTTCCGGGCCGGTGCGATAGACAGCGCCCGACATCACCTGGCCGATCCCGTCAAAACCGATGCGGTTGGAGTAGGGCCCGCCGCGGCCATAGGCAGTGGCGCTGGCGAGGATAATGTCGGGCTTGATCGCCTTCAACGTCTCATAATCGAGGCCGTGGGTCTGCATCACCCGGTCGGGCATGTTGACGATCACGACATCGGCGGTGCGCACCAGCTCGTGCGCAATCCGGCGTCCCTCTTCGGTGCTGGTGTCGAGCGTTATGCCGCGCTTGCCTCGGTTGTTGGGCAGATAGCCCGCGCCGCTGCCGTCGGGAATGTTCAGCGACTGGACGAAGCGGTCCTCGCCGCCCTCGCGCCGCTCCACCCGGATGACGTCTGCGCCAAGGTCGGCAAAGATCGCTGCGCACCAAGGAGCCGCGATGAACCGCCCGAAATCGAGCACGCGCAGCCCATCGAACACCTGTTTCGCGGCCATATCAGCTGCCCTTCCACGCCGGTTCGCGCTTTTCCATGAATGCAGCGGGGCCTTCGGCGCCATCATCGGTCTGGGCGCAGCGAATGCGGTAGCTTTCTGCGAGCAGCTCGGCCTCGTAGATCGGCAGCGACAATCCCTTGCGGATCGCCATGCGGGTGCCGCGCACCGCGAGCGGAGCGTTGCGGTTGACGATCTCGGCGAGCTCCCAGGCGCGGTCCATAAGGCTCGCGGACGGCACGACCTCGGTGATGAAACCAAGCTCGTAGGCGCGCTGTGCGGTAAGCTGTTCGTGCTTGCCCAGAACCGCCATGCGCATGGCGACCGGCAGCGGCAGCACGCGGGCCGTGCGCACCATCTCGCGGCCCGAGACGACGCCGATAGAGACATGCGGATCGAAAAAAGTCGCGTGGTCGGCGGCGATGGCGATGTCGGCGGTCGAGACGAGATCGAGCCCGGCACCGCAAGCCACTCCGTTCACAGCGCAGATGATCGGCTTGGTCATCTCCATGTAGGGCGGGGTCGCCTCCTGCGGCACTTCCCACTGGCGGCGGTTGGCCAGCATCGGCTCGCCCCACATGTCTATGCCGGTGGTGTGGCCGTTCTTCTTGGTCAGTTCGAACACCGAAAGGTCCGCGCCGGCGCAAAGCGCCTTCCTGCCCGCGCCGGTAATGATCAGCGTCCAGACGTCATCGTCCTCCTCGACCTCGCGGTAGAGCGCGCCAAGTTCCTTCATCATCTCGATCGAGACGGCGTTCAGCTTGTCGGGCCGGTTGAGCGTAATGCAAGCGGCGTGGCCGCGTTTTTCGTACAGCAGGGTATTCCAGCTCAAGTGTCGTCTCCTTGTCCGCCGAGATTTGGCAGACGCTTGTTGGCATCGAGTATCAGCGGGGTATTGGCGATCCGCTCGACGGTGCGGCCGCCCGCGCGATCGAGATCGGCACACAGGTCGATGGCGAGCTTGGCCACGCCTACCGCGTCCGCAGGCTTGGCGGCGAGGCGCAGGCAGAAGTCCATCACCTGCTCGTCGAACCGCTCGGTGTCCCAGACAGCCTGGACAAGCCCGGCCTTGATGGCGGTTTCGGCATCCATGCGTTCGCCCGCCATGCCGAGCCACTTGGCCCAGCCGACGCCGCACAGCCGCACGATCCGGCTGGTGCCGCCACTGCCAGCGATGATCCCCATGTCGACTTCGGGCAGGCCGAAAGTGGCGCGGGTGGAGGCCAGCCGGAAATCGACCGCTCCTGCCATTTCGAGGCCGAGGCCAAGGCACATGCCGTCGATCGCCATGACCACTGGCTTTTCGATCGCTTCCATCTCGTCGAGGTAACGATGGATGTTGCGCCGGTAATCGCGCCGGAACTCCTGCATCCCGCGCGTTGCGGGGAACCGCTCGTGATGCTCCTTGATGTCGAGCCCGGCGGTGAACACCGGCCCTTCGGCTCGAATCAGCAGGACGCGCAGGTCATCGTTGTCGCGCAGGTTATCGACCGCGCCGAACAGAACTTCGCGCATCGCAATCGTGATGGCATTGCGCTTCAATGGACGTGCGAGAGTGACGACGACTATGCCGTCACGATCCTCGCGGATGATGTCCTCGCTCACGGCTTGAGCGCGAATTCGAACAGCAGTCCGAAATTGGCCTCAGGCGCAATGGCGAAGCTGTCGGGCATGGTGCCGGCAATGATCGGCAGGCCTTTGCTTTCAAAGTGGGCCTTCGCCTTGGCCAGATCGGCGACGCCGATCACCGTGGAGCGGATACCCTCGCCCGAACGCATCATCTCGTCATAGAGCGCGCCCGGCCCGGTGGGCTGGAGCAGTTCGACCACGTGGTCCGATACCTGATAGCCGCGTGCTTTGGCGGCAAGGGCAGGGCGGTCCGCATCGTAGACTCGCTTCGATCCGAACAGGTTTTCGAGCAGCGCGCCTGCGGCGTCGAGGCTCGCAACGGACTGGGCATAGCCGACAGCCCCGGTGAAGCC
>CAMDQY010000204.1 GCA_945906005.1 Novosphingobium sp. Chol11 | reverse complement strand
GCGGCCGCGCTTTCGCTGGCTTTGGCCCCTGCCGCAACCGCACAAGACAACCCCGGCCCGCTCGCCGGTGCCCGCTATGTCGGCATGGGCAGCTCGTTCGCTGCCGGATCGGGCTTCGGACCGATCAAGTCGGACACACCGGCGCGTTGCGGTCGCAGCATCGACAACTATGCAACCCTGCTCGCCGAAGAACTGCGCATGCTGCTTGTCGACGTCTCGTGCGGAGGCGCTACCACGGCCCATGTGCTCGGCCCGTGGAACGAATTGCCGCCGCAGATCGATGCCGTCACACCCGATACCGCGCTGGTAACGATCACCGTGGGCGGCAACGACATCGGCTATGTCGGCTACCTGATCGCCGAAAGCTGCAAGGTGCGTGGCCCGATCCTGCTCGGCTCGGCAGGCACGGTCTGCCCGGAAGCCCGGATTCCCGGCGATGAAGCCTATTTCAAGCTGGAAAACGACCTCAAGGCGATCGCCGATGAGGTCCGCAAGCGTGCACCGAGCGCCAAGCTGGTGTTCGTGCAGTACCTGCCCATGGTGACGCCGTTTGCGTGCGACGAGGTGCCGCTATCGCCCGAAGCCTCTCGCAATGCCCGCGCCATCGCCACCCGGCTTGCGCAGGTTACGGCACGGGTCGTCGACCAGTCCGGAGCCAAGGTAATCGATCTTGCCGGGGCCACCAAGAAGCGGCTGCCGTGCGGCGGGCCAACGGCCTGGGTGGCTGGCTGGCCTGCTGACTACAAACCGGGCGCGACTTTCCCCTGGCATCCGACCCGCCTCGGCCATGCAGCGATTGCGCAGGAAATCGCAAAGCGGTTGAGCGCGAAGTAGCGCCTGAGCGCTGGTTCAGGCTTTCTGCTTGGCCAGGGGCTTCTTGGCCGGAGCTTTCTTGGCGGGTGATTTGCGTCCCTTTTTGGCTGGGCCTTTTGCCGCGCGCTCGTCGATCAGCTTGATTGCCTGCTCCTCGGTGACGTCCTCGGGCTTCAGATCGCGCGGCAGCGTCGCGTTGGTCGTTCCGTCGGTGACATAGGGTCCATAGCGACCCGGCAGCACCTTGATTTCACCGCCCGATGTCGGATGAGCCCCAAAAGTCTTGATCGGCTCTGCTTTGGCCCGTGCACCCGGTCCGCGATTGGCGGCCTCGGCCAGCAGGGTGACGGCCGAATTCATACCCGTCTCGAACACGTCGATAGTCGAACGCAGCTTGGCGTACTTGCCATCATGCTGGAGGTATGGGCCGTAACGTCCGATATTGGCTATGATTTCCTTTCCGGACTCGGGATGGTCTCCGATCGGCCGTGGCAGGCTCAGCAGCCTGACCGCCCAGTCGAAATCGGGATCCTCAATATCCTTGGGGACCGAGGCTCGCTTCGCTTCCTTGCCCTCGCCCATCTGGAAATAGGGACCGAAGCGGCCTGTCTTGCGCGTAATCGCCTCGCCGGTTTCCGGGTGGGTTCCGAGTTCTGCGTCCTCTGCAGCATCGCCCTCACCGCTGGGCTGCGCAAACTTGCGGGTATATTTGCATTCCGGATAATTGGCACAGGCAACGAAGGCACCATAACGGCCACCGCGAAGCGCCAGCCTGCCTCCTGAACGCCCCTCGCTTGTGCAGAGCGGGCATTCGCGCGGATCGCTGCCGTCCTCGCGCGGCGGAAACAGGTAGTCCGAAAGGAAGAGGTCGAGCTCTTCGGACACTTCCGAAGGCTTGCGTTCCATCACCTCGTCGGTCTTGGGCTTGAAGTCCTTCCAGAACGCTTCGAGCACCGCCTTCCATTGCGCGCGACCGCCCGAAACATCGTCAAGCTCGTCTTCCATCTCGGCGGTGAAATCGTAGCCGACGTAGCGGGCGAAAAACCGTTCGAGAAACGCAGTGAGCAATCGCCCCGATTCCTCTGCAAAGAATCGATTTTTCTCGGTCCGCACATACATGCGGTCCTTGATCACCTGGAGCGTCGAGGCATACGTCGATGGGCGGCCGATGCCGAGCTCTTCAAGCCGTTTGACCAGGCTCGCCTCGGAATAGCGCGGCGGCGGCTGGGTGAAATGCTGGCTCGCGTCCACGCTTTTCTTGGCGGGCATATCGCCCTTCGACATCGAGGGCAGCAGGCCTTCGTCGTCGCCGTCGCGGTTGTCGTGGCCTTCCTCGTAGATCGCTAAGAAACCGGGGAACTTGACGACCTGCCCGGTGGCGCGAAGCTCGTTGCGCCCGGTGCCGTCGCGCATCGTGACCGTGGTGCGCTCAAGGCTGGCCGAAGCCATCTGGCTGGCGAGCGCGCGCTTGAAGATCAGGTCGTAAAGCCGTGCCTCATCGCCGCTGCCGTAGTGATCGTTGCCGAAATCGGTCGGGCGGATCGCCTCATGCGCTTCCTGTGCGTTCTTGGCCTTGGTGCTGTAATGGCGGGGCTGTTCGGGCAGATAGTGACCGTCATAGCGGTTGGAAATTGCAACGCGCGCAGCCGAGATCGCCGAATGGTCCATCTGCACGCCGTCGGTACGCATGTAGGTGATCGCGCCAGCTTCATACAGCTTCTGGGCAACCCGCATCGTCTGGCTGGCCGCAAAGCCTAGCTTGCGGGCCGCTTCCTGCTGCAATGTCGATGTGGTGAATGGCGGGCTGGGATGACGCTTGAGCGGCTTGGTCTCGACCTCCTCGACCCGGAAGGCGCCAGCCTCGACAGCGGCTTTCGCGCGCATGGCCACGCCCTGCTCGCCAAGGCTCAGGCGCTCAAGCTTGTCGCCATCGAACTTGACCAACCGCGCCACGAACGCGGTCCCGTCATGCTCCATATTGGCGACGACCGACCAGTATTCCTGCGGCTTGAACAGCTCGATCTCGCGCTCGCGCTCGACGATCAGGCGAAGCGCGACCGATTGCACGCGGCCCGCGCTCTTGGCGCCGGGAAGCTTGCGCCACAGCACCGGTGAAAGGGTGAAGCCGAACAGATAGTCTAGCGCGCGGCGTGCCAGATAGGCGTCGATCAAGTCCTGATCGAGATCGCGCGGCGCCTTCATGGCGTCGGTCACCGCCTGCTTGGTGATCGCGTTGAAGGTAACGCGGCTCACCTGGGCAGGCAGCGCCTTGCGCTTGGCCAGCAGCTCGCGAACGTGCCAGCTGATCGCCTCGCCCTCGCGGTCGGGGTCGGTGGCGAGGATCAGTCCGTCAGCCTGCTTGGCAGCATCGGTGATCGCCTTCACCTGCTTGGCCTTGTCGCCATAGAGGTCCCAGTCCATCGCGAAGTCTTCGTCCGGGCGGACCGAGCCGTCCTTGGGCGGCAGGTCGCGGACGTGGCCATAGGAGGCGAGCACCTTGAAGCCGGGCCCCAGATACTTCTCGATGGTCTTGGCCTTGGCAGGCGATTCGACGATAACTAGCTGCATGGGGTTCCTTGCGGAGTTCGAGGCTCACGTATGCGTACGCGCGAGGGTGCATATCGCCTGGACGACGCGTCAAGAGCCCTTCTTCCCACGCGGGTCAATCGGGATTATTGCAGGACCTCGGTATTTATGTGCACCAATTGCGCTGCGGAGAGATTTGAATGGCAAAAGTGGTGATCACCAACCTCGGTGACGAATTCAACTGGGGCTCGCGGGTCAGCGGGCTGAACCTTCAAAACCTCAATGATGCGGATCTGCGCGCCGAGCTCGCCGAACTGCTGGTCAAGCGCGGCATGATCGTGTTCGAGGACCTCGAACCGAGCGGTGAGCTTCAGGTTGCGATCTCCACGGTGTTCGGGCCATTGAAGGACCATCCGACCAAGAGCACGCCGCGCGCTGATACCGATCTGCATCCCGGCGTGATCGAGATCGACTATGGCGGCACCCACGCTGCCGATGTAACCGATCACGGACTTGTGGAAGTCAATGGCAAGAAGCTCATCTCGTTCCTGCCCTGGCACTTCGACCACACCTACAACGACGAGCTGAACTACGCCGGCGTGCTGCGCCCGATGATCATCGCGCCCGAAATGGGCCGCACCGGCTATGCCGACGGGATCGAAATCTACGAGCGGCTGCCTGCCGACGTGCGCGCCCGGATCGAAGACAAGGCGGTGCTCTACACGCTCGACGTGCGGCTGACGCAAATGCCGTTCGGCCGCTACTTCAAGACGTTTGGCGATCTGCCGCACCAGGCGGGCAACGTGGAGGAATCGAAGACTTTCCCGCGTGCCATTCATCCGATGGTCTGGACCCGGCACGATGG
>CAMDQY010000203.1 GCA_945906005.1 Novosphingobium sp. Chol11 | reverse complement strand
GATATCTTCTCCCCGCCATGCACAAGTCGAACCGCCTCCCGCTTGAACTCAAGCGTATAGCGCGCCTTCACTCCGTCCTTCATCCTGATACCCCTTCGCTGATCTGTTCCTATCAGCCAAGGGAGACGTCAGGCAGGGGCAAGCTCAGTGCATACATGTCACAAAAGTTAGATCCAAAGGTTCAGTCATGTTCCACGAGATGCGAATCAGGCCGCACATGGAAGTCGTCGATTCGACCGGGCAGCGTCTCGGCACCGTCAACGGCATATTCGATGACCTGATCCTGCTGGCTCGCTCCGGCGGTTTCGGCGATCTCCACCATTGCGTCGCAATCGACCGGGTGGAGAGCATCGACGAAATCCGCGTCTGCCTGAAGCAGCCGTTCTACCCCGAGAGACGTTCCAAACCTCGGTAACCGGCAGCTTGCGGTGTCACCCAAGTTACATCACTAGCAAGCCTATCTTATTGGCAGGACAGGCACTCGTCGTAATCAGTAGCCGCGCCCAATTCGAACTTGGGCGCTTCCGAGGTATTGTCCGCCTCGACCCCGCCAGCAAAACCGGCCCGCTGCACCGACTTCGAACGCAGGTAATAGAGCGACTTGATGCCCAGCTCCCATGCCTGGAAGTGCAGCATCATCAGGTCCCACTTGTCGACATCGGCGGGGATGAACAGGTTCAGTGACTGCGCCTGATCAATGTAGGGCGTGCGGTCCGCCGCGAATTCTAGCAGCCAGCGCTGGTCGATCTCGAAGCTGGTCTTGAAGGTCGCCTTTTCTTCCACCGTCAGGAAATCGAGGTGCTGGACCGAGCCGCCCATCTCGAGGATCGAATTCCAGACGTTGTTGGAATCCTTCGATTTCGTCGCCAGCAGTTTCTGCAGGTAAGGGTTCTTCACCACGAAGCTGCCCGAAAGCGTCTTGTGCGTGTAGATGTTGGCCGGGATCGGCTCGATGCACGCGCTGGTGCCGCCACAGATGATGCTGATCGAGGCGGTCGGCGCGATCGCCATCTTGCACGAGAAACGCTCCATCACGCCCTGGTCGGCGGCGTCAGGACACGGTCCGCGCTCGTTGGCGAGCAGCATCGAGGCTTCGTTGGCCTTGGCGGCGATGTGGCGGAACATCTTCATGTTCCAGCTTTTCGCCATCGCGCCTTCGAAGGCGATGTTCTTCATCTGAAGGAACGAATGGAACCCCATCACCCCCATGCCGACCGAACGCTCGCGCATCGCCGAATACTTGGCGCGGGCCATTTCTTCGGGAGCGCGGTCGATATAATCCTGCAGCACATTGTCGAGGAAACGCAGCACGTCTTCGATGAAATACTTGTCCGCGTTCCACTCGTCCCACGTCTCGAGATTGAGCGAGGACAGACAGCACACTGCGGTGCGATCGTTGCCCAAGTGGTCGCGCCCCGTAGGCAGCGTGATTTCCGAGCACAGGTTCGAGGTCGAGACCTTGAGGCCAAGGTCGCGGTGATGCTTGGGCATCATGCGGTTCACGGTGTCAGAGAACACGATGTACGGCTCTCCGGTCGCCAGCCGGGTCTCGACCAGCTTCTGGAACAGCGAGCGGGCATCGACCTTGCCGCGCACCGAACCGTCCTTGGGGCTGAGTAGGTCGAACTCGGCGCCGTCGCGCACGGCCTCCATGAACGCGTCAGTGAGCAGCACGCCATGATGCAGGTTCAATGCCTTGCGGTTGAAATCGCCCGACGGCTTGCGGATTTCGAGGAACTCTTCGATCTCGGGGTGGTTGACATCGAGATAGCAGGCCGCCGAGCCGCGCCGCAGCGATCCTTGGGATATCGCCAGCGTCAGGCTGTCCATCACTCGCACGAACGGAATGATGCCACTGGTCTTGCCGTTGAGGCCGACCGGCTCACCGATGCCGCGCACCTGGCCCCAGTAGGTGCCGATGCCGCCGCCGCGCGAGGCGAGCCACACGTTCTCGTTCCAGGTGTTGACGATGCCTTCGAGGCTGTCGTCGACCGAATTCAAGTAGCACGAGATCGGCAGGCCACGCCCGGTGCCGCCGTTCGAAAGCACCGGGGTCGCCGGCATGAACCACAACCGCGAGATATAGTCATAGAGCCGCTGTGCGTGATCCTGATCGTCGGCGTAGGCATCGGCGACGCGCGCGAACAGATCCTGATAGCTCTCGCCCGGCAGCAGATAACGGTCGTCGAGCGTCTCCCGGCCGAAATCGGTAAGCAGTTCGTCGCGCGCGGGATCGGTGACGATCGCAAAGCGCCGCTCGTGGATCGCCTTGGAATCTTCTTCTTTCGCCCTGGCGGCCGAATCGGCAACGCCAGCCAGCGCTTCGGCTGCTCCGACGATCAGTGCCGCCGATCCGGTATCGCTTCTTTCGGTCATGGCGAGGGCAGGCTTTTCGTTTTCTTCGGGTTCGACTGAAGCACTATGGGATACAGCATCCATGTGGGGCTTGTCGTCGCTCATTTCACCCCCGGCCCCAGCGCCGCGGTCATCCCGAAAATCCATGCCAAACCCCCAAAAAGCCATTTGCGATGGCAAGCAGGCACCGTCACCCTCAGGCAAGCACGTGCTGCCCGGACGTATCCCCGGAATGTCGCCGAAACAACAGTGGCAAATCACCACAACTAGTGGCCTGTGCCCCGCCTTTTCACCATCTGTTGTGGGTTTGAATCATTCCAGCCGATCTTTGTCAACGTGGCGTTAAGCTTCGGACCGGGCATCGGGACCCCAAAAACCCGCTGCAAAGCCGCGTCGGGCCACGACAATTTCCACATCAAAAATTTCGCAGCCACATTCGAATCATTTCGGCTGGAATTTTGGAGGCCGGGAACGGGTTTCCCGCCAAACGAATCGGGTTAGCCGCGCGAACGCGGCAGGCCCAGCGCGCGCTCGGCGATCATCGAGCGGTGGATCTCGCTGGTACCCGCCCAGATCGTCGTCGCGTGCGCAAACCGGTAAGCGAGATTGACCGCCTTGGCCGCCCCCTTGCGCTTGGACAGCGAGAGCGGCGCGGTGAGATCCAGAAGGTCGCCCGCATCTTCCATGTAGCGGTGGGTGGTGAACATCTTGGCCATCGGCCCAGCTCCGGGCAGGTCCTTGCGTTCGCGCGATGACCATAGCGAGCGCAGGCCCAGCATTTCGCCAGCGAGCGCATTTGCGGTGGCGCGCGCCAGTCTGATCTGCGCGTGCTCCTGGTCGATCAGCTTGCCGCCCTCGTCGGCGAGGATCGCGCGGCACAATGTCGCCGCCGCCTCGAGATTGGCGAACTGCTCGTCGGAAAAGCCGCCGCCCTGCTCGAGCGACAACGCGGCGCTCATAGCGACAACGCCCTTGTCGACCTCGCCGAGCCGGTAGGCGTCGGGCACATGGACGCCATCGTAGAAGGTGATGTTGGTGCGCTCGTCCTGGAAGGTATAGACCGGCTGCACCGCGAAGCCTTCCGACTTGGTCGGTACGATGAACATGGTCAGCCCCTTGTGCTTGGGCACATCGGGATTGGTGCGGGTGAGCATCAGCACATAGTCTGAAATGTTCGCGCCGCTGGTGAACATCTTGGTGCCCTCGATCCGCCAGCCATTACCGTCGGGAGTGGCCTTGGTCTGCACTGCGAACACGTCGGAGCCCGAACCGGGCTCAGAATAACCAAGCGAGCAGATCGCCTCGCCCGCCAGGATCGGCTTGAGGATCTGCTCTTTCGCCTCGTCGCTGCCATAGGCGTCGATGATCGCGGCGGTCATGATCGTCGTGCCCTTGGCATGGCCCGACCAGTTGTATTTCGCCCAGACCTTACCTGCTGCGTGGCTGGCATAGGGCGACACGCCGCGCCCGCCCTTCTCGGGTGGCAGTTCGGGAAACAAGAGGCCGGCTTCGGCGAGCTTCTTGTGGACCAGCGGATGGTGCCCGCCCCACGAATGGTGGGCATGGGCACGCAGTTCGGGGGTCAGCGTCTTCTCGAAGAACGACTCGACCTCGGCAGCGAGCGCCGCTGCATCCTCGCCAAGCTCGAAATCGAAGGGCACCGCGCCAACAACGGGTAGCACCGCAGTCTCGCCCGCGTACATCCGTCGCCCGGCCTTTGCCAGAAGCCGCTGCGGATCGCCAAGCGTGAGCGGCAAGGCCTTGGCGGCAAGGTTGTAGAGATGGATGTCGTATTCGGTGGTGAGGCCATAGCCACCAAAGGTGCGCAGGCACTGCATGGCTGCGCGGCTCGCGACATCGGCGTTGAACCACAGCG
>CAMDQY010000202.1 GCA_945906005.1 Novosphingobium sp. Chol11 | reverse complement strand
TCTTCTCCCCGCCATGCACAAGTCGAACCGCCTCCCGCTTGAACTCAAGCGTATAGCGCGCCTTCACTCCGTCCTTCATCCTGATACCCCTTCGCTGATCTGTTCCTATCAGCCAAGGGAGACGTCAGGCAGGGGCAAGCTCACCAACGCCTGCGGGGAAATATCGTAGCCTGCGAACCGGGTCTGGGGGTATCGCGATGCAAGCTCGACGAGGATCTGGCCCGAGCCGCAACCGACCTCGACCAGTTTGCCAGGGATAATTTCATTTCGCGCGAGGATGTCGGCGATCCAGCGCGCCTTGTAAGGGGCCGAATGAGCGTGCCATCCGGGATTGTTCTCAAGATATTCGCCGGATTCGTCCATCGATTGCTGCATCTTAGTCGAATCCCTTACGCAACGGCGGACAGACCCCGATGCCCATACCGCATCGCAGCAATGAGGCAAAGGGTGCTGAGACCAGCCGCATTGCTTGACTTCCCGGCCGATCCAGTTAGATGCGCGCGCTGACCGGTGGTTCGTCCGTCGGTCGTCCGTCCAAGACAGTTGGTGGCCCGGTTCTGCCGGTCCTTAATTTCCAGCCTAGACGGGGAAAAGAGATTCAATCGGCCATCCGCTCCTTTTGGGAGCGCGAATGCCTTTACCGTGCTTTTCGGCACGGCCTCCTTCCCCATCGCATGGACTTGCCCGCCCGGCTTTCCGGCCGAGCGGGAAACACGAGCCGGTCACGCGCGGGGATCAAATCCCATGCGTGGCCATAATGAAGGAGTAAGGCATGGATCGTTCGCAAAAGTCCGAAGCGGTTGCCCAGCTCAACGCAACCTTCAACGAGGTCGGCGTGGTGGTAGTCACCCGCAACCTCGGCCTTTCGGTGGCCCAGTCCACCGATCTGCGCGCGAAGATGCGGGATGCCGGCGCAAGCTACAAGGTCGCGAAGAACCGTCTCGCCAAGCTTGCTATCGTCGAGACCGACTATTCGGGCCTCGACGAGATGCTCATCGGACCCACCGCGCTGGCCTCTTCGGTCGACCCGGTGGCCGCCGCCAAGGTTGCGGTGGAATTCGCCAAGACGAACGACAAGCTCGAAATCGTCGGCGGATCGATGGGAACGCAGGTTCTCGATGCTGCAGGGATCAAGGCGCTCGCCTCGATGCCCAGCCTCGACGAGCTGCGCGGCAGGCTGGTTGGCCTCCTCAACGCCCCGGCAACGAAGATTGCCCAGCTTGCGACCGCTCCGGCGGCCAAGCTGGCTCGCGTCTTCGGAGCCTACGCTGCCAAGGAAGCCGCATAACGGATTTCGCACACGAACATCCGGCCGTCGTGCGGCATTGAACGCACGCGGCCGTTTCGAACCGATGGAGTATATACAATGGCCGACATTCAGAAAATCGTAGAAGACCTCTCGAAGCTCACCGTGCTGGAAGCTGCCGAGCTCGCCAAGGCGCTTGAAGAAGCATGGGGCGTTTCCGCTGTCGCCGCGGTTGCCGTAGCTGCTCCGGCTGGTGGCGGTGAGGCCGCTGCTGTCGAAGAGCAGACCGAATTCGACGTCATCCTTACTGGCGACGGCGGCAAGAAGATCCAGGTCATCAAGGAAGTCCGTGCGATCACCCAGCTGGGCCTCGCCGAAGCCAAGACCCTGGTTGAAAGCGCTCCCAAGGCGATCAAGGAAGCCGTGAACAAGGCGGAAGCCGACGAGATCAAGAAGAAGATCGAGGAAGCCGGCGGTACCGTCGAAATCAAGTAAGCCTAGCGCTTACACTCGATCTCCTCGCGGGATCACCAAGGAAGGGCGGCTCCGCGAAGGGTCGCCCTTTTTTGATGGCCACTGTCGCTGCATTGCCGCCGGAGTTAGCGAATGCCTGCCAACTTTCGCCCGACCAGCAGTCCCTTGCTGCCTTGCCCTTCGAACGTGAATGCGAAATCTTTCCACTTGCGCGACCAGCGACGTGCGACGATCCGCTCACCGGGGCGGGCCGCATCGTCGAGCAGGATGACGCCGCCGGGAGCGACCCGCTCGAACAACCGTTCCGCCATGCCCCGGGCAAAGGGATGAACCGCCCAAGGCGGGCCGTCGATGACGAGAAGGTCGATCGAGTGCGGCAGGTCGTGAAGATCGTACCATGATCCCGGCCATGAAGGATCGCGCTGCGTCAGCGCAGCATGGCGAAAATCTGCGGTCAGATCGTGGCTCTCGAGCCAACGGCGCATTTCTGCCACGAAGGGCTCGTGCTGATCGTAGCTGTGGAGGCGGCCGCCGCCGGATCTCGACAATGCCTTGGCGATAACCAGCGAAGTTGCCCCCGAACCCAGTTCAACCACATGTTGCGGTCGCATCAACTCGATGTGATCAACGATCCGGCGCAACAAATAGGTGTCCGCCTTCCAGCTGCCCAGATGCGGCAGCGCATCAGATGGCAGGCCAAGCCGGTCAAGCAGCGCCCATTTCTCGGCCTTGGTACCGCCGTAGAGGCTCTTGAGCAGCCAGGGCCACTGGATCGCGGCGAACGCCAGCTGGAAAGCCCGCTCGCGAAGGGGTCGCATGCCCTTGTCCGGGCTCGAGGCATCCTTGGCCAGAAGGCCGGTCAGATTCTTGGTGGTCAATGCAATGATCCCACAGTGTCACAGCCAATCATGACCACTCTAGCAGCGCCATACGACAAGGCCCGACAATCACCAGCGTCCCAATTAACGGCTAGTCCACTCCCACGCGCGTCTTGCCGCAAGTCGCCGCCAGACCTGCAATTTCAGTCTTCAACCAACAGAATCACCTCCTCCACCAGCCGTGTGGTCTGGTCCATCAGATCGTCAATCCCTTGCGCCATCGGCATCAGCACAAACTTCGAAATTCCGGCATCGACATAGCGGCGCAGGCTGGCGGCCGCTTGCGCGGGCGTGCCGGTGACGAACATATCGCTTGCCGAGGTCCGCGTCTCCTCGGGCATGCGCGCGACCATGCGCGCCTTGGCCTGCGCGACCACCGGATCATCGGGCGCGCCGATACGCATCATCAGGGTCATGCCGTAGTGGTCGCTCTCGATGCTTCGTCCGGTTTCGGCCAGCCCCGCCTCGATCTGCTTGCGCGCTTCTCTTGCCGCGTCCGGCCCCACCATCGAGCCGAGCCAGCCATCGCCCAGCCGGGCCGTGCGCCGGAACGCCGCCGGAGTATTGCCGCCGATCCACAGCGGGATCGGCCTCGGCGGGCGCGGATGCACGCCCGGACCCCGGTACTGGTAGAATTTGCCGTCAAAGGTGACTTCGTCCTGCTCCAGCAACAGCCTGATCAGGACAATGGCCTCGTCGGAACGCGCGCCGCGCCCTTCAGGAGACGTTCCGGTCGCCGCCCAGAATGCGTCGGAGGCATTGCCGACGCCCAGCGCAGGAAAGAACCGCCCCCTGCCGAGAAAGTCGATCGTCGCGAATTCCTTTGCAAGCACGACCGGATCGCGAAACGGGGCGACGATGGCGCTGGTGCCGAAGCGCATGCGCCGGGTTCGTGCGGCGAAGGCCGCGAGCATGGTGACAGGCTCCAGTCCGCGACCGAGCAGCTGGTCGCTGAACCATACGCTGTCGATCCCGCCTGCCTCGCAGCACTCGATCCATTGCCAAAACTCGTCGGCGGTTTGCGCTGTGCCCAGGCCCGATCCCAGGCCAATCCGAACTGTCATCATCCCCCCTCAGCGCGGCAAGCCGATCACCCGCTCGGCAATCAGGTTGCGCATGATCTCGTTCGATCCGGCGGAAATGGTGTCGCCGAAACTGTTGAGATAGTCGTGCATCGGCGCGCTGCCCGAGAGCGGAAGCGAAGGCCGGTCGATCTGGCCTGATAGACCCGCGACGCGGATGCGGAAATTGGAATAGGCCTGGCCGAACTCGGTCGAGAGCAGCTTGATGAAGGCGGGCAGGCGGCTCGCCGCCGCGCCATTGCCGTCGTCCGCGAGGAGGCGGCGCACCATGCGGCGGATCGCCTGCAACCGGCCGACCAGCGCCGCGAATTCGGCCCGATCGGCCTCGCGGCCGAGCCAGGAAGCATTGCTTTCCTGCGCATGCTTGAGGAATGTTTCGAGCTCATGCCGCGCGCGCTCGACCCGCTCGAAGGCCAGCACTCCGCGTTCCGCCGCGAGCGTTGCCTGCGCGGTCGCCCACCCGGCGTTCTCAGCCCCGATCAGGTTGGCGACCGGAACCCTGACATCGGTGAGGAACAGCTCGCAGAACTCGTCGTGCCCGGTGGCCTGCCGGATCGGCCTCACTTCGACACCCTGGCTCGCCATGTCCATGATCATGTA
>CAMDQY010000201.1 GCA_945906005.1 Novosphingobium sp. Chol11 | reverse complement strand
GACGCGCCCTTGCCGTCTTTTTAGGCTCAGGACCCGTTAAAGTGCTTGCGTCGATGACGAACGGTTGATTCAATGGCGGCGCTGAGGAGGCGTTGTCATGAGCGATTTGATTTGGTTGTCGGAGGCGCAGATGCGCCAGATCGAGCCGTATTTCCCATTGTCGCACGGGGTTCCGAGGGTTGATGATCGACGCGACGCATCTGAAGGCGCATCGAACGGCTGCGAGCCTTTTAAAAAAGGGTCTGTTCTCCGACGTATCGGGTGCGCCAAAGGCGGCCTGAACTCCAAGCTGCACGCGGTGTGCGACGGCCAGGGCCGGCCATTGATCATGCTGCTCAGCGAAGGCCAGATGAGCGACTACAAGGGCGCGGCGCTGATGATCGATGCTCTGCCATCAGCTAAAGCCATGCTCGGTGACCGCGGCTACGATGCCGACTGGTTCCGTAACGCCCTCATTGCAAAGGGCATCGAGCCCTGCATCCCCTCGAAGGTCAATCGCAAAATCCCTATCCCGCATGACAGGACACTCTACCGACAGCGCCATAAAATCGAGAACATGTTCGGCAAGCTCAAAGACTGGCGCCGCATACACACCCGCCATGACCGATGCGCTTACACCTTTATGTCAGCCATCTGCATCGCTGCAACCGTCATCTTCTGGCTGTGATCAATGAGTCCTGAGCCTAGATGAAACCGTAGAGTGGCCAGCGGCGCGCGCCGAGCCTTTTTCCGGGGCCATACCAGATGCGCACCTCGCTCCAGTCGTTCGCGGGCGAGGCGTCCACCGCGCGCACGTCGTTCTCGATCTGGCCGGGCGAGGACCAGTTGGCGTGGCGTAGAAGGACTGTGCGCTCATCAATAATTCGGCTCACTGCCGCGACGTGGCTTAGCCGTGAATTGCCATACGGCCTGATTGCTATAACCGCACCGACGCGAGGCTGGTAGCCGCGTGCATACTGTCGGCTGCCTGACCCCACCCCAGGTATGCGCATCTGAAGAGGCGGATGCCAGTGATATTGCGGGCATAGGGCACGCATTGCAGGACGCCCGAACCGTGACTGATGCTGTTGCCGCGCGGCTGGTAGACGTCGAACCGGCTGTTGGCCTGTGCGGGGGCGACAGTTGGAGCGAATACGGCTGCAATTGCGACGGCGAGGGGGATGGTTACGGTCTTCATGTCGAGCATGGTGACCGTTTCGGGTTAGGGCGACCCTTCCGCCTTTGGTAAACGCGGCGGCAACAATTTTCCGGTGTGCTTGCCCCATCCTTGCCAAGGCCTGGATTCAGGCCCACTTGGCCAGCACCATGTTGCCGCAAGTCATCATTATCGGTCGCCCCAACGTCGGCAAGTCGACCCTGTTCAACCGCCTCGTCGGCCAAAAGCTGGCGCTGGTCGACGACCAGCCAGGCGTCACCCGCGACCGGCGTTTCGGCGATGCTCACCTGCTCGGGCTCGAATTCACGATTGTCGATACCGCCGGGTGGGAAGACGAGGACATCGCCACCCTGCCGGGACGGATGCGAGCGCAGACCGAGGCGGCTTTGGTCGGCGCGGACGTTGCACTGTTCGTGATTGATTCGCGCGCCGGGGTGACCCCGCTCGACGAGGAGATCGCACGCTGGCTGCATGGATCGAGCTTGCCGGTGGTGCTCGTGGCCAACAAGGCCGAAGGGCGCGCTGGCGATCCCGGCGTTCTGGAAGCCTTTGCGCTCGGGCTGGGCGAACCGGTCGCCTTTTCAGCCGAGCATGGTCAGGGCCTCGTCGAACTGTTCGAAGAACTGCGACCGCTGATCGAGCCGCTTCAGGAAGTGCACGAAGCCGAGCTGGAAGACGAAGCCGAGGCTGAATCCGGCCCGCTCAAGCTGGCGATCGTCGGGCGGCCCAATGCGGGCAAGTCGACGCTGATCAACAAGCTGCTCGGCGAGGACCGGCTGCTGACCGGACCCGAGGCGGGCATTACCCGCGACTCGATCGCGGTCGACTGGACCTGGACCGATCCCGACAGCGGCGAAGAACGGGCGGTTCGGCTGATCGACACGGCCGGCATGCGCAAGAAGGCGCGCGTAGTCGAAAAGCTTGAAAAGCTTTCGGTCGCCGATGCGCGCCATGCGATCGATTTTGCCGAAGTCGTGATCCTGCTGCTCGATGCGACCCAGGGGCTGGAGCATCAGGACCTCAAGATTGCATCGAGCGTGCTAGAGGAAGGCCGTGCGCTGCTTATCGCGATCAACAAGTGGGACGTGGCGGAGGATACCTCGGGCCTGTTCAACGGCATTCGCCACGCGCTCGACGATGGGCTTGCGCAGGTGCGAGGAGTGCCGTTGCTGGGGGTCTCGGCGCGCACCGGCAAGGGCCTCGATACGATGATCAAGGCTGCCTTCGATCTGCGTGAAAGCTGGAGCCGCAGGATTCCGACTGCCGCGCTCAACCGCTGGTTCGAGGATGCCTTGACCGCCAACCCGCCGCCCGCGCCCGGCGGCAGGCGGATCAAGCTGCGCTACATTACCCAGTCGAACGTGCGCCCGCCAACCTTTGCAATGTTCGGCACCCGGCTCGACCAGTTGCCCGAAAGCTACACGCGCTATCTGGTGAACGGCATCCGCCGCGAACTCGGCTTCGGATCGGTGCCGGTGCGGCTGATGCTGCGCAGTCCAAAGAATCCCTACGCAAAGAAGTAACGGTGCAGTTGCCGCATGCGCTGCGCGTGACCGGTGGTCATCTCCGGTTCGTCAGCAAGCTCCATTCCATCAGCGAGCGCCACAGCCATTCCAGCGGGCCGCGCCGGTAGCGATCGAGCCACCATTTGCTCCATGCCAGCATCAGTGCCCAGCCGAGCAGGACGAACGGCAGTTGCGTCAGCGGACCGAAGCGGTCGAACAGGCCCAGCCCCCAGCCGTTGAAAATGGGGGTCATTAGCACGGTCGTACCTAGGTAGTTGCTGAAAGCCAGCTTGCCCGCCGCTTCGATCCGAGCGCCGATCTTCGTTTCCAACAGGCGCGGTGTCGCCAGGACCAGCGCAGCGGCATAGCCCGCCGCCATCAGAAGATGCTCGAAGCTTGCGCCATAGTGGCTGAGCATGCCCATCGCCCGCAGCGGGAAATGCTGCGGCATGACCCAGACCAGCAGCGCGACCGTATTCGCCGCGCCGTCAACAGCGACGGCAGTGCCGCAGGCCAGTCAACCCTTCGGAGGCTTCGGCCGCCGTGTGGTCGGTTCCTGAGGGCAGCGGCGATGAAGGAAGCCAGCAACTTCGCTTCGCTCTCGCCGAGACTTCTCGCGCGCAAGGGCGGGGCCAAGCCGGCCATGCGCCCGCAACTCCAACCGCTCGTCGAATTTTCAGCGGATCTTGAGCCGTCCGAGCAGGACGACCTGGGCTGGAACGATATGGGCGAAGACGCCGAAGGCCATGTGGCCTCAGTCGTCGCGATTGGTTCTGCCGAGCCCACGCACAATCCTGCAACACCGCAGGTCGTGGAGCAGCAGCAGGAGCTGGCCAGCCGCATTTCGCGCCGCGCCGGAGCGAGCCTGCAGCCTGTATCGCGCCGCGCCGCCTTTACCCTGCGCCTCGATACGGAGAGGCACCTTCAGCTTCGCCTCGCGAGCACGATTGCGGCCCGCAGCGCGCAATCGCTTCTTACTGAGGCATTGGACCGAATGATCGATGAAATGCCAGAAATCCAAACACTTGCCGAAAACGTGCGCAAACGCAGTTGAGCTCCAGGGGAAATTCGATGACTAGCCAAAGCACCAATCGCAAGACCCTGTCCAGCGCCATCAGCACGGCGATGGCAGCGGCACTTTTCGTCGGCTGCGCAGCCAGCAGTTCGGTTGCCCTAGCGTCGTCTTCGGTCTCCAAGAAGGCCGAGCGCAACGCCGGCAAGGCAATTGCCGCAGCTGAGAAACAGGTGCGCAAGGCGCCGCAGGACCCGGTTGCGCGTGCGAACCTCGGCAATGCCTATCTCCTTGCCAGCCGGTTCGAATCGGCCGTGACGGCTCTGGAAGACGCCCGTTATCTCGGTGACACCAGCACCCGTTCGGTGCTCGGCCTCGCGCTCGCAGGAGAGAGCACTCGCGGCGTCGATGTGCTTGCCCAGGCGCTGCGCGGCGGCGAAAATACTGTGAAGTTGCGGCAGAACCTAGTGGATAGCGCCTGACACAAGAGTCCTTTTCGGATTCCCATCGCGGAGTTGGTGTGCGATTCAGGGTGATGCGCACCGGGATCATGTTTGAAGTTTCGCCGTCTGGCCGTCTCTGCCTTGAGCGGGTGGTGAGGGATCGCAATGCC
>CAMDQY010000200.1 GCA_945906005.1 Novosphingobium sp. Chol11 | reverse complement strand
AACTCCGCGATGGGAATCCGAAAAGGACTCTTGTGTCAGGCGCTATCCACTAGCTGCCGTAGGTGGCACTCTCGTTGCGAATCCATGACGGTGTGAAGACACTTGCTTGAACCCCGCACTGGACACGACGCTGCGCCGATGCCATCGGCGATGTCTGTTCCTCAAGGACATCTGCGTGGCTGAAAGCTTGATCCTCGAAGTCGCCGATTTCGAAACCGATGTTCTCACCGGCATCTATTCGGAAGAGACCGGCAAGCCGCAGCCCTTGAGGATTTCGGTTTCGGTGCGGCTGACGCCCGCTCAGCGCTACGAGCCCGCCACGCCGCTGTCGGCCAGCAAGAATTACATGGACCTGAAATTCGCGGCGACACAGGCGCTGCCCGAAGGCCTACATTTCAAGCTCATCGAGGCGGTGGCCGATCACATCTGCGAAACACTGCTGCTACAGGACAGGCGGGTGCAGGCGGTGACGGTCAAGATCGTCAAGCTGGCCATTGCCGAGCACAACGAGAAGATCGGCATCACGCTGCACCGGGATCGGCGCTGATGGCCATGCTGCGTGTCGGCGCACTGCCCGAAGGGGCGCTCGATGCCGCTGCCGCGTTCCATGCCGAAGTACTGCCCGGAGTGCGAGCGGCGCTGGAAACAGGCGCAGACCTCGTGCTGGTGTTCGATCCCGCCGGTTGCGAACATCGCGCATGGCGGCTGGCGGCGGTCCAGCAATTGGCCCGCGATCATGCGCCGCGCCGTATCAATGCGCTGGAAGGCTACGATGAGGACGCCATCGCCGCCGCTGTTTCCTATGTGGATCAGGCACCCGGATTGACTGGGCAATTGCTGCGACTTGATCGCAACGGTGCATCGGCGCTATGATCTTCCCTGACATGACCAGCACCGCGCCCCTAAAGTCACAACTCGTCGACCAGTTCGCCCGCGGCATCAGCTACCTGCGGCTGTCGGTGACCGACCGCTGCGACCTGCGCTGCGCTTATTGCATGCCCGAGAAGATGACCTTCCTGCCGCGCAAGGACGTGCTCAGCCTTGAGGAACTGCACGACATGGCGCTGGGCTTCATCGCGCGCGGGATCACCAAGATCCGCCTGACCGGCGGCGAGCCGCTGGTGCGGCGCGACATGATGGAACTGGTGACCGCCCTTGGCCGCAAGCTCGGAGACGGCCTCGAAGAGCTGACGATGACGACCAACGCGACCCGGCTGGCAGAATTTGCCGAGGGGATCGCGGCGGCCGGTATCCGGCGCATCAACGTCTCACTCGATACGCTGGATCGCGAGAAGTTCACGCGGCTGGCACGGCGCGATTCGCTGCCGCAAGTGCTCGAAGGCATAGCGGCGGCGAAAGCGGCGGGCCTTGCGGTGAAGATCAACACGGTTGCGCTCAAGGGCATCAACGAGGACGAGATTCCCGATCTGATCGCATGGGCGCACGGGCAGCATTTCGACATCACGCTGATCGAGGTGATGCCGCTCGGTGATGTCGAGGAGGACCGCTTCGACCATTACCTGCCGCTCGGCGCAGTGCAGGAGCGGCTGGAGAATCAGTGGACACTGACGCCCAGCGATCACCGGACCGGCGGCCCGGCTCGCTACTTCAACGTTGTTGGTTCTACTGGGCGCGAGACCGGCGGCAGGCTGGGCCTGATCACGCCGCTGACCAACAATTTCTGCGAAGGCTGTAACCGCATCCGGGTGACCGCGACCGGCCAGCTCTTCGCCTGCCTTGGCGGTAACGAGCAGGTCGATCTGCGCGCTGCGATGCGAAGCGACGATCCGGAAAAAGCGCTCGACGAAGGGCTTGACATCGCGATGAAGATCAAGCCCGCGCGTCATCACTTCGCGATCGATGAGCGTGGCCAGTCCCCGGCGCTTGCCCGCCACATGTCGATGACCGGCGGCTGAGACGAAGTGTCGCTCAAGCTCGTGTTTCTCGGGCGCCTTGCCGATGCGGCAGGTGCTGCCGAACGCGAGGTGACCACCGTGCCATCGATCGCCGCGCTTATTGCGGGGCTTGAACCCGAGCTATCGACCGCGCTCGCTGGCCCAAGGGTCAAGATCGCGGTCAACGGCAAGATCGTGGGCGACCGCGCCGTTTTTACCCTGCGCGACGGTGACGAGGTTGCCTTCCTGCCTCCTGTTAGCGGAGGCTGACGTGACGGCAGACGTCCGCCTGCTGGCCGGCCCGTTCGATGCCGCTGCCGAAATCGACCGCTTCGTCGCGGCAAACAGCGATGCCGGCGGCGTCGCCAGTTTTATCGGCAGGGTGAGGCCGGGTGGCGGGGTCGAGGCTCTCGAACTTTCGCATTATGAGCCGCTGACCTTGGCAGGGATGCAGGCGCTCGCGGACGAAGTAGAGAACCGCTGGCAGGTGACCGGGCTTGCAATGGTCCACCGCACCGGCGTGATGCTGCCCGGCGAGGCGATCGTGCTGGTTGCCGCTACCGCGCACCACCGGCGCGAGGCAATCGAATCGGTCGATTTCGCGATGGATCATCTCAAGGGAGATTCGTGGTTCTGGAAGCGCGAGAAGCGCGCCGGAGAATGGCACTGGATCGAGCCGCGCGAACGCGATTTTTCCGATCTCGCGCGCTGGCAGCAATAAACCGGCGACATTTGATTTCGGTCAAGGTGCATCGGCGCTGATGGGACCACTGGTCGGGAACGAAAGGAACCCGATCAATGGCCGAACATATTTCCCAGCAAGATCTTGCCCGCATTGCGACGATCACCGACGCGCCAGTTGCCATGAAGGTCGATCGCTCGTTCGGTCTGCCTACCGGCCTTTATATGGCGACGGCCGGGGCATACCTCGCCTTTTTGACGCTAATGGCCTCCATGCTCCTCAACCCCGGCCTGGTCATTCCGTTGGCGATCTGCGCGCTCAGTGTGGTGGCGGGCTTTGGCGTTCCGACTATCTGGGCGAGTATGAAGCCTGAAAGCGATTGCCGTCCGCTCACATTTGGCCAGTTCAAGCATCGCGGCATCAACACGCTGTCCGGACACCTGACCGCTGCGGAGGCTTCGATACAGGTGCTCATCCTGCCGGTCCTCATTCTCGCGTGGGGCATTGCCTGCGCCGTGATCATAGCGCTGACCTGATACGTCTCTCCCTCTGCCAAGGCAGCGCCGTGACGAAGCCTCCCCTCCGCTCACAAGGGGAGGCTTCATGCGTTAAATTTCCAGGCTCATTGAGCCTGGCGGGAGGTGCATGGGATCACGCCAGTGAACCTTGAAATCAGATGCGCAACTGATCGGCGAGACGGGCGAGGGTGCGGTTCTGTTCGTCTACCCATCCGGCAATGCGCTCGCGCGCCTCGATCAACGCCTGCGCGGTAGGTGTGATTCGTTCCGGCTTGGCGAGCCGTTCATCGGCGAACATTATTTCGATGTCGGCCTGGGCAATGACCGCCTGGCTGCGCTGGCTCTGAAGATTTGCCAGTGCCATTTGCGCGGCGATCCAGCTATCCGCAGGCGCGCGCGCCCCTCGCGCGGACATGACAGCGCCAGTCGCGCTCGCCACTCCCGATGAAAAGGCTGCATGAGCCCTTCGCGCGCGCTCGACAGCCTGTGCGATCCGTTGGTCGGTTTCGGTCGCGAGCGGCGGCGCGGGAGGCTCTGGCGCGGGTTCCACCGGCAAGGCACTACCCGATGCGCGCTCGGCGCTTCGAATTGCGAGCGAGGGATAGTTGTCGTCGGTCGAGGCGCATGCGCTCAGCGCCGTGGCGCTGACGAGGACGGCTAACAGGCTGGGCGCGCGCAACATCAGCATGCTAATAGCACGAGGGCCGGTGATGGCGAGAGGCCAGTGACCATGAATTCGCCCGCTCCGCTGGTTGACAGCGCGCGGGGCTTCGATTAACGGCACCACTCTTTCCGGCAACCTGCGACTTCGCGGGATGCCCGGTGGTTCGCCTTGGCAGGTACCGATACTGATCGGCAACCTGCGGGAGCGAGCGGTTTGAGATGACTTTTATAGGTAAGGGTACCATGTTCGCTGTAGTGCGCACGGGCGGCAAGCAATACCGGGTTGCCGCCGGAGACAAGATCGCGGTCGAAAAGCTCGCTGGCGAAGCCGGTGACACTATCACGCTGGGCGACGTCCTGCTCGCCGGTGACGGCGGGGAACTGACGGACGCCGCCAAGGTCACGGTTTCGGCCGAGATCATCGCCCAGGCGAAGAGCGAAAAGGTCATCGTCTTCAAGAAGCGCCGCCGCCACAACTATCGCCGCAAGGCCGGCCATCGCCAGCAGTTGACCCTGCTGCGCATCCTGGCGGTCGGCGATTCGAAAGCGCCCACCAAGA
>CAMDQY010000199.1 GCA_945906005.1 Novosphingobium sp. Chol11 | reverse complement strand
TCCGCGCGCATGGGCTTGCAGTGGGAGCACCGCTCGTGGCCGGAAACTTCGCTTTACCGAATGGCGAAAGCGTCCGATCCGTTTCCCGACTTCGAGGTGGACCCTGCCCTGCAACAGGGCGCGCCGCGCGAGGGGCCGCTGGTGGTCGGCGTGCCGACCGCCTCGCTCGGCACTTTCTTCGGCGCGAGTGTCGCGATCAGCGCTGCACTGGTCGCGCGCGAGACCAGCGGGCGCGGTCAGCATATCCAGACCAGCATGATGCAGGGCTGCGCCTATGCTTCGGGCACCGTGTGGCAGCGCGCCGAGAAATACGAGACCGACGGGTTTGCGACCTGGATCTACGGCAGCAAGGCGCCCAAAGGCCACTTCAAATGCGCTGACGGGCGCTGGATCCACCAATGGGTTCCCAATCCGCGCTTCATGCTCGGCGCATCGGCCGGTGACACGCTCGACGCCACCCCGGACCTTTCGACCCGCGAAGATCCCGACCGGCTCGGCACCGCGATCGAGGAGACGTTCGTCGTCGCCTATTACAACGAACAGATCGCGCCGCAGGTCGCCAAGTTCGCCAGCGAGGACTGGGCGCGCGCCGGGGCGATTGCCGACATTCCCTTGCAGATCGTGCGCTCGCCCGAGGAATCGCTGACCGATCCGCTGTTCCTCGATTATGGCGCGGTTCGCGAGATCGACGATCCGGTCTATGGCAGGGTGCGGCAGGCTGGGCGCTTCATCGAATATACGGGCACACCAAGCGAGCCGAGCGGCGTCGCGCCGCTGCCCAATCAGCATGAGGCGGAGATCCGCTCAGAAGCGGAACTGCTGGCGGCAATCCCTGCACAGCCTGTATCCGCCAGCGCCGCCCAAGCCGAACCGAAGGGTCCGCTCGACGGAATTCGCGTGCTTGATTTCGGGTTGGCGCTCGCCGGTCCGTACGGCACCCAGACGCTCGGCGATCTTGGCGCTGACGTCATCAAGGTGGGCGCTTTCCATGATGCCTACTGGCACCGCAATCACATTGCAATGGTCTGCAATCGATCGAAACGCAGCCTGTGCATCGATCTCAAGCATCCAGGCGGTCGTGAAGTGCTGCACCGGCTGGTGGCGAGCGCCGACATCGTACAGCATAACATGCGCTATGGCGCGGCGGTGCGGCTCGGGATCGACTACGAGAGCCTCAGGGCCGTGCGGAGCGACCTCATCTATTGCCATACGCTCGGCTTCCTGCCCGGCCCGCTCGAAGATCTTCCCGGCAACGAGCAGACCGGCGCCTGTCAGGCGGGCGTCGAATGGGAAGACGGCGGCATGGCGCGCGGCGGCAAGCCGATCTGGACGATGACCCAGTTCGGCGACACCGGCAACGGGCTGCTCTCGGCGATCGGCATGATGAACGCGCTGCGGCACCGGATGCGCACCGGCGAGGGCCAGTTCCTGCGCACCTCGATCGTCAATGCGCAATTGCTCAACGCCTCGCATATCATGGCGCGGCCCGACGGCTCGCCGCTGGAGCGCTGGCAGCTCGACGGCATGCAGACGCACTTTACGGCGCTTTACGGGATTTATCCCTGCGCCGAAGGCTGGCTGGCGCTGGCGGTGATCAGCGAGGATCACTGGCGGCGGCTGGTGGGCGTGCTGCCGGGGATTGCCGAACTGCGCGCGGACGACGCGGCGCTGCGTTCACTGCTCGAAACGACCTTCGCCGCTCGCTCTGCTGCGGAATGGTTCGCCTCGCTCGATGCCGCGGGCGTGCCCTGCGAGACCAGCGATCCCCGGTTCGGCCAGCGCTTCCACGACGATCCCGAGATCGAGGCCATGGGCCTCACCGCGCGGTTCGACCATCCGATCGTCGGCAGGTTCGATCAGGTCGGCCTGTCCTACGAGTTCTCCGACACGCCCGCGACCATCCCTTGCGGGCCGCTGGTGCTGGGTGACAGCAGCGCCGCAATCCTCGACGAGCTGGGTTTCGCACGCGCCGAGATAGATGCGCTTGCGGAAGACAAGGTCGTCGGCCTTTGGCAACCCGGCGAGCCGATGATCGAGGGGCGGCGCGTGCTCGGCCTGCCCAAGTCGGCGCGGGCGGGAGAGAACGCGGACTAAGCGCTCCTTACTCCCTCGCCAGAACCATCGCGCACTGCCGCCCCGCGCACAGCGCGATCTTCGCGCCTTCGATCTGGTTGGGCGAGGTGCCGCGCATCTGGCGCACACATTCGGCCGCATTGTTGAGGCCGTGCAGGTATGCCTCGCCGATCAGCCCGCCGTTGGTGTTGACCGGGGTCGAACCGCCCGGCCCCAGTTCTCCGCCACGGATCGCGTCGCGCACCTCGCCGCGCTTGCACAGGCCGTACCCCTCATACGAAATGGGAATGGAGGACGAGAAATTGTCGTAGATCGTCGAGACGTCGATTTCGGCAGGGGAGAGTCCGGTCTGTTCCCAGAGCGCCCTGGCAACATGCTCTGTATCCTCGGCATGGACTAGGTTGCTCTTGTAGTAGTTGTACATCATCGATTCGCCCAGCGGCCATGCCTGCTGCACGCCGAGCACGCGCACCACCGGGCGGCCCGACATGCGCGCCTGATCCAGCCGCGAGACGACGAAGGCCACGCCGCCATCGGTCTCCTGGCATAAGTCGTAAAGCCGCAGCACAGGCTTGACGATCCAGCGCGAGCGCTGGTGATCCTCCAGCGTGATCGGCCGGCCATAGAACCACGCATCGGGATTGTTGGCTGCCCAGGCGCGCATCTGCACGACCAGATGGCCGAGATCCTCGTTGGTCATGCCGCGCGCATCGAGAAACGGCTTGTGCCACATGGCATAGACCTGTCCGGGCGTGACGAGGCCAAGGCTGCGGTGAAAGTCGCGTGGCATCGCCGAGGGATTGAAGCTGGGCTGGCCGAAGCGCGCTTCCGACCGTTCGTTGAACGCGCGGAAGATCAGCACGTTGCCGGCCTGCCCGCTTTCGATCGCGGCGGCGGCGAGCTGGAACGTGGCATAGGCCCCCTCGCCGCCGAACGGCGCCTTGGCGGTCCAGCGCACCAGCGGCAGGCCGAGCGCGGACTGGAGATCGTGGTCCGAATTGGTGTCCATCGTGAAGCTTATCAGCCCATCGATGTCGCCGCGTTCCAACCCCGCATCCTCGATCGCCTTCATACTCGCCTCGGCGCACAGCGCCATGACGGTGCGGCCCGAATCCTTGGTGTAGGCGGTCTGGCCGATGCCGGTGATAGCAGTCTGTCCCGGTGCGCTCATTGCCCACCTCCAATCGTGCGGACCATCGGCACTAGCTGCCCGTCGTACTCGGTGATTTCGAAACGCACCGGGGCGCCGTTTGCGGCGTTTTCGGGATCGAGCACGCTGGAAATCATGCGCAGCCCCTCGGGCAACTCGACAAGGCAGACACAGCGCGGCTCCTCGTCGCGGCGCGAGGGATGCACCGATTCGAGGAAGGCGAGGATGGTTCCCTCTCCCGACAGCGGCGCAGCGCTCCATTGCTCCGAACCGCAAACGCAGCAGCGCGGCAGCGGCGGGTGGCGCAGGGCGTCGCAGTCGTCGCATTTCTGGACGAGCAGTTCGCCCCGGTCGATCCCTTCCCAGAAGAAGTCCTGATCGCGTTTCACCTGCATCGCTCTCTCCGTCCAAGTTCTTGCGAAATTCGCGATTTGCGAATTTCGGTGACCGCACCGGCCCACTCCCCCACCCGGCCACCCAACGAGATTGTATGCTCTGGGTGGCCGGGTGGGGGAGTGGGCCGGTGCCGAACGATCCGAACCGCCGAAGGCGGACTCGGATCAGACATTCAACGTTCCCGAGGAAGCCGTTGACAGTCAAGCCCGGCGGTGAAATTGACGAGGGGCAAGGCCAGTCCGGGATGTGACGGGGCCGCATGGGAGAGCCAGATTGTCCACCATTGTCGCGCCAGGGCGCCTCAGCCACATGAATGCCGTTATCAACGACTACCAGGAGGCGGTGAAGCACTTCGTGGAGGTCTATGACGGCAACTTCATGCTCGATCTTCCGGGGCCGAACTGGAACGCCTGCCTGATCGAGATCGGCGGCGTCATCACCGAGTTCTTCGGACCGTTCAACTTCATGCTCAACTCGCGCAACGGTGCGCACTGGCTCGGCGTCGAATACGAAGCGCCGATGCCTGAATCGCGCGCGGCGGTCGCCGCCAACAACATTCGCATCTTCCGCGACCTCGAAGTCGCGTTTCACACCGATCCGATGGACGGCTTCGGCGTCGACTACGAGCTTTACGAGGGCACCTTCCACGGCCCTGAGGTGACGATCGTTTCGTCGCAGACGCGCGATCCCGATTACTGGCGCAATCAGCATCCTG
>CAMDQY010000198.1 GCA_945906005.1 Novosphingobium sp. Chol11 | reverse complement strand
GCAGACGATGTTGCATCGGTGCTCGAAAATAGCAGCAAGAAGGCGATCGGCCGGATCACGGACCATCCGTTCATCGCCGGGCAGCAGCGGCTGACATTCGCGCGAGCGGGCAAGACGCGGCCGTTGAACTTCGACGATTATGCCGCGGCTGGGGGCTGGACGGGGCTGGAGCGTGCTCGCTCGCTTGCGCCTGAAGAGGTCGTCGATGAAGTCATCGGCTCAGGACTGCGCGGGCGCGGCGGTGCGGGCTTCCCGGCGGGGATCAAGTGGCGGACGGTGCTGCAGGCGCAAGGCGCGCGCAAATATATCGTGTGCAACGCTGACGAGGGCGACAGCGGCACCTTTGCCGACCGCATGCTGATGGAGGGCGATCCGTTCCAGCTCATCGAGGGCATGGCGATTGCCGCCTATGCGGTCGGCGCGTCGCATGGCTATATCTATGTGCGAAGCGAATATCCGCACGCGATTGCAAAGCTCAACGCTGCTTTGGCTTTGTGCGCGGACCGGATCGCGCCTTTCACGATCGAGGTGCGCGTCGGCGCGGGAGCCTATATCTGCGGCGAGGAGACCTCGCTGTTGAATTCGATCGAAGGCAAGCGCGGCGAAGTGCGCGCCAAGCCGCCGCTGCCTGCGCTCGAAGGCCTGTTCGGCTGCCCCACCGCGGTCAACAACGTGCTTACGCTCGCCGCGATACCGCACGTGCTTACGCCGGGCGGAGCTTTGCTCTACGATAGCCTTGGCGTCGCCCGCTCGAAGGGCACCAAGCCGATCCAGCTTGCGGGTAATATCAAGTACGGCGGGCTGTATGAAACCGCATTCGGTATCACTCTCCACGACCTGATCCACCAGATCGGCGGCGGCACCGCATCGGGCCGTCCAGTCAAGGCGGTGCAGGTCGGCGGGCCGCTGGGCGCCTATATCCACCCGGACCAGTTCGATTTGCCATTCGATTACGAAGCCTATGCCGAAGCCGGCGGCCTGATTGGCCACGGCGGGGTGGTGGTGTTCGACGACACTGCCGACATGGGCCGGCAGGCGCAGTTCGCGATGGAGTTTTGCGCTGCCGAAAGCTGCGGCAAGTGTACCCCGTGCCGGATCGGTTCGACTCGCGGCGTGGAACTGATCGAGCGCATCCGTTCGGGCGGGGAGCGTTCGCCCGACAAGGTCGAGGCTCTGCCCCAGATGCATAATGCCCGCAAGCAGGCCAGTACGCGCGAGCAGGATGTCGCCCTGCTCGAAGACCTTTGCGAAACGATGCGTGACGCTTCGCTTTGCGCGCTTGGTGGCTTCACACCCTACCCGGTGCTTTCGGCGCTGAAGCAATGGCCGGAGGATTTCTAATGACTGCGATGGTTTCGAAAGCCGGCAGCGCAACATTCAACGAAAGCGCATTGGGCGCTTACCGGCCAAGACTACCTGCGGGACGTCCCTGGGCCGATTACTGGTACTGCTACATCAACGATCCCGCTGTCGGCTTTTTCAAGATCGCCTTCCTGTCGTATCTCGGCGAGCGGACGGACGAGCAACAGCGCGCTTACCTGCATATCGCCTTCTTTCCGCTGGGTGGCGGGTTCCGCGAATACGATTTCCATGCCGATCGCGTGAGCCTCGATGCAGGCGAAGACGACTGTCCCTACAGCTTCCGGTTCGAGGTAGCGGGCCGCGCGGTCATCACTGAAAGCCGGATCGAGCTGACCTTGCCCGAAGCAAGTTTAGTCGCAACCCTACAGGGCGCGCACGATCATTACTGGAATGGCTGCAATCCCGCTACCGGACCGTTCACGCCCGAATCCAATAGCGCCCCAGCAGATGCGAGCCACTGGTCCATCTTCACGATGGGAACCCAGTCCGACTGCGAATTCCGCGACGCGCAAAACGAACATCGCGGTAGCGGTATGGCCGATATCGAGCGCGGCTGGAGCAGCGCAGCCGCGCTGGGATTTACCAATCTTGTCGCGACCGGCGACCGGGTCAGGCTGATGCTCGTCGAAGGCGGCAAGAGCGCGGGGCGAGGCGGCGACGTCTGGGCGGGCAAGATCGACATCGGCGACCATTCGTTGCGCTTACTTCCGCAGCCGGACGACCACCGCGCGACGAGCGAGATCGACGCGGCGCAGGGCACGGTCTTGCTGGTAGTCGAACAGGGGCCCTATCGGCTCGAATTTCGAAGCATTGCGGAGTTGGCTGATTTCTATTACCAGATCAAGCCGTCGCAGACTGTCTTCGACGGGCAATTGCCAGTAATGAAAACCATGAAAGCCGCGCTCGACATTGCGCTTTTCCTGGATGGTATCGTGGTCGAACGCGCCGCGCTGCCACAGTCCATTCTCGAATTCGCTGGCGTATCGTATCGTTTTGTCGGGCAGGAGCGCGGGCAGTGATCCTTGGCTGCGTGCTTGCTGGCGGACAGAGCAGCCGCTTCGGCAGCGACAAGGCGCTCGCCGAATTGCATGGCCATACCCTCCTCGCGCTGGCGGTCGGCCGGCTTTCGGGTTGGTGCGAATATGTCGTGGTCGCCGGACGCGAGACGGCTCCTGCTCCCACCATTCCGGACTGGCCCGCGCCGGGATCAGGGCCGCTCGGCGGAATCGCCGCCGCGCTTCATCTGGCGCGCGATGAGGGCTACGCGGCAGTACTGACGCTCGGCGTGGACAGTATCGGCTTGCCGGAAAACCTGCCTGAGCTGCTTGCCCCGGCGCCAGCCTTTCTCGCCAGCCAGCCGGTCGTCGGGCTGTGGCCAAGTTCAGCATGCGAGGCGATCGAGGCGGTGCTGACCGGCGAAGGTCGCCACTCGATGATCGCCTTTGCTCAGGCAGTGGGCGCGCGAGCAGTGAAGCTTGCGGCGAAACCTGCTAATATCAATTCCCCGGCGGACCTCGCCGAAGCGGAGAAGCGTCGTGACCTATGAACGGCAGGCCGATTTCGGCACGCCAAAGGTGTTGTCCGATACACAGGTGACACTCACCATTGACGGGCGCAGCGTCACCGTGCCTGCCGGGACGTCGGTGATGCGGGCCGCTGCGACAAGTGGCGGTTCGATCCCAAGCCTGTGCGCGACCGACAATGTGAAGGCGTTCGGCTCGTGCCGGCTGTGCCTGGTCGAGATCGAGGGCCGCAAGGGCACGCCGGCAAGCTGCACCACGCCCGCAGAGAATGGCATGCAGGTTGCCACGCAGACGCCCCGGCTCGAAAAGCTGCGGCGCGGGGTGATGGAGCTGTATATCTCCGATCACCCGCTCGATTGCCTGACCTGTTCGGCCAACAATGATTGCGAGCTTCAGGATCAGGCCGCCGCCGTGGGCCTGCGCGACGTGCGCTATGGATACGAAGGCGCGGATCACCTCGGCGCGCCGACCGACACGTCCAATCCCTATTTCGATTTCGACCCCAGCAAATGCATTGTCTGCTCACGTTGCGTGCGCGCCTGCGACGAAGTGCAGGGCACGCTCGCGCTGACCATCGACGGGCGCGGCTTTGCCAGCATGGTCAGTGCGGGGCAGGCAGGCGACACCTTCCTGTCGAGCGAATGCGTCTCCTGCGGGGCCTGCGTGCAGGCCTGCCCGACCGCGACGCTGCAAGAGAAAAGCGTCAAGGCGATCGGCAAGCCCGAGCGCGCCGTCGTCACCACCTGCGCCTATTGCGGGGTGGGCTGCACCTTCCGCGCCGAGATGCGCGGCGAGCAACTGGTGCGCATGGTGCCGTGGAAAGACGGCAAGGCCAATCGCGGCCACTCTTGCGTCAAGGGCCGCTTCGCCTGGGGCTATGCCAATCACCGCGACCGGATCACCACGCCGATGATCCGCGAGAGCATCGACCAGCCGTGGCGCGAAGTTTCGTGGGACGAGGCGCTGGAATTCACCGCCGCGCGGCTGGGTGCGATCAAAGCCAAGCACGGTGCGCGGGCGCTTGGCGGCATCACTTCCAGCCGCTGCACCAACGAGGAGACGTTCCTCGTCCAGAAGCTGGTGCGCGCCGGGTTCGGCTCCAACAATGTCGATACCTGCGCGCGGGTGTGCCACTCGCCGACCGGCTATGGCCTCAAGACCACGTTCGGCACCTCGGCCGGCACGCAGGATTTCGACAGCGTGATGCAGGCTGACGTGATCCTCGTTATCGGGGCGAACCCCACCGATGCGCACCCGGTTTTCGCTTCACGCATGAAGCGGCGGCTCAGGCAGGGCGCAAAGCTGATCGTGATCGACCCGCGCCGCATCGACTTGGTGCGCTCGCCGCATGTCGAGGCGGAACACCACCTCGCGCTGACGCCGGGCACCAATGTCGCGGTGCTCACCGCCATGGCGCACGTCATCGTCACTGAGGGGCTGGCCGACGAGGCCTTT
>CAMDQY010000197.1 GCA_945906005.1 Novosphingobium sp. Chol11 | reverse complement strand
TCCTTCAGGAAGCGCGCCATGTCCGCGATGTAGGATTCGTTGAAATAGTCGCCGGTCGACGACCAGTCGCTGTCGCCGTGTCCCCTCAGGTCGAGAGCATGGACGTGCCAGTTGCTGGCGAGACACGTCGCCACTTCGTTCCATGTCTGTGCGTTGTCCAATCCGCCATGAACGAGAACGATTGGTGGAGCCGCGGGAGCGCCCCATGTCAGGTAGTGCAGCGTGTGTGTAGGCAGCCGGAACTCATGCGAGATCGCTGTCGAGGCAGCCGCATCCACGAGGTCGACCCGAAGATCATCTGGCATGGAACCGCTCGCTGCTGTTGCGATCATTTTGCAGCGACAGGCTCGCCTGAATTGACCACCTCGCCCGGCGTTTCTTCGGCCTTCTCGTAGGTCGAAGGCTTCAGGCCCATGAAGCGGCGCGGGCCTTCGAGTAGCGGCTGTCCTTCAGACCAGACACCCACGATCTTAGCCTCGTGCATGCGTTCCACCTGTTCCGCGCCGTAACCGAGCTCGTCGAGAATTTGGGCGGTGGAATCGCCCAGTACGATCGGAGGGCCTTGAATGATGCCGGGCGTCTCGGAAAAATCGATGATCCTGCCGAACTGATCGAACTGGCCGACCAGCGGCTGACGGTGCGACACTGTCCATCCGCGCTCGCGCATCCAGGCCTTGTCGTAGACATTCTGGCCGAACGTGGGATCGCTGACCTCGCAGGGTACCTCGACGCTGTCGAACTGGTCGCGCCATTGAATAGCAGTCCGAGACCTGAACGCTTCGCGCAGGATCGTCCGCAAGGCCTTGTCGTTCGTGTACCTGGCCTCTTTTGTCGCAAATCGTTCACCGCGAAGCTCGGGCAGGTCGAGCGTATCCTGCAGAGCCGCCCATGCCTCGTCGGTCACCGCAGCGATAGCGATCCAGCCGTCGGCAGTTTCGTAGAGGCTGTAGAGCGCGGCGATGCCGGTCTGCTCGCCGTCGAGCCGGGGCCGGTCGAACCCGGAACCATCGGGGCGCGCCAGCACGTGCGAGATATTGAGCAACTGCGCGTTGACGATCGCGGTCGAGACGAACTGCCCCTCGCCCGTTCGCTTCCGATGATACAGCGCATTGAGGATGCCGTTTGCCGCAAGGAAACCGTTACCGGTATCGCCAAACGACGTCAGCGACCAGAACGGCTTGCCTCCGTCCGACATGCCGCCGTCCTCGTATTGCACGCCGGCAAGGCAAGCGCCCATCTGGTCGTTGGCGGGCAGCTTTTCGCGCGGGCCGCGCTCGTTTCCGCGGGTGTGGCAGTAGATGAGGTCGGGCTTGATCGTCTTGAGGCTCTCGTAATCGACCCCGAGCCGGATCGCCGCGTCATAGCGCATGTTGTGCATGACCACGTCGGCGGTGGCGACCAGCTTGCGCAGGACTTCCATGCCTTCGCCGGTTTTCAGGTCGACGCACAGGCTGCGCTTGCCCCGGTTGCAGGCCATCGAGATGTGGTTTTTCTGGAAGTAGAAATCGTGGAAGGCGTTGACCTTGATGACGTCGGCGCCAAGGTCGGCCAGCACCTGGCAGCAGAATGGCCCGGCCACAGCCAGCCCCATGTCGAGCACGCGGACCCCCGCCAGCGGATGGGAAAGCGTAGCACCCGGTCCCGCAGGTGCGGCGGGTTTATTGCGCAATGCCCTGGCTTCGGCCCTCACTTCATCATTGTGCTGTCCGGCATACGGTGCCGGCCCACCCGGCTGTCCCGGCGTTTCGCTGAGTTCGATTACCGTGCCGACCTGGCGGATCACGCCCAGTTCCGGATCGTCGATCTCGCGCACGCAGCCATCCTCCAGCAGCAGCGGATCGGCGAGCGCGGCTTCGGGCGAACGCACTTCCTGCGTCGGCACGTCGGCAGCAGCGGCGGCCTTGATCCAGTCTCCGGAAGTGAACTTCTTCATCCGCTCGGCAAGGATCGGAGTGTAATGGACGATCGCAACAATCTCTTCCATGCCGGTGCCGAACCGGTTGGGGTCGTTTTGCACCGAGAGGTTGGGTGAGCAGTTGATCTCGTCACCCTCTGACGCTTCAAGCACGAAACGGGGGTTCATCACCCACTGATGCACCCAGCGATCGTCCTTGCACTGGAAATGGCCCTTGGGCGATTTCGATGCCTTGATCCAGGTGTTGTAACCCTCGAAATCCGGGTTCTCAGCACGTTGCCAAGCGCTCGAAGCCGCCGCTCCCGCGCCCTGGAACAGGCTGGTCTCGACCCACTGCCCTCGCCCGGTCGTTTCGCGCGCGAGCAGCGCGGCGTTGATGCCGGTATAGAGCGCGTAGAACGCGCCGACACTCGCCGCCGGTGCGCCGGTGGTCATCGGTCCCGGCCGTGCCGGCCCTTGAAGCATCGAATAAGGCACGTCGAAGCCTTCGAGCGGATCGGGACGGCGCGACATGTGCAGCACGCATCCCTCAGGCCAGCCACGGTGTTCCCAATTCAACCCGGAACGCGCGGCGACGAGCAGGTCGTAACCGGGCCGGTCTGAATATTCATTGTCGCGTCCATAGCCGGTGATCGAAGCATAGACGAGGCGTGGGTTGAGCGCGGACAGCGTCGCGTAGTCGATGCCCAGCCTCTCGGTTACACCCGGCGTGAAGCTCTCGACCAGCACGTCGGCATGAGCGGCAAGCACCATGAAGGCTTCAAGGTCGTCAGCATCGTGCAGGTCAAGCTCGGCGCTGCGCTTGCCGCGCTGCCAGGTCTTGTAACCAAGCTGGCTGCGGAACGGATCGCCGCCTTTCGGCTCGATCTTGATGACATCTGCGCCTTGATCGGACAGCAGCATCGTCGCCAGGGGGCCGCTGATGCCCCAGGTCAGGTCGAGAACACGGATTCCGGACAATACGCCTGCCATGATCACTCTCCTCGGTCGGTCGCCAGACCAGTTTTACGCCGTAACACCCAGTCCGAACATCCGTTGCGCATTGTCGTGCACGATCTTGCGGCGCGCATCATCGGGCAAGCCCGCTGCTGCGAACTGCGATTTCACTTGGCTCTGCGAATCGGGCCAGCAGGTCGCCGGGTGCGGAAAATCGGTCGACCAGAACAGGCAGTCCGGCCCAAAGAATTCATAGGCGGCCTTGAGGCCGGTCGGCTCGTACATGAAGGTCGCCCCCATCTGGGTCTTGAAATACTCACTGGGCAGCTTCTTCATGCCCGGAAATTTGTAGTGCATGTGCATGCGCTCATCGAGTTTCTCGAACAGCCACGGCAGCCAGCCAAGGCCCGGCTCGACAAACATCACGCGCAGGTTCGGAAAGCGCTCCAGCGTGCCGGTGAGAATCCAGAAGCACATGGTCTCGGCCAGGCCCATTGCCGGCAGCATGGTGTAGATTCCGCGCTGCGGCGTCGGATCGCGCAGGAACACCTCCAGCATCGATGCCTTGATGTCGAGGTGATTGAGCACCACGAGATTGTGCTCGCTCGCCGCGGCCCACAGCGAATCGTAAACGGAATCCTGAAAGTCGGGCAGGCCAAGTTCTGCCGGGTAGGGATGCACTTGGATGCAACGCGCGCCCAGTTTCGCCAACCGCTCCACCTCGCGCACCGCAAACGGAACGTCGGCGAGCGGCATCTGGTAAGCCGTGAGCAGTCGATTGGGATCGTATGCGGCGAAATCGGCCATCGCCTGGTTGAAGCCGGCGATCCCCTCTCGCCAATCGTTGCCCATATATTGCGGCGTGCAGATCTTGTTCGCGCCGACTTCAGGAAAGATCACTTCGGCCTCGACGCCGTCGCGGTCCATCGCGCGCAATTTGGCCGCGGGCTCGTAATGCCCGGGATCGGTCGCCGCCTCGAGATCGACGAAATCGTTCTGATCGAGCGGCGGCCGCCCTCCCCGCGCCTTGATCTGATCGGCCTTCATCGCACCGACTGCAGCGTCCCACACGCCCTGCATCCGCGACGAAAGCCGCTCCTTCACCCAGTCGTCCTTGAATTCCACATGGGAATCGACGGAAATGAGCGCCTCGCGCGTGATCACATTCATACCCGCCATCCTTTTTTCAAATTTCGACCGCTTTAGCACGAGAGACTGCGAGCGGTCATCGCTTGCAGCAATGGCGATTTGTTCCAATGTGGTCGCCAAAGCGTGACATTCGGCGCTTGGCGACATCGAGATCATCCGATCGCCGATCCCGGCACATATCTCGTTTGAATTGATGTGACCGCTATCTGCATGCCGTCCCGCCGGGGTTGGCGGGACGGCATGTGTGGGTCAGAAGTGGTACTTGACCGAAAGGCCGTACATTCTCGGCTCGCCATAGACGAATGTCTGGAACCCGAGCGCGGTCACCGGGTAGCCACCCA
>CAMDQY010000196.1 GCA_945906005.1 Novosphingobium sp. Chol11 | reverse complement strand
GATGTGGAAGTCGCCCAACGGCACGATCCGCAACATCCTGGGCGGTGTCGTCTTCCGCGAGCCGATCGTTATCGACAACGTACCGCGACTTGTTCCCGGCTGGACCGATCCGATCGTCATCGGCCGTCACGCTTTCGGCGACCAGTATCGCGCCACCGACACGCTGATTCCCGGCCCCGGCAAGCTGCGCATGGTTTGGGACGGCACCAATGGCGAGAAAATCGATCTCGACGTGTTCGACTTCCCGTCGGCGGGCGTGGCGATGACGATGTACAACCTCGACGATTCGATCCGCGATTTCGCGCGCGCCAGCCTCACCTACGGATACAACCTGGGCTGGCCGGTTTACCTCTCGACCAAGAACACGATCCTGAAGGCCTATGACGGGCGCTTCAAGGACCTGTTCCAGGAAGTGTTCGAAACCGAGGGCTTCAAGGAAAAGTTCGCCGAAAAAGGCATCATTTACGAGCACCGCCTGATCGACGACATGGTCGCCGCCGCGCTCAAGTGGAGCGGCAAGTTCGTCTGGGCCTGCAAGAACTATGACGGCGACGTGCAGTCGGACGTGGTTGCGCAGGGGTTCGGCTCGCTCGGCCTGATGACCTCGGTGCTGCTCTCGCCCGATGGCAAGACCGTCGAGGCAGAGGCCGCGCACGGCACCGTGACCCGCCACTACCGCGAGCACCAGAAGGGCAACGCGACCTCGACCAACCCGGTTGCCTCGATTTTCGCATGGACCCGCGGCCTCTATTATCGCGGCACCTTCGACGAAACCCCAGAAGTGGTGAAGTTCGCCGAAACTCTCGAGCGCGTCTGCGTCGAGACCGTGGAGGCAGGCTACATGACGAAGGACCTCGCGCTGCTCATCGGCCCTAACCAGAGCTGGATGACAACCGAAAAGTTCTTCGAGAAGATCGTCGAGAACCTCGAAGTGGCCATGGCGAAGGCCTGATCGCGTTTTCCCCTTCCCCAGGGGAAAGAAATTACGCGATTGGTGCCTCCACCCGCTCGCGCCGCACGCCGAGGCCGATGATCCGGCCCGGTATGCGGCGCAGCAGCGGGAACCTGTCGAGCATCCTCACCGGCAACGGCGCGCGAGTGATCGGAGCGCCCGACAGTACCGCGCCGATAACGTTGTCCTGCGCCAGTTTCTGCCCGCGCTGGATCACCCGGGTCAGCCATTCACGCCGCTTCTGAACATTTGCGAGCAAGCCATCGATATTCTGCCCGCGCGCCATTGGCGCTGCGAGTATGTTGGCGGTCGCCACCGCGTCCTGGATCGCCAGGTTGATGCCAATGCCGCCGATCGGGCTCATCGCGTGCGCTGCATCGCCGATCGCCAACAGGCCGGGCCGATGCCACTTGTCGAGCCGGTCGAGCGCGACCGATAGCAGGAACAGGTCTTCGGTGCTCTCCAGCCCGCCCGAAAGATCGAGCTCGGGAAACAGCGCCGCGAACTGATCGCGCAGCCAGCCAATCCCACGCGCCTTGATCATGTCTCCGCTGCCCTTGGGAATGAGAAACGCCGCCTGCCAATAGGTCCGCCGGTCGATCAACACCGCCATTCGCCCGGTATCGATCGCCCCGCGCAGTGCCTCGCCCTGGTTCGCCGTCTTGGGCAGGTGAAACCAGAACACGTCCATCGGCGCGCCAAGCTTCGTCAGCGGCAGCATTGCCTGCCTGCGCACGAGCGAGCCACGACCGTCGGTCATCAACACCAGCTTGCCCGCCCTCACCTCGCGCCCATCGGCAAGCCGCACTCCGGCAATGCGCCCTTGCTCCTCGACGAAGCCGGTCGCCTCGGCTTCCAGTTCCAGCTGGAACGACGAAAAAGCCGCCGCCTCGTCGCGCAGGAAATCGAGGAAGTCCCCCTGCGGCATCATCGCAATGAACGGTGCCGGCGTATCGAGGTGAGAAAGGTCACCGATCCAGTAGTCCTGCCCGGCAATTCGGATCTGCGCGCCATAAACCTTGTCGTGCGGCCGTTCGAGGAACCGCCCGAGCATCCCGAGCTGGTCGAGCACCTCCATGGTCGAGGGGTGGACGGTGCCGCCCCTGAAGTCGCGGAAGAAATCGGCGTGCTTCTCCAAAACCGCGGTCGAGATCCCCGCTCGGGCAAACAGCAGGCCCGCCATCATGCCAGCCGGACCACCGCCCACGATCACCACGTCCGCTCCTGCCATCCGAATTCCACCGCCGCTGCTGCGTGACATCGGCCTCACCCTACCATAGGTGTTTCACATGGCCGCAGGCGAACTGACTTCCCCAATCCTTTCCGACGCTCTCGTCATTCTTGGCGCGGCGGGTCTCGTCATTCCGCTGTTCGCGCGGATCCGGATCACGCCGATCATTGGCTTCATTCTCGTGGGGTTGCTGGTCGGACCTTATGGCCTCGGGCGCTTCGTATTCGAGTACCCGTGGCTCGCTCACATCACGATCAGCGACCCAGAAGGCCTCGGCATATTTGCCGAACTGGGGATCGTGCTGCTGCTGTTCTCGATCGGGCTGGAGCTGTCGTTCGACCGGCTTTGGTCGCTGCGCAAGCTTGTGTTCGGACTGGGCGCGCTCGAACTCATCGTCAGCGGCGCGCTGCTGACCTTCGTGCTGGCGGCTGCCGGGCAACCTGTTCCGGGCGCGGTGGCACTGGGCCTCGCACTTGCGCTGTCTTCGACGGCGCTTGTCCTGCGCATCACCAACACCAGTACGCCCGTTGGGCGCGCGGCGCTTGCAATGTTGCTGTTCGAGGACATCGCCATCGTCCCGATCATCTTCCTCCTTGGCGCGCTTGCACCGCAGGTAGCGCAGGATAACGACGGGCTGGCGATGACTTTGCTGGTCGGAGCGGTCGTTATCGGCGGACTGCTGGTGATCGGCAGGCTGATGCTGCCCCGTCTGTTCGCACAGGCCGCGCGCACCAAGAGCCCCGAACTGTTCCTTGCCGCCAGCCTGCTCGTGGTGATCGCCGCCTCGCTAGCAACCGCGGCAGTCGGCCTCTCGCCGATCGTCGGCGCGCTGATCGCCGGGCTGCTGATCGCCGAAACCGAATACCATACCGAGGTCGAGCACATAACCGAGCCGTTCAAGGGGCTCGCGCTCGGTGTGTTCCTCATCACGATCGGCATGAACATCGACCTTCGCGCTGTGTGGGACAACCTCGGCGCGATCGTTGCCGCGACCATCGGCGTCGTGCTGCTCAAGGCGATCGTCACCGGGCTTCTGCTAGGCCTGATGGGCGCGCGCCGGGGCACCTCGATGGAAACGGGCATCCTCATGTCGAGCCCGTCCGAAACCACGCTGATTGTGCTCAGCGCGGCGACAATGGCGCAGCTCATTCAGCCGGGCACCGCGCAGTTCTGGCAGATCGTCACCGCCCTCGGCCTCACGGTGACACCGATCCTCGCGCTTCTGGGCAAGATCGCCGCTCGCCGCGTCGATTCGAACGAACCACTCGTGCCGATTGAAGCCGAGGCAACGGCCGAGCGCGCAATCATCGTCGGCTTCGGCAGGGTGGGAAGGCTGGTCGCGGACATGCTCGATAAGCACGCCAAACCCTTCATTGCCATCGACAGCGACGGCGATCTGGTCATGCAGGGACAGCGCGACGGCTACAAGGTCACGTTCGGCGATGCCGCGAACAGCAACGCGCTCGTGAAGATGGATCTGGACCAGGTGAGCGCCGTCATCATCACCATGGACGAGCCCGTATCCGCACACCGCATCGTCAAGCGGCTACGTGCAAGGTCGACCAATGTGCCGATCATCGCGCGCGCCCGCGACGCCAGCCACGCCGCCGCGCTCTACCGCGCCGGAGCCACGCACGCCGTGCCGGAGACGCTCGGAAGCTCGCTGCAATTGTCGGAGGCGGTGCTGGTCGATCTGGGCGTGCCGATGGGGCCAGTGATCGTCTCGATCCACGAGATGCGTGACCGGATGCGCGATCAAATCATGGAAGAAGGCAAGCTGGACGAGCGCCCCACGCTGCGTTCGGCTTCCCTTCAGGACCAGAAGACCTGATTGGGCCGCGCAAGCGGTGCCAGAGGCTTATTCCGCGAGCGCCGCCCGGACTGCCGCGATCGCGTCGGCTGCCTTGGAAACGTCAGGACCTCCGCCCTGCGCCATGTCCGGACGACCACCGCCGCCCTTGCCGCCCAGCGCCTCGACCCCAGCGCGCACCAGATCGACCGCGCTGAACTTGCCGGTAAGGTCGTCGGTCACGGCGACGGCAAACGCCGCCTTGCCGTCATTTACCGCGCAGATCGCGGCAATGCCCGAGCCGAGCTGCTGCTTGGCCGTATCGAGCAGGCCGCGCAGTTCCTTGGCATCGAGCCCTTGGATCACCTGCCAGGAGAATTTTACACCGCCGATGTCCTCAACCTCGCTACCCGGCTGCGCAGCACCGC
>CAMDQY010000195.1 GCA_945906005.1 Novosphingobium sp. Chol11 | reverse complement strand
CAACCTCATCCCCGGCTCGTGCCAGCGGCATTTCACCAGCGTACCGTGGCCCGAGAAGGTCAGGTAAGCGTCCATCATGTCCGCGCCGCCAAAGGCGATGTTGGTGACGACCCGGTCATCCACCGGGGTCATCGTCACGTCTCCGCTCGGTGTGAAGGTCGCGATAGCGCCGCCCGTGACTGCCGCAACGGCAATGTTGCCCGCCGCGGTCATCGCAAGGCTGTCGAGGAACACCGGGCCGGGCGCGGTGCCGACAAGGCGCGGCTTTTGAAGTTCGGCCTTGCGATCCACCGCCCACAGCCGCGCTGAATAGGTGTCGGCGGCATAGACTGTGGTCATGTCGGGCGAAATGCCGATACCATTGTAGCTCAAGGCCCGCTCGACGATCCGCGTGATCTTCGATCCATCGGGCGAAGCGCAATACATACCGCCCCATTCCTTGGTCTTGTCGCCGATGCGGCCAAGATCACTGAACCACATCTGCCCCTGGGTATCGAACATGATGTCGTTGGGCGCGCTCAGCACTTCGCCGTCGCAGCTGTCGTAAAGGCGCTCGAACTTGCCGGTGGCGAGGTCGATCCGCTCGATCCGCCCGCCGCTGTGGTTCTCGTCGTGCCCGCCGTTGTTGCAATGGTAGAGCGCGCCGTCTGGGCCGATCGCAAGGCCGTTGGGTCCGCCGCCCGGCGTGCTGACCACTTCCTTGCGGCCGCCATTCCAGCAGCGGGTGATGCGTCCGCCATGAGTTTCGACGACGATAATCGATCCGTCTTCCATGACGACCGGACCTTCGGGGAAATCCAGTCCTTCGGCGATGACTTCGAATTGCATGGCTCTCTCCCGCACGTGGACGCGGCTTACGCGCGACTCACTGGGCCGCTTCGTCCAGTTCTTCTGTTTCCTGAGCCTGCCGTGCCCACATCGCCGCGTAAAGCCCGTCCTTGCGCAACAGGTCGGAATGCGATCCCTGCTCCTCCAGCCGCCCGTCCTGCAGAACGAGGATCGAATCGGCATCGGTGACGGTCGACAGGCGGTGCGCGATGGAAAGGCTGGTGCGGTTTTCTGAGGCCTTGTGGAGCGTTGCCAGCACCTCCTGTTCGGTGCGGGTGTCGAGCGCGCTGGTCGCCTCGTCGAGCAGCAGGATTGGCGGATCCTTGACGATGGTGCGGGCGATGGCCACGCGCTGCTTTTCGCCGCCCGACAGCTTGAGGCCACGCTCTCCGACCTCAGTATCGAAGCCTTGCGGCAGGCGTTCGATCAGCGGCATCAGCGCGGCGGCGCGTGCCGCGGCTTCCAGGTCCGCCTGGGTCGCTTGCTCGCGGCCCCAGGGTATTCCGTATCCGATATTATAGCCGATTGATTCGTTGAACAGCACCGAATCCTGCGGGACGATGCCCAGATGCGCGCGTAGAGAGGCCTGCGTCACCATGGCGATGTCCTGTCCGTCGATCAGGATGCGACCTGACTGCGGATCGTAGAACCGGAATAGCAGCCTTGCGATGGTGCTCTTGCCTGCGCCAGAGGGGCCGACAATGGCGACATGGTGCCCGGCCGGCACCTCGAAGGTGAGGCCATGCAGGATGGTGCGATCAGGATCATAGCCGAACACCACATTGTCGAAGGCCACCGAGGGGTGCTTGACGATCAGCGCCGGCGCGCCGGGCGCATCTTTCACCTCGATCTCGGTATCCATCAGCTTGAACATGGCGGCCATGTCGATCAGGCCCTGCCGGATCGTGCGATAGACCGTGCCGAGCATGTCGAGCGGGCGGAACAACTGGGTGAGGTAGGTGTTGACGAACACCAGATCGCCCACCGTCATCTTGCCCTGCGACCAGCCCCAGACGGTGTAGCCCATCGCGCCCGCCATCAGCAGGTTGACGATCAGCGCCTGGCTCATGTTGAGAAAGCCCAGCGAATTCTCGCTCGTCACCGCGGCATCGGCATAGGCGCGAGTGGCCTGGGCATAGCGTTCCTGCTCGCGCGCCTCGGCTCCGAAATACTTCACCGTTTCGTAATTGAGCAGCGAATCGACCGCGCGACTCATCGCGGTGTTGTCCAGCCGGTTCATCTTCTCGCGCAGCGCCGCGCGCCATTCGGTGATCCAGCGCGTGACGAACGCATAGGTGACGACGGCAACTCCTGTCGCCAGCACAAGGCCGATGCCGAAGTGGAAGTAGAAGATCACGGCGACCGCGATCAGCTCGAACGCCGTGGGAGCGAGGTTGAACAGCAGGAAGAAGAGCATGATGTCGATGCTCTTGGTGCCGCGCTCGACCACCTTGGTCACTTCGCCGGTGCGCCGGGCAAGGTGGAAACGCAGCGACAGGCGGTGGAGTCGGCTGAATACGTCCTCGGCGAGGTGGCGCGTTGCATCCTGCGCGACCCGCTCGAACACGATAGTGCGAAGATTGTCGAAGATGACGGCGGTCAGCCGTCCGAGCGCATAGGCCAGAACGAACGCGAAGGTCAGGACGAGCAGCGGCTGCTGGCCCTCCAGCGACATCGAATCGACCGCGCGCTTGTAGAAGAACGGCAGCGCCAGCGTGGTCGCCTTGGCAAACACGATGAGCACAACCGCGATCGAGATGCGCCAGCGCAGGCCGGCGTTATCCTTCGGCCAGAGGTAGGGAAGGAAGCGGGCAATCGTCTGCCAGCCGTCGTGGCGGGCATCGGGATCGTTTGCGGCGTTATCGGGAGGCATGGCCTGCTATGTAGGTTGCGCGCGCGAAACGCAAAGGCGCTATCGGACAGGACGGTTCAGCCTGGCAAGTCGAACAGCAGCTTGCGCGTCTGGAAGTCAATCGCAACACGCCGGAACAGGCGCATTTCGCGCATCCCCAGGAAGAGCGCCGGTTTCCGCGAAAGATCGAGCGCGGCGAAGGCTGGCGAATCGGTGTAGGCGATGATCAGGTTCGCGACTGTCACCGCATCAATGTCGAGCTGGCGGGCGAAGCCGATGTCGGCAACCACCGATTGACCGGTGACACTGAGAAGGCTGACCTGTTGGCTGATCCTGCCGCGCCGGTAAAGCGCGGCTTGCAGCGCACGGTTGCCGACCGAAGTGCCGCCGCCGGTGTCGAGCACGACGGCGACAAGGATTCCGTCGATCCGGGCATTGGTCATGATGAGCTGGCCCGACCTGCGCCTGGCCTGGACCACGATTTCATAACCCGAGTTGCCGCCGAGCGACCCCGTTTCGCCGACCTCCATGCGGTTGTGAACGAAGTCCAGCAGCACGCGGCGGCCTTGCAACGCGTCAGTGCCGAGAATGCCTTCGGCTCCCATGCGCTGCTCTTCGAGCAAGGGCACTTGCAGGCCGAACAAGGTCAGTTGGCCCAGATCGAGCGCATCGACATGAACGGTATCGGTCGGAAAGACGTCGGCGACGCTCACGATCTGGACCTTTGGCCCGGAGGCGAGCTCCAGCCGCGTCGCCAGGCTGCGCGAAAGTGCGGTGTTCTGCGATCCGGTGTCGATCAGGGAGGATTCGGCCCGATTCGTGGCCGGGTCCGAAGCTTGGACGGGAATAGTCATCGTTCACCGTCTATGGCACGAACCTGTTTACCATCGGGCAAAGGGCGGAAAACCGCGAGGAAAACGCACACTGAAATAATTTTGTAAAAAAGCCGTTGACCGAATCCGACACCCTCCATATATGCCTGCTCACCGAAGCGCTTCAGCCGGTTTTCGCCGGTGCGTTTTGGTCGCCAACAGAAACGGACGCCATGTCCCCCGGCATATAGTCGGGGTCCACTGGTTGTCCGCCTCTTTTGTTCGGTGGCTCTTTGACATTGTTGGTTTTTGATGAAGGGACATGTGGGCGACGGCGCCCGGTCCGGGGGTTTTAAGGCTCCGGATACCGGTTAACTATGCCGATGCCACATCCTCGCGAACCCCACGGTTTGCGTTGATGATACATGTCCTTCGTATCCATTACGTTTGACAAGTGCAGGTATCGGCTCCTTGAAGCTCATTCTTGACGGTTGGCGGAGTTTACTCCGTGCCGTTTTGAATGTGACACAAACTTGAGAGTTTGATCCTGGCTCAGAACGAACGCTGGCGGCATGCCTAACACATGCAAGTCGAACGAGACCTTCGGGTCTAGTGGCGCACGGGTGCGTAACGCGTGGGAATCTGCCCTAGGGTGCGGAATAACTCGGAGAAATCCGTGCTAATACCGCATAATGTCTTCGGACCAAAGATTTATCGCCTTAGGATGAGCCCGCGTAAGATTAGCTAGTTGGTGGGGTAAAGGCCTACCAAGGCGACGATCTTTAGCTGGTCTGAGAGGATGATCAGCCACACTGGGACTGAGACACGGCCCAGACTCCTACGGGAGGCAGCAGTGGGGAATATTGGACAATGGGCGAAAGCCTGATCCAGCAATGCCGCGTGAGTGATGAAGGCCTTAGGGTTGTAAAGC
>CAMDQY010000194.1 GCA_945906005.1 Novosphingobium sp. Chol11 | reverse complement strand
AAGGCGCGCTGCGAGCAAATGGGGCTGGACTACTCCATCAACGAAATACCCCGTTCGACCTTCAAGCAGATTTTCGTGCCCGACCCCGACAACGTGCTGCTGGAGCTGAATTTCAGAACCGTTTGACCGCAAGCGACCAAGGGAGAGGAATGATGGCCACCCAGACCGAGACGAGCTTGCGCCGCTGGCAGATCGGCCAGGTGCGGGTTACCAAGATCGTCGAGAGCGAATCGCTGTTCGACATCCCGACGATGTTCCCCAAGGCGAGCCTTGAGGAGGTGCAGCGGCTGGGTTGGCTCAAGCCGCATTTCGTCACCGACGACTGGAAGGGCAAGCTCAGTATCCACGCACTGGTGGTCGAAACGCCGGACCTGACGATTGTCGTCGATACCTGCATCGGCAACGACCGCGACCGGCTCGCCTATGCGTCGAACAGCAACCTGCAAACCGCTTTCATGGAGGATTTCGGCAAGGCCGGGTTCGACCGCGACAAGGTCGACGTGGTGCTGTGCACCCACCTGCACTTCGATCACGTCGGCTGGAACACGATGTTGCAGGACGGCAAATGGGTGCCGACTTTCCCCAATGCGCGGTACCTGTTCAACCGGGCCGAGTTCGAACACTGGCGCGATACCCAGGACGAACCCAGCGAGGACATGTTCCTCAATGTCCAGAAAGTGGTGTTCACCGATTCGATCCAGCCGGTGCTCGATGCGGGCCTCGTCGATCTGGTGGGTGAGGACCACAAGGTCTGCGACGAGGTCTGGTTCGAACCGACGCCGGGCCATTCACCGGGGCATGTCTGCGTGCGGATTCGCTCGCAGGGGGAGGATGCGTTCATCACCGGCGACATGGTCCACCATCCGTTTCAGTTCGCCAATGCCGAATGGTCGATGGCCTCGATCGACTATGACAGCGATGCGGCGACCGCGACCAGGGCGCGGGTCTATGGCGAGGTTGCCGACCAGCCGGTTCTGGTGATCGGCACCCACTTTGCCGGAGTGACATCGGGCCGGGTGCGCCGTGATGGCAGTTCCTATCGCTTTGACGCGGAGGAGTGATTAGCGTCCTTCTATGAACTTCGCCCAGGGCTTCAGCGTCGGGTGATCGCCAGTATCCGGCGACCAGATTTTCTCCATCAGTGCGCGCGCTTCTGGTTCGGCCATGCCCTTCACGTCGCGGTGATAGCGATAGACTAAGGCCGAGACGCGCATATTGGCAATGCAGTGGACATGCACTGGCGTTGCACCGGCATCGTAAGCGGCGACGAACGCATCGAAATGCGTGTCATCGGGCAAATCGAAAGGCACCGGGATGTGGGTGTAGGCAAGGCCAGCCGCAGCCATCAGTTCGGCCTCGCCCTGCAGCGCACCGTCGCTGTCGGGCAAGGCGAGGTTGATGACATGGCGCACACCGAGCGCGGAAAGCCGCTCCACGTCGCCCGCCGCGATCTTGCCCGAGGTCGTAGTGCGCGCGTCGATGCGCAGCCATGCGGTGATGTCGTCCGGGTCGTTCATGCAGGTTAGCCTAGCAGCCGTGCCCACCTTGCGGTAGCCTCGCTGCGAGCTTTGGAGAGACTGCCATGTGCGATGAAACCGCTTCCGAAACCCACGATAAGGCGCTGGCCGCGCGCGGCCTGACCCGGCGCGAATTCGCGGCGCTTGGCGCGGCAGCTGCGCTGTCTGCCTGTGCATCGAATGGAAATGACAGGCCGGGCGAGCAGGAGCTGGTCGAGGAGACGGTGCGGATCACCACCGCCGACGGCATCGCCGATGCCTTTTTCGTCCATCCCGCCAAGGGTAGGTGGCCCGGCGTCATCATGTGGCCCGACATCGCCGGTCTGCGCGAGGCCAAGCGGATCATGGCGCGGCGGCTGGCGAGTGCGGGCCATGCGGTGCTGGTGGTCAACCAGTATTACCGCAGCCAGCCCGCCCCGGTGATGGAGAGCTTTTCCGAATTCATGGACCCAGAGGGCCGCAAGCGGGCAATGGCGCTCTATGCCACGGTCACGCCCGACATGGTCACGCGCGACGCAAAGGCGTTCGTCGCATTTCTCGACGCGAAGGAGGCGGTCGATACCAAGCGCGGCATCGGCAGCAACGGCTATTGCATGGGTGGATCGTTCACCGTGCGCACCGCAGCGGCGATGCCCGACCGGGTAAAGGCTGCGGCCTCGTTCCACGGCGGCGGACTGGTCGGCGACAAGGCCGACAGCCCGATCAAGCTGCTCGCGGCGACCAAGGCGAGCTACCTAATCGCCATTTCGCGCGACGACGACGCCAAGGCCCCGGGCGAAAAGGACGCGCTGCGCAAAGCTGCAAACGCGGCGGGGCGGCCTACCGAAATCGTCGTCTATCCCGCCGACCACGGCTGGTGCGTGCCCGATTCGCCGGTCTACGATCCGACCCAGGCCGATCTCGCCTTCGAGCAGATGCTGGGGCTGTTCATGGGTCTGTAGCGCCGCTTGCGACGACTTCCCGCTTTCCCTTGCTCCTGCCGCACCCCGCGCTAAACTCTCCGCCGCGAGCAAAGCCAAGGAGGCAAGGGCAATGGGTGGATTTCTGATCGCGCTGATCGTGGTGGTCGTCGTGTTCCTGATGATGGGCGTGCGCGTCGTCAGGCAGGGCTATGTCTACACCATCGAGCGTCTGGGCAAATACACGCTGGCGGCAGAACCGGGGCTGCACCTCATCATCCCGTTCGTCGACAAGGTTGGCCAGAAGGTCAACATGATGGAACAGGTGCTCGACATTCCGGGGCAGGAAATCATCACCAAGGACAACGCCATGGTCGGCGTCGATGCGGTGGTGTTCTTCCAGGTGCTCGATGCCGGCAAGGCGGCCTACGAGGTGTCGAACCTCTACATGGCGATCATGCAGCTCACCACCACCAACCTGCGCACGGTGATGGGCTCGATGGACCTCGATGAGACGTTGTCCAAGCGCGACGAGATCAACGCCAAGCTGCTTTCGGTGATCGATCACGCGACCTCGCCCTGGGGCGTCAAGATCACCCGCATCGAGATCAAGGACATCCGCCCGCCAGCGGCGATCTCCAACGCCATGGCGCGCCAGATGATCGCCGAACGCGAGAAGCGCGCCCAGATCCTCGAGGCGGAAGGCTCGCGCGCCAGCGAGATCCTGCGCGCCGAGGGCGAGAAGCAGGGCGCGATCCTTCAGGCCGAGGGCCGCCGCGAAGCCGCTTTCCGCGACGCCGAGGCGCGTGAGCGTGAGGCCGAGGCCGAAGCCAAGGCGACGCAGATGGTGTCGGACGCGGTCGCCGCATCGGGCAGCCAGGCACTCAACTATTTCATTGCCCAGAAATATACCGACGCAATCAGCCAGTTCGCCACTTCGCCCAATGCCAAGACCATCCTGTTCCCGGTCGAGGCGACGCAGCTGATCGGCACGCTGGGCGGCATCGGCGAACTGGTCAGGGATTCGCTTGGCGGAGGCGCCGGACCGGCTGCGCCCGCCCAGCGCAATCCACCTCGTGCAAGTGTTCCGCCGACGCAAGGTCAGCCGTGATGGACGGTCCGGGCGGCCTCGAGATGCACTATGCCTGGCTTGCCGTGGGGCTGATCCTCGCTGCGGCCGAAATGGCGGTGCCCGGCGTGTTCCTGATCTGGCTGGCGGGCGCGGCGCTGATCGTCGGCGCACTGGCGTGGATGACGCCGATCGGCTTGCCCTTGCAGATCGTGGTGTTCGCGGTGCTGGCAATCGTCGCGGTGTTCCTTGGGCGGCGTTACCTGAAGGACAACCCGATCCACGAGGCGGACCCGATGATGAACCACCGCACCGAGCGACTGGTGGGCGAGATGGTGGTGGTGACGCAGGCAATCGAGGGCGGCGCCGGCAAGGTCAAGCTTGGCGACAGCGAGTGGCTGGCGCGCGGGGCCGACGCGGCGGTCGGCGCGCGGCTGCGGGTGACGGGGCATGAAGGAACGGCGTTGGTGGTCGAAGCGGCGGGTTGAACGCTGGGCCTAGGCGCCTCATATTTGCTCGCAAGGAGACACGCCCATGACCGACAAGCTCAATCTTACCGAAGCCGAATGGCTCGAGAAGCTCGGACCGGAAAAATACCAGATCCTGCGTCAGGCGGGGACCGAGCGCGCGTTTACCGGCGAGTACGACGGCAACAAGGCCCAAGGCATGTACAAGTGCGCTGGCTGCGGCGCGCCGCTGTTCAGTTCGGACACCAAGTACAATTCGGGTTCCGGCTGGCCGAGCTATTACCAGCCGCTCGATCCCGACGCAGTCGACGAGCTTGTCGATAGAGCGCACGGCATGGTCCGCACCGAGGTTCGCTGCGCCAAGTGCGAAGGCCATCTGGGCCACGTCTTTCCCGATGGCCCCGCTCCCACGGGCCTGCGTTATTGCATCAATTCGGCCTCGCTCGATTTCGAGGAAAAGGACGACTGATCGCCTCGGCGCGCC
>CAMDQY010000193.1 GCA_945906005.1 Novosphingobium sp. Chol11 | reverse complement strand
GATCCCGCGCGAACAGCCGATCCGCGACAACCTTGAGGATCTCGAACGACAGTCGAACGAGATGGCAACGCTGCGCGCGGTTGTGCGCGCGGTCCAGCCCGAGGTTGAGGAAACGGTCGAACGCCTGTTCGGACGGACCCTGTTCCTTGATCGGCCGACGTCAAACAGGCTGGCGGCATGGCGCGCCAAGGCGCAGGATGCCGCCTGCGTTCAAGCCGGTTTCGCCTACCACGGCTATGCCCATGTCAAGCTCGCCGGGATAATCGGCAGTCTGGCGCGGCTGATCCACGGCGCCAGCCCGGACATCGAATTTGCCTCGCACGAACCGGTCGCCCGGCGGCTCCATGCCCATCTGGCAACGGTGGGGCTCGATCACCTCGCCGCACCGCGCGGCAACGCCACGCCCGAAGCGGTCGCCTTCTTCCGCGCCCACGACAGAGATTTCCGCGAGCGCCGGTTACGACTGCTGGCAAGACGCTTGACGCAGGACTGGGAGCCCGACGGGCAAATCACTGAAGCCGATCGCGATGCCGCACGCGAGGCGGTCTATGCCTCGCTGGCGCTCTACCACGCCTGCGACGCGCCCGAGACACTGGGTGAGGAATTTCCCGATCTGGCAAAGCGCGCATTCGCCGAGCCCGGACTTGTGCTCGCCCACATCGCGGAGCGCCGCGCGCTTCCCGAAATCGACACCAAGGTCGATGCTTTGATGGCCGAGTCGATGGCGGCAATGCCTGCGGACCTGCGCCGCCCGATGCTGCTCGCCTATCTCGGATTTCCGTTTTACGATGCCGTCACGCTGCCGATGCTGCGCGGCGATGGCGCAACCGAATTCGATCCAGTCAAGGTCGATCGCATCTCGCCCGACGATTGCATGTCGATACGAAAGGGCGGCGCGCAGTCCACTTTGCGCGGTATCGAATTCTACAACTTCGGCGCATTCTTCAGCCGCACCTATCGCGAGAACGATTACCTGTGGGGCAGGCTTCACGGGGCGGAGCGGATGATCGACCTCGTCGCCTCGGCTCTGGTTCCCGAACAGGCGATTTCGCCGGACCTGCTGGTGGGACTGAAGCGAGACGCGTTCCTTGCCATCCTCGACGAGGAGGAAGGGCGGCTGACGGCAGACAAGGGACAGGTCGGAAGAATCAGAACCGAAATTACCGCGCCCTAACTCAGACCTTCCCAGGCGCCCTTCAGTCGATCGAAAAAGCCCTTCGATTCGGGACATTCCTCGCCAGTTTCGGTCTCCTGCAACTCGCGAAGCAATTCCTTCTGGCGGGCGGTCAGCTTGGTCGGCGTCTCGACGCTGATCTCGACCACCAGGTCGCCGCGTCCCCTGCCCTGCAGCACAGGCATGCCGCCGCCACGTCGCCGAAGCTGCTTGCCCGTCTGGATGCCAGCGGGAATGTCGATTGCCATGCGCTCGCCATCGAGGCCGGGAATCTCGATCTGGCCGCCCAGCGCGGCCGTGGTGAAAGTGATCGGCGCGCGCGTGACCAGCATGGTGCCATCGCGCTCGAACATGGCGTGCCGCTGGACGTGCAGGAAGATGTAAAGATCGCCCGGCGGTGCGCCGAACGGCCCCGCCTCGCCCTTGCCCGTCAGCCGGATGCGGGTCCCGGTATCGACGCCTGCGGGAATATCGACCGAAATTTTCTGCGACTGATCGATCCGGCCTTCGCCCCTGCAGGCACGGCAAGGCGTTTCCAGCACCTCTCCGCGGCCGCCGCAGGTCTGGCAGCTACGCTCGACCATGAAGAAGCCCTGCTGCGCGCGAACCTTGCCGTTGCCGCCGCACATGGTGCAGCGCCGTGCGCCGGTTCCCGGCTCGGCACCGGAGCCCGAACATGGCTCGCAGGCGCGCGCGACCTCTATTTCGAGCTCGCACTTCTTGCCGTGGAACGCTTCGTCGAGCGTGATTTCTAGGTCATAGCGCAGGTCGCCGCCGCGCCGCGCCTGTCGGCGTCCACCACCACCGCCGAACGCGTTTCCGAAGATCGATTCGAATATGTCACCAATGTCGCCGAAATCGGCCTGTCCGCCGCGCCCGCCACCGGCGGCGCCCTGTTCGAAGGCGGCGTGGCCGAAGCGGTCATAGGCCGCGCGCTTCTGGGGGTCTTTCAGGCATTCGTAGGCTTCGCTGATCGCCTTGAACTTGCCTTCCGACACGTCGCAACCGGGGTTGCGGTCGGGGTGGAACTGCATCGCCAGCCGCCGGTACGAAGACTTGATCGTCTTGTCGTCCGCAGTGCGCTCGATTTCAAGCAGCTCATAAAAATCGGTCTTGGTGCTCACGCGCGAATCTCAGCCCCCTAAACCAAGCTCCCCTCCCCGCAGGGGAGGGGCTTGGGGGTGGGGGTACGCTGCTCGCGTTTGCACCCACCCCGCTGCAACTAGACGGTCCTTCGACAAGCTCAGGACACATCGAGTCTCGCTGCCTCTCCCCGCCGGTGAGGGGTGAGTTCAACCCTTGGCGTCTTCATCCACTTCCGAGAATTCGGCATCGACGACTTCCTCGTCGCTGGCCGAACCGGCATCGGCATCAGGCGATGCAGCCGAAGCCTGCTCCTTCTCGTAGATTGCCTGACCCATGCGCATCGCTTTTTCGGTGAGCGCCTGCGCCTTGGAGTTGATCGCATCGACATCGTCGCCTTCAAGCGCGGTCCTGGTTTCGGCAAGCGCCGCCTCGACCTCGGCCTTCAGATCGGCATCGATCTTGTCGCCATGCTCGGCAAGCTGCTGCTCGGTGGCATGGACGAGGCTGTCCGCCTGGTTGCGCGCCTCTGCCGCTGCCCGACGTTTCTTGTCTTCCTCGGCAAACTTTTCCGCGTCCTGCACCATCTGGTCGATGTCGGAATCGGAAAGCCCGCCCGACGCCTGAATGCGGATCTTCTGTTCCTTGCCGGTGCCCTTGTCCTTGGCCGATACGTTAACGATGCCGTTAGCGTCGATGTCGAAGGTCACCTCGATCTGCGGCACCCCGCGCGGTGCCGAAGGAATGCCGACAAGATCGAACTGGCCGAGCATCTTGTTGTCGCCGGCCATCTCGCGCTCGCCCTGGAACACCCGGATCGTCACCGCCTGCTGGTTGTCTTCGGCGGTGGAATAGACCTGGCTCTTCTTGGTCGGGATCGTGGTGTTGCGATCGATCATGCGGGTCATGATGCCGCCCAACGTCTCGATGCCGAGCGAAAGCGGCGTCACGTCGAGCAGCAGCACATCCTTGACGTCGCCCTGGAGCACACCGGCCTGGATCGCCGCGCCCATGGCAACGACCTCGTCGGGATTGACGCCGGTATGCGGCTCCTTGCCGAAGAATTCCTTCACCGTCTCGCGAACCTTGGGCATGCGGGTCATGCCGCCGACGAGGATGACCTCGTCGATGTCGGATGCCTTCAAGCCCGCATCGCTAAGCGCCTTCTTCATCGGCTCCTTGGTGCGCTCGATCAGCGTGGCGACCATCTTTTCGAGGTCGGCGCGGGTCACGGTCTCGACAAGGTGCAGCGGCGTGGTGCTGCCGCCTTCCATGCGCGCGGTGATGAACGGCAGGTTGATCTCTGTCGTCGCCGTGCTCGAAAGCTCGATCTTGGCCTTTTCGGCGGCTTCCTTGAGCCGCTGGAGCGCGAGCTTGTCGGTCTTCAGGTCCATATTTTCCTTGGACTTGAAGCGATCGGCCAGCCACTCGACGAGGCGCGAATCGAAGTCCTCGCCGCCCAGGAAGGTGTCGCCGTTGGTCGACTTCACCTCGAACACGCCGTCGCCGATCTCGAGGATCGAGACGTCGAAAGTGCCGCCGCCAAGGTCATAGACCGCGATGGTCTTGCCTTCGTTCTTGTCGAGGCCATAGGCCAGCGCGGCCGCGGTCGGCTCGTTAATGATGCGCAGCACTTTGAGGCCGGCGATCTGGCCGGCGTCCTTGGTCGCCTGACGCTGCGCGTCGTTGAAGTAGGCAGGAACGGTGATGACCGCCTCCGTAACCGGCTCGCCGAGATAGCTTTCGGCGGTTTCCTTCATCTTCTGGAGAATGAAGGCGCTGATCTGGCTGGGCGAATAATCCTCGCCTCCCGCCGAAACCCATGCGTCGCCGTTCTTGCCCTTGGTAATCGTATAAGGGACAAGCTCGGTGTCCTTCTTGGTGATCGGATCGTCGAACCGACGGCCGATAAGCCGCTTCACCGCGAAAATCGTGTTGTCGCCATTGGTCACAGCCTGGCGCTTGGCAGGCTGGCCAATCAGGCGCTCGCCATCCTTGGTGAAAGCGACGACCGACGGCGTGGTGCGCGCGCCTTCCGCATTTTCGATGACCTTGGGCTTGCCGCCGTCCATGACCGAGACGCAGCTGTTGGTGGTGCCAAGATCGATACCGATTACTTTACCCATTATCCCCAATTCCTCGCATTCGTGTTGACGCCGCACAGCTGGCCTCCCGGATCGGCAAGGCACTTCG
>CAMDQY010000192.1 GCA_945906005.1 Novosphingobium sp. Chol11 | reverse complement strand
AGGCCAGCCGCAAAGCCGCCGCTGCTCATCCGATCGAGGAAACCGGGGCCAAGCTGCGCGCGATGATGCCGTGGATCGGCGCGAACAAGCTGGTCGACAAAGAGAAGAATTGATCTCGACGTTGGGAACTTCGTCAAAGCCATGGCGTTTCCAACTTATGAGGCACAGATCTATCCTGGCCGTTCTGGCTCTGGCGGGTGGCTTGGCTGCCTGCCAGACCAGCTCCGTTGACGCTGCAGATACCTGCAACGCGCGCCAGCTCGACATTTACCTCAATGCCCTGTCGGCAACCGAAGTGAAGGTGACGACTGCCAACCGCGTTGGTAGTCGCCCGATCCGCTACTATACCGAAGGTGATCCGATCACGATGGATCACAATCCGCAGCGGCTGAACGTCGAGCTTGGCAAGGACACCCGGATCAACCGCTTCTGGTGTGGCTAGCAAGAGCATCGCGCGAAAAAGTGGGAACCGGTTTTTCGTAGAAGGCGATGCGACCACAAAAAGCCCGCTAGCGCATCGCGGCAAAACAAGCCCGAACCTCGCGCGCGAAAATCGCCGGCTGCTCCCAGGCGGCGAAGTGTCCGCCCTTCTCCGCTTCGTTCCAGTAGACGATATTCGGCATCACCCGCTCTGCCCAGTCGCGCGGAGTGTAAGAGATTTCGCGCGGAAATATGCTCGCGCCCGCCGGCACGCCAACCGTCAGGTCCGAATTGGCGATGGTGCCGCTCGCCTCCCAGTATAGCCGCGCTGACGAGCCGCCGCTCGCGGTCAGCCAGTAAAGCGCGATGTTATCGAGCATCCGGTCGACTGAAATCGCCTCTTCCGGATTGCCCTGGTGGTCGGTCCAGCGCCACAGCTTCTCGTAGATCCACGCTGCCTGCGCCACCGGCGAGTCAACCAGCGCATAGCCGATGGTCTGCGGACGGCTCTTCTGCACATGCATGTAGCCTGCATCCTCAGCCTTGTAGGCGCTGTCGAGCGCGCGCATCCGCTCGTAGTCCGCACCCTGCGCGTCGCGATCACCGGGGCGCGGGCGATACATCGGCCGGTTGGTGTGAATGCCGACAAGGCCCGGCGGGGCGAAGCACCCGATCAGCGTCGTGATCACCGAGCCCCAGTCGCCGCCCTGCGCGGCCCAGCGCGCGCCATAGCCCAGCCGCGCCATCAGTTCAGCCCAGGCATGAGCGATCCGGTCCGCCTTCCAGCCATGCATGTCGGGCTTTGCCGACAACCCGTATCCCGGAAGCGACGGCGCGACGACATGGAAGGCGTCTTTGGCCTTGCCGCCGAACGCGGTCGGGTTGGTGAGCATCGGGATCACGTCAAGGAATTCGGCGATCGATCCGGGCCAGCCGTGGGTGATGACCAGCGGCAGCGCCTCTGCATGCGGCGAGCGGGCGTGGAAGAAATGAATGTCGAGCCCGTCAATCTCGGTCACGCATGGCCCGAGCGCATTAATCCGCGCCTCGCAGGCCCGCCAGTCGTAATGGCCGGCCCAATGGTCCATCAGCTTGCGCATGGCGGCGAGCGGTGGCCCCTGCGACCAGTCAACCACCGTCTCGCGCTCGACCCATCGCGTTTCGCCAATGCGGCGGCGCAGGCTCTCCAGTTCGGCTTCCGGTATGGCAACCGGAGCGCGCCGCACGTCAGTCACTCAGCGGCTTCCGCCTGTGCCGAAACCGGATGCAGCTCGTCCCACGTCTTGTCGATCTGGGCAGGATCGTAGCCGATGGCCGGCTCACCTTCGCCGAAAATATCGAGCGTATACATGAAGTGGTGCATCCCGATCATGCCGCCGCAGGTCGTGCCAAGTTCAACGATCTCGGCTGTCGTGAAATGCTGTGCGAGGCGCAGGAACGTGTCGTCGCCGATGCGATGATGGTCGGTTGCCAGCAGATCGAGGAATTCGAGCGCCAGCTTCTCGCGCGCGGAAAAGGCCGGGTTGCTTGCCGGATCGACAAGGCATGCGGCGAGTTCGTCGGTTACGCCATCAGCCTTGCGCGAGACGCTGCACGGCGCGCAGCCGCCAAGCTGCGCACTGCGGATACGCAGCAGTTCGAGTAGCTTGCCGCCAAGCAGATTCTTCGGGAAATTGGGATGACGGTCGCCATCGGCGGGCGGCGCGTCGTGGTCGGCATAGGCGAGAATACGCACCGGCATCACATCGGTAAAAGCGCCCGATTTCTCTCCCGCTTCCATGTATTGGCGCTGCGCGTCAGTCAGGTCTTCCCACGGAATCGGCGCTATTCGCGGCATGGTTTTCTCCCATATTCGACCGGCCTTGCAGACGCCGACGCTGCACCCTTGCCTCTTTACATCGTCTTTTCCAATCCCCATAGGCAAGCTCATGGCAATCCGGCTGACCCTTACCCTGCGACTTATCCGCCCCCGGGCGTGATGCGGCGTGTCGTTCCCATGCGGCGCGCACCGCTCAGGGGACAGGACAATTCGCCATTCACAGTACGCCAAGCCGAGATTCCAGAATCATGACCATGCTCAAAGACCCTTCGGTTAAATATCGCCCGTTTCCGCAGATCAACCTGCCGGACCGCCAGTGGCCCAGCCGCACCATCACCGCGCCGCCGCGCTGGCTTTCGACCGACCTACGCGACGGCAACCAGGCGCTGATCGATCCGATGGGCGCGGAAAAGAAGAACCGCTTCTTCGACCTGCTCGTCAAGCTGGGGATCAAGGAAATCGAGGTAGGCTTTCCTGCTGCCGGCGCCACCGAGTTCGATTTCATTCGCGGACTGGTCGAATCGGGGCGCATTCCCGACGATGTCGCAATTCAGGGGCTCACCCAGTCGCGCCAAGACCTGATCGAGAAATCGTTCGAGGCACTGGCGGGCGCGAACAGTGCCATCGTCCACCTCTACAACGCTGTCTCGCCATTGTGGCGTCAGGTCGTGTTCGGCTTGGAAAAGCCCGAGATTCGGGGCATCGCCGAGGCAGGCGCGAAAGTGCTGCGCGATCAGGCGGCGAAATATCCGCAGACCCGTTGGCACTTCGAATATTCGCCCGAGACCTTTTCGACCGCCGAACTCGATTTCTCGATCGAGTGCTGCGAGGCGGTGATGGCGGTGCTCCAGCCGACCCCGGACAACCCGATCATCCTCAACCTGCCCGCCACGGTCGAAGCGGCGACGCCAAACATCTATGCCGACCAGATCGAGTATTTCTGCCGCAATCTGCCGAACCGCGAAAGCGCGGTGATCTCGCTGCACACCCACAACGACCGCGGCACCGGCGTCGCGGCGGCGGAGCTTGGCCTGATGGCGGGTGCCGACCGCGTCGAAGGCTGCCTGTTTGGCAATGGCGAGCGCACCGGAAACTGCTGCCTCGTGACCGTCGCGCTCAATATGTACACGCAGGGGATAGATCCCGGCATCGACTTTTCGGACATCGACGAGGTCATCAAGACCGTCGAATACTGCAATCAGCTCCCCGTCCCAGAGCGTCATCCCTATGGCGGCGAACTGGTCTTCACGGCCTTTTCGGGCAGCCACCAGGACGCGATCAAGAAGGGCTTCGCGGCGCAGGAACAGCGCAACGACCAGCTTTGGGCGGTGCCCTACCTGCCGATCGATCCGGCTGACCTCGGCCGCACCTACGAGGCGGTGATCCGCGTCAATTCGCAAAGCGGCAAGGGTGGCTTTGCCTGGGTGATCGAGCAGGACCAGGGCCTCAAGCTGCCCAAGCGGATGCAGGCTCACTTTTCGCGCCACGTCCAGCAGTTGGCCGACAATCTTGGCCGCGAATTGCAGGCGGATGACATCTGGCAGGTTTTCCAGCGGGTTTATCGCCTCGATGGCGTGCAGCGTTTCCAGCTCGTCGAATACGAGGAGAAGCGCGCGCCCGATCGTGATCGCATATTCGCTGGAAAGATCAGCGTCGATGGCAAGGAACAGTCTGTCTCCGGGCGTGGCAACGGCCTGATTTCAGCGATCCTCGCCGCGCTCGACGAGAACTTCGACGTCAAGCTCGACGTGCGCGACTATGCCGAACACGCGATGTCGGGCGGCGCTGACGCCAAGGCGGCCGCCTATGTCGAATGCACGAGACCCGACGGCTCAATCGTCTGGGGCGTGGGCATTCATCCCGACGTCGCCACCGCCAGCGTTCGCGCAGTGCTCAGCGCTGCCAATGCGGCAGCGGGCTGAGCCGCTTCCACCAGCGCATCAGTAAACGGATCGCTGAACGGATCGGTCGCGCCCCACAAGGCGTGGGCTATCGCGTCGAGCTGCGAGAAATCGACCGAGCCGCCGCACGGATCGCGGCGGTTAAGCAGCAGCCGCTTGCCAAGCGTTGCCAGCAAGCGCCGCTTCAGGGCCGCCTGGAGCAGCGCGAGCCGCATCAGCGCATTCTCGCCCGCCGAAATAGTCTGGCTGCCGCGCCGAGCGCTCCAGTCACGCTCGATCTGGCCGACGCGCTCCATCACCACGGTGTTGTAGTGGCGGTGCGGATCGCGATGCAGCGGCAAGCTGGTGGCAAG
>CAMDQY010000191.1 GCA_945906005.1 Novosphingobium sp. Chol11 | reverse complement strand
AACGGTCGATGGCCGCGCGCTGACATAACCAATCTATTGCCTAGCTCTGGTCCGTGAGCTGGCAATATTGCACCGGTCGATCGTCGCGCGACGCAGAGGGTTCCCTGCCAGTGCGGCGATCCCGGTAGTCATTTTATAAGCGGTGAATTGCTCTGGTCGGTCGCGAATAGCTGCGAAGGATCGGCGAAGGCCTTGATCTCGACTGCATTGCCCGAGGGATCGCGAAAGAACATGCTCGCCTGCTCGCCTGCCTGACCGGCGAAGCGCACATGCGGTTCGATAACGAACGTGATTCTTGCAGCATGCAGCCGTTCGGTCAGCGCGTGCCACTCAGGTATCGGCAGTACCAGGCCGAAATGCGGCACCGGCACCTCGTGGCCGTCGACCGGGTTGGTGCCGGCATCGGGCGCGACCATTCCTTCGATTCGGTGCGCGACGATCTGGTGGCCGTGGAAATCGAAATCGATCCAGTTCGCAGCGCTGCGTCCTTCGGGACACCCCATCACGCCGCACCAGAACGCGCGTGCTTCGGCAAGGTCGTGGACCGGAAACGCCAAGTGGAAGGGGGGCAGGCTCATTTACATCCGATCATTTCGGCTTGGCGCTCTTGTATACCGGCAGCGCGATCGCCCAGTGTATCGCCGCTCCGCGTAGCGCAAAGCCCGCGCTCGCGGCGATGATCCAGACCAATGCGTCGGGTAATCCCGCAAACGTCCCCGCGACCACCAGCCCCGCCGCCAGCGCGCTCGCGGTGACGTACAATTCGGGCCGCAGCAGGATCGAGGGCTGGCCGGCCAGAACGTCGCGAATGATCCCGCCGACGCAGCCAGTGATAATCCCCATCAAGGCCGCTGTGACCGGGGGCACGCCATAATCCAGCGCCTTGACCGTCCCGAGCACCGAGTAGGCGGAGAGCCCCGCCGCGTCCGCCCATTCGAACAGGCGGCCTTCCCACCAGCGGTGCGGCGTGAACCATGCGAGCAGCGCCGCGCCGAGACAAACCGGCGCAACCCAAGGCTCGCGCACCCAGAACACCGGCGCGCCGATCAGCAGATCGCGCACCGATCTACCGCCGACTCCGGTAACCAGCGCGAAGAAGGCAAGCGTAACGAAAGTCAGCCTCAGGCGTGCGCCCAGCGCCGCGCCCGACAGCGCGAACACCGCGATCCCCGCAACGTCGAGCAGGCCCATGATCGCTGGCAGGGCGGGGGAAAGCACCGGCATGGATTTGCCTTAGCAGGTTCGCGCACACGGCGAACCCGCGACGCCGCTTGTTTTCACATGTGGATCGGCTTGCCGCGCACCGCCATCGCCGCTTCCTTGATCGCTTCGGAATGGGTCGGGTGGGCGTGACACGTGTAGGCGATATCCTCGCTCGTGGCTCCGAACTCCATGCCCAGCGCGGCCTCGGCAATCATTGTCCCGGCAACCGTTGCAATGGCCCACACGCCGAGCACTCGGTCAGTCGCCGCGTCGGCGATCACCTTGACGAAGCCATCGGTCTCGCGGTTGGTCTTGGCGCGGCTGTTGGCGAGCATCGGGAACTTGCCGACCTTGATCTCGCCCCCAGATGCCTTGAGACTCTCGCGCGCAGCCTCTTCGGTGAGGCCGACGCCCGCAATCTCGGGCATGGTGTAGACGACCGATGGGATCACCGCATGGTTCACGATCCCCACTTGCCCGGCGATGTTCTCAGCCACGGCAATGCCTTCGTCCTCGGCCTTGTGCGCGAGCATCGGGCCGGGAATGACATCGCCGATCGCCCAGACGCCATCCACCTTGGTGCGGAAGCTGTGGTCGGTTTCGATCTGGCCGCGCTTGTTGAGCTCAAGCCCGATGGCATCGAGCCCGAGGCCTTCGGTATTCGGCCTGCGCCCGATGGAGACGAGCACGCAATCGGCCTTGAGCGTTTCGGAGGCACCGCCCGCAGCAGGCTCCAGCGTCAGCGTCGCGGTCTTGCCGCGCACCGATGCGCCGGTGACCTTGGTCGAGAGCCGCAGTTCCATGCCCTGCTTTGCGAAAATCTTCGCCGCTTCCTTGCGCACGTCGCCGTCCATTCCGGGCAGCAACTGATCGAGAAACTCGACCACGATGACCTTGGCGCCGAGCCTGCGCCACACCGAGCCAAGCTCCAGCCCGATGACGCCGCCGCCGATCACGACCATGGTCTTTGGGACAGCAGGCAGCGCCAGTCCGCCGGTGCTGTCGACGATCACGCCTTTTTCGTTATCGACCTCGACACCCGGTAGCGGCGTTACCGACGATCCGGTGGCGATGACGATGTTTTTCGCGGTATGCGCCGCTCCATCGACCTCTATGGTATGCGTGTCCTTGAACGTGGCATGGCCCTTGAGCCAATCGACCTTGTTCTTCTTGAACAGGAAGGCGATGCCGCCGGTCAGGTCCTTGACCGCCGCGGCCTTTTCACTCTGGAAAGTGGCCACATCGATCTCGACCTTGCCGGTCTTCACGCCGAATTTCGCCAGGGTGCCGTTCGCGGCCTCGTCGAACAGTTCGGAACCGTGGAGCAGCGCCTTGGACGGAATGCAACCGACATTGAGGCAGGTGCCGCCAAGGGTCTCGCGGCTTTCGACGCAGGCGGTTTTCAGGCCAAGTTGCGCGGCGCGGATCGCGGCGACATAGCCGCCAGGGCCAGAGCCGATGATGAGCACGTCATATTCGTAATCAGCCATTTTCGCGTCCTCAAAGGTCGATCAGCAGCCGTGTCGGGTCCTCGATCGCTTCCTTGATGATCTTGAGCGCGGTCACTGCCTCGCGCCCGTCGATCAGGCGGTGATCGTAGCTGAGCGCGATATACATCATCGGACGCACCACCACCTCGCCATCGCGCACCACTGCGCGGTCCTCGATGCGGTGGAGGCCGAGCACGGCCGACTGCGGCGGATTGATGATCGGCGTGGACATCAGCGATCCGAACACGCCGCCGTTGGAAATGGTGAAGGTGCCGCCCTTCATGTCGTCCATGGTCAGCGTGCCGTCGCGCGCGCGGGTGCCGAAATCGGCGATCTCGAGCTCGATCTGGGCGAAGCTCTTGGCGTGGGCATCGCGCACCACCGGGACGACGAGGCCGTTCGGAGCCGAGACCGCGACCGAAATATCGACAAAATCGTGATAGACGATCTCCTCACCCTCGATATAGGCGTTGGCGGAAGGAACATCGCGCAGCGCCAGGCACGAAGCCTTGGCGAAAAAACTCATGAAGCCGAGCTTGATGCCGTGCTTCTTGGCGAACAGATCCTTGTACTTCTCGCGCGCCTCGATCACCGCAGACATATCGACATCGTTGAAGGTGGTGAGCAGCGCGGCATCTTCTTGCGCGCTCTTGAGCCGCTTTGCGATGGTCTGGCGCAGCCGCGTCATCCTGACGCGTTCCTCGCGGCGCTCGCCGGTGGGAGTTGAGGGGGCAGAAGGGGCGGGAGAAGGGGCCTCGGCGCTGAGCACCTTGCCCGCGCCGCTTTCCTTGGCCTTGGCGGCGGCTAGCACGTCCTCCTTGGTGAGCCGTCCGTCCTTGCCGGTGCCCTGCACGGCGGAAGGGTCGATGCCATGTTCGAGCACGGCTCGGCGCACCGCAGGCGAAAGCGTCTGCGCGGAAACGTCAGGCTCGCTCGGTGCCGCAACGGGAGGTGCGGGAGGGGCCAGCGTGTCGGATGCGGGCGGCACCGGCGCTTCGGTGCGCTCGGCGACCGGCTCGGCCCCGGCGGCGGGAGTGTCATCCTCGATCGTCGCGATCACCGCGCCGACCTCGACCGTTTCGCCGACCGCGACCTTGTGCACGCCCATCACGCCAGCGACGGGCGAAGGCACCTCGATTGAAACCTTGTCGGTTTCGAGGCTGGCGATCGGCTCGTCCAGCTTTACCCGATCGCCCGGCTGCTTGAGCCATTCGCCGATGGTGGCTTCGGAAACCGATTCGCCGAGAGTGGGAACCTTGACTTCGCTGCTCATGACCGTGCTGCTTTCCGTGTTGGCTTTTTCGTGGCTGGCTTCTTAGGCGCTGGGCTGGGCGTCGGCTTTGCAATGCCGAGGCCAAGTGCATCGGCGACCAGAGCTTCCTGCTGCTGCTTGTGCCGGATCGCGAGGCCGGTGGCGGGTGAGGCGCTGGCATCGCGCCCGGCATAGCGCACGCGCCCCAACTTCCAGCCTGCCTGTTCGAGCGCCTCCTCGATCTGTGCGCCGACAAAGAACCATGCGCCGTTGTTGCGCGGCTCTTCCTGGCACCAGACCACTTCCTTGAGGCGGGTCATCTTGGACATGCGCAGCGCCAGCGGCTCTCCGGGGAAGGGATAGAGCTGCTCGACCCGGACAATCGCGACATCGTCCAGGCCCGCCGCATCGCGCGCCTCGATAAGGTCGTAAGCGACCTTGCCCGAGCACAGCACCAGGCGGCGCACCTTCTTGTCCTCGGGCGGCGAGGGGTCGGAAAGGATGCGCATGAAGTGACCATCGCCGACGAAATCGCTGCTCGCGCTCTTCGCCATTGGATGGCGCAACAGCGA
>CAMDQY010000190.1 GCA_945906005.1 Novosphingobium sp. Chol11 | reverse complement strand
AGCGCGGGCGGCCCGCCACGATCCGGCAGCAAGGTCGCGGCAAGCGCGAGTTTGGGTCCGACCCCCCGTCGCTCCTCCCCGCCCGACCACCACAGCCTAAGGTATTGTTGGTGGTCGGGCGGGGAGGAGGGACGGGTGGTGCATGGTTCACGCAAGTGAACATCAAGACAAATTCAGCTCAACCGTTCGATTTCGTCGAGCGAGAGCGAACCGGGCACCACGAACACCGGGCAAGGCAACTGGCCCGCAAGCGCTCCGGTGAAGTGGCTGACCAAGGGGCCGGGACCAGCTTCAATAGCAGCGCCGAGCACCAGCGCGGAGACTTCGGGGTGTTCGGCCAGATACTCGCGTACGACTTTCTCGCCTTCGCCGACCTTCACCGAGATGATCGGCACCTTGCCGCCCTCGGACATCAGGCTTCCGGCTGCCGCCGTCACAAGCGTTTCGGCGCGCGTGCGAGCCTCTTCCTCGATGGTTGCCTGCACACCTGCGAAAGCGCTGAATTCCTGAGGGGGGACCAGTGCCAGCAGATGCAGTGCACCGCCAGTCTTTGAAGCGCGGCGCGACGCGAACCGCAGGGCGACCAGCGCCTCGTCGGTTTCATCGACAATGACCAGGTAGACGCGCATATCTCTTCCCCCGCAGGCGATCTATCCGCTACAATGCGACGGCGTGCAACCCATGCGATTCATGCCCCGCGCTTGCCATGGGGCCTCGGATTGACGATTGGGGCTGCCGAGAATTTCGCTTGCAGGAAAGCCGATCGCTACATGCCCACCGAAATCAAGATGCCAGCGCTCTCGCCCACCATGGAAGAGGGCAAACTAGCAAGGTGGCTAGTGAAGGAAGGCGACGAGGTTGCCTCGGGTGACATCATTGCCGAGATCGAGACCGACAAGGCTACCATGGAGTTCGAGGCGGTCGACGAGGGCGTGATCGCGTCCATCGCCGTTCCCGAAGGCACCGAAAAGGTGAAGGTCGGCACCGTGATCGCGACGATTACGGTCGAAGGCGAACCGGACCAAGCGCCTTCGAAGGCGGCATCTACGGAAAAGGCTCCACAGGCCAAGGAAGCGCCAGCGCTCGCAGTGACGCAGCAAGAAGTGAAGCCCGTCGCGCCGCCGCCCATTGCCTCTGCTCCACCGGCATTGCCGGCGAAAGATGGGCGCATTGTCGCCTCACCGCTGGCGCGCCGACTTGCTGCCGAAAAGGGCGTGGATCTCGAAGGTGTGAGCGGCAGCGGACCGCACGGACGGATCATCAAGGCCGACGTCGATGGTGCCACTCCGGGAACAGCCAAGCCCGCAGCAGCGCCTCCTGCCGCCGCGCCAGCCCCGGTTGCGGTCGTGGCCGAGATGGCGCCTGAGTCACGCGCCCTGCTCGATGATCGCGTTCCGCACACGGTCGAGAAGCTTTCGGGCATGCGCAAGACCATTGCCCGCAGGCTCAGCCAGTCGATGCAGGAAGCGCCGCATATCTATCTCACCATTGATGTCCGGCTCGACAAGCTGATGGCGATGCGTTCCGACCTGAACAAGGCGCTGGCGCCGCGCGAGATCAAGCTTACGGTCAACGACCTGTTGATCAAGGCGCTTGGCCGTGCGCTGATCGACGTGGCCGAATGCAACGTGACCTTCGCAGGCAACGAGCTGATCCGCTATTCCCGCGCGGACATTTCCATGGCGGTAAGCATTCCGGGCGGCCTCATTACCCCGATCGTCAGCGACGCCAGCGGCAAGTCGTTGTCGGAAATCGCGACCGTGACCAAGGACCTCATCGCCCGCGCGCAGGGCGGGAAGCTCCAACCCGCTGAATATCAGGGCGGCACCGCTTCGATCTCGAACATGGGTATGCTGGGGATCAAGCATTTCACCGCCGTGATCAACCCGCCGCAATCGACCATCCTTGCCATTGGCGCGGGCGAGAAGCGCCCGTGGGTCTCGGAGGACGGATCGCTCGGTGTTGCCACAGTGATGACCGTCACCGGCAGCTTCGATCACCGCGCCATCGACGGTGCGGACGGCGCGCGGCTGATGACCACATTCAAGGCCTATGTCGAAAGCCCTTTGGGGATGGTGGCTTGAGCGTCGGTCCCGACGCCAAGCCGGTGATCCGTGACATTGCCATGCCCGCTGACGCAAATGCCGATGGCGACACCTTCGGCGGCTGGCTGTTGAGCCTGATGGACATGGGCGCGGGGCTTGTCGCCGCCCGAAAGGCCCGCGGTCGCGTCGCGACCGTGGCGATAGACGGCGTGCAGTTCCATCTGCCGGTCAAGGTCGGCGACGAGGTTTAGGTGTTCGGCCAGATGGAGCGCGTCGGTCGCACTTCGATGACGATCGCAATCGATACTTGGCAGCGTTCGCGAACATAGGAAGAAAGTTTCAAGGTGACCGAAGCGCGCTTTACCTTTGTCGCGCTGGATGACGAAGGCAGGCCGCGGCCTGTCGAGCAGGAGTGAATATTCGTGGCTGAACCTTATGATCTCATCGTTCTCGGCTCCGGCCCCGGCGGCTATGTCGCGGCGATCCGCGCGGCGCAGCTTGGTTTGAAGACCGCGATTGTCGAGCGCGAGCGGCTCGGTGGCATCTGCCTCAACTGGGGCTGCATTCCGACCAAGGCGCTGCTGCGTTCGGCCGAGGTGCTCCAGCACATGAAGCACGCCAAGGAATTTGGACTTTCGGCCGACAACATCGCCGCCGATCTCGATGCGGTGGTGAAGCGTTCGCGCGGGGTGGCCGATCAGCTCAACAAGGGCGTCACCGCTCTGATGAAGAAGAACAAGGTCGATGTCATCATGGGCACCGGCAAGCTGGTCGCTCCTGGCAAGCTCTCGGTCATCGGCGAGGAAGGCAAGGAGCAGGCGGTCGAGGCCAAGCACATCATCATCGCGGTTGGCGCGCGGGCGCGCGATTTGCCCAAGGCCAAGGCCGATGGCAAGCGCATCTGGACATATCGTCACGCGATCACGCCCAGGGAGCTCCCGTCAAAGCTCCTTGTGATCGGATCGGGCGCGATCGGGATCGAGTTCGCGAGCTTCTACAACGACATGGGCAGCGAGGTGACCGTTGTCGAAATGCTGGACCGGATCGTCCCGGTCGAGGATGCCGACGTGTCGAAGTTCCTCGAAAAGGCGCTGACTAAGCAGGGCATCAAGATCATCGTCGGCGCGAATGTCGGTGCGATCGAGAACGGGGCCAAAGGCGTCAAGGCAACGATCAAGGACAAGGCTGGCAAGGAGGAAACCTCCGAGTTCAGCCACGTCATCGTCGCCGTGGGGATTACCCCGAATCTTGAGAATATCGGGCTGGAGGATCTCGGCATCGAGCCCGACGCCAAGTTCTTCATCAAGGTCGATGACCATTGCCGCACCAACGTGCCGGGGGTCTGGGCGATCGGCGATTGCACCGCCGGACCATGGCTGGCGCACAAGGCTAGCCATGAAGCGGTGCTGGCGGTGGAGAGCATCGCAAGGGAGTTGGGCAACGCCGAGGTTCACCCGCATCCTATGGATCGTCGCAATATCCCCGGCTGCACCTATTGCCACCCGCAGATCGCCTCGGTCGGCCTGACCGAAGCGAAGGCACGCGAGGCCGGATACGAGGTCAAGGTCGGTCAGTTCCCCTTCATCGGCAACGGCAAGGCTATCGCCATGGGCGATCAGGAAGGCTTCGTAAAAACGGTGTTCGACGGCAAGACCGGCGAATTGCTTGGCGCGCACATGATCGGTCTCGAAGTTACCGAGATGATCCAGGGCTTCGTGATCGGCAAGACACTCGAGACGACCGAAGCCGAACTGATCCAGTCGGTGTTCCCGCATCCCACGATCAGCGAGGCGATGCACGAGGCGGTTCTGGGTGCCTACGGTCGGGCGCTACATATCTGAGGAGATCAAGTTCTAGCGCGTTTGACGATGTGCTCGAACACGGCGACGTGAAGTGGTGAGGCAAATTCGCAGCCCACATCATTCCCCTCTTGCCAGCGCACCTTGGCGGGCAACAGTTCCAGCCCAGGAATGCGGATTCGCAAGGGAATCTGGGGGTTGCAATCGGGAAACTGGCTAATCCGAAAGCCGCTGGGCGAAATATCCTCGAGCTGAACTCTTTTCCACGGCCGTGTGCTTTGCCGCATTTCGCAGTCCAGCGTGACCAGCGCGCGCTTTTCGCGGCCATGACCTGTCACATCGTCACTGGAATTGCGGGGGTTTCGCAACAGGATTCTCCTGCCTCGCAAGTGCATGCGCAGGTGAATCTTACCAAGGTGTTAACCTTTGGTATTAGGATCAGGACCTGTTAAATTGCTTACATGATGGGCTGAGGGTTGATTCAATGGTGGCACGAGGAGGTGCTGCTTGTGGACGATCTGTTTGTGCTGAGTGAGGTGCAGATGCGCCGGATCAAGCCATTTTTCCCGCGATCGCATGGAGTTCCACGCGTTGATGACCGGCTGATAGTGTCCGCGATCATCTTCGTCATCAAGAACGGTCTGCGGTGGCGCGATGCACCCCGAACCTATGGC
>CAMDQY010000189.1 GCA_945906005.1 Novosphingobium sp. Chol11 | reverse complement strand
GTAATAGGTATCGTGAAGGACGTCATCGACGCCGCCATTCGCCAGCACAACGCCAGTGACGCCACCCACCGTGAACAGGAAGATGAAGCCCATCGCCCAGACCAGCGGCGATTTGAATTCGACGCTTCCGCCCCACATCGTCGCGATCCACGAGAAGATCTTGATGCCGGTCGGCACCGCGATCACCATGGTCGCGGCGGTGAAATACATCTTCGTGTCGACGGTCATGCCGGTCGTGTACATGTGGTGCGCCCACACGATGAACCCGACCACGCCGATCGCGACCATGGCGTAGGCCATGCCGAGGTATCCGAACACCGGCTTCTTGGAGAAGGTCGAGACGACCTGGCTGATGATGCCGAAGCCCGGCAGGATCATGATGTAGACTTCGGGGTGGCCGAAGAACCAGAAAAGGTGCTGGTAGAGAACCGGATCGCCGCCACCGGCAGCGTCGAAGAAGGTCGTGCCGAAATTGCGGTCGGTGATCAGCATCGTGATCGCAGCTGCCAGAACCGGCATCGCCAGCAGCAGCAAGAAGGCAGTGACCAGCACCGACCACACGAACAGCGGCATCTTGTGCATGGTCATGCCCGGTGCGCGCATGTTGAAGATCGTGGTGATAAAGTTAATCGCGCCCATGATCGAGCCGGCACCGGCGAGGTGCAGCGAGAAGATCGCGAAATCGGTCGCAGGGCCTTGCGAGCCATAGGTCGAAAGCGGCGCATAGACCGTCCAGCCGACGCCCGCACCCAACCCGTTGCCGCCCGGCACGAAGGCCGAGGTCAGGAGCGAGCAGAACCCGGCCACTGTCAGCCAGAACGAGATGTTGTTCATGCGCGGGAACGCCATGTCCGGCGCGCCGATCATCAGCGGCACGAACCAGTTGCCGAAGCCGCCGATGATCGCGGGCATCACCATGAAGAACACCATGATCAGGCCGTGCGCGGTAATCAGCACGTTCCAGGTGTGCAGCGTTTCATTGAAATCGAGGTTCACGGTGCCGAACAGCCTGGTGAAGGTGTCGAGATACTGGATTCCCGGCTCCGCCAGTTCGAGCCGCATCATGCCCGAGAAGGTGCCGCCGATGAGCCCCGCGAAAATCGCGAAGATCAGGTAGAGCGTGCCGATGTCCTTGTGGTTCGTAGACATGAACCAGCGGGCGAAGAACGCCGGCTTGTGATCATGATCATGGTGCGCATGATCCTCGGCGTGACCCTGAAAGCCTTCGGGCGGAACGGTGGTTGCCATGATGTGTCAGACCCTGTCTTTAATTACGGGCTTAGATTATTCAGCCGGAGCTTCGGGAGCGGGAGCGGCTGGAGCCGCGCTTGCGGCAGCAGCAGGAGCAGTGGCTGGCGCTTCTGGAGCGGCGGCGGCCGGAGCGGCAATAGCTGGCTCCTTCACGCCGTCGATCTTGCCGCCGGACTGCTTGAGCACCCAGGCATTGTACTGGTCACGCGGCAGTGCCTCGATGGCGATCGGCATGTAACCATGCTTGGGACCGCACAGCTCCGAGCACTGACCGTAATAAACGCCCGGCTTGTCGATCGTCAGGACCTTCTCGTTGATCCGGCCCGGCACGGCGTCAAGCTTGAACCACAGCGATGGCACGGCAAACGAATGAATCACGTCGGCCGCGGTGATCTGCAGGCGGATCGGCTCACCCACGGGGAGCACAAGGCGGTTATCGACCTCAAGGTGGCTCGGCCCGTCGCTCGGATCGCTGCCAACCATCCGCTTGCCCGGATTGATTTCCTGCGTGCCCGGAATATTGAGCATGTACGAAATGACTTCGAACTCGCCGTTATCGGGATAGCCATAGGTCCAGAACCACTGGTTGCCGGTGATCTTCACGGTCAGCGCCTTGTCGGGCGCGGGCTTGAACTGCTTGGCAAGCAAGTCGATCGACGGGACCGCGATGCCAACCAGGATCAGCACCGGGATGAGCGTCCACAGCACTTCGATCAGCGTGTTGTGGCTGGTGCGCGAGGCAACCGGATTCTTGCTCGCCCGAAATCGCACTATAACCCACAGCAGCAGGCCCAGCACGAACAGCGAAATCACAGTGATGAGCGGCATCAGGATCGCGTCGTGGATCCACAGCCCGTAATGGCCGAGCGTCGAATACTGGTCCTGAAGTCCGAGACGGCCATCGACCGGCATGCCCTTGCCTTCGGTCGGCTTCATGCGCTCGATCGGTGCGGCAGGTGCGGCAGCAGCATCGGCGGCAACAGCATTGTCGTTGGCGGCAGCATCTGGCGCGGGAGCCGCAGCAGGGGCCGCCGGTGCCACGGCAGCTTCGACTGCCGGCGCGGCGGGCGCAGCGGCCTCAAGCGTGGCCGGAACCGCGATAAGAGCGAGGCTCAGCCCCAGAGCCTTGATGGCGTTGCTTAGTACACCTGCGTGCCTGGCAAAATTCATGGTCTTGTGTGCTTTCGCTTCCGTCGACGGCTTGGCCGAACGGCCTTGCCCAAACCAAACAGACGGGCGTGTGCCCCCATCTGGCGGGGCCTATACGCGCGCTTGCGGCTTGTCTCAAGCGCCTCTAGGGGAAAAATTGATCGAGCGGCAACCGGGCTGGTTGAGGGCCTGTAACTTTTCCCTGGCAATGAGAGGCAATCGCAAGTGGACGACGAGGAGATTCTGGCGGAATTCCGCGCCAGCGACGCCCTTCTGGAGGGTCACTTCCTGCTTTCGTCGGGTCGCCACAGCGCGCATTATCTTCAGTGCGCGCGCGTACTGATGGACCCCGAACGTGCCGCTCGGCTCGCCATCGCGCTGGCGCAGCGAATCCCGCGCGATTTGCGCAAGTCCATCAGCAAGGTCGTCTCGCCGGCGATGGGCGGGGTCATCTTCGGCCATGAAATGGGCCGGGCACTGGGCACCGAGGCGCTGTTCGTCGAGCGGCCCGAAGGCACTTTCGAGTTCCGGCGTGGCTTCGCGCTCGAAGAGGGAGATCAGGTGCTGCTCGTAGAGGACGTGGTAACGACCGGGCTGTCTTCCAAGGAAGCGATCAAGGCGGTCGAGGCGGCGGGCGGCAAGGTCATCGCCGCTGCCGCGCTGGTCGATCGCTCTGCCGGCGAGGTGGACCTTGGCGTGCCGTTTTACCCGCTGATCGCGCTCAACTTTCCCACCTATGCGCCCGACCAGCTGCCACCCGAATTAGCCAGCACGCCCGCAGTCAAACCGGGAAGCCGGGCGCAACCGTGACACCCGAAAGGCTCAAGCCCCCCGAAAGGCTAAGATTGGGCGTGAACATCGATCACGTCGCCACGATCCGCAATGCGCGCGGCGGCGACCATCCCGATCCGGTACGCGCCGCGCAAGTCGTATCCATGGCAGGCGGCGACGGCATCACCGTGCATCTGCGCGAGGACCGCCGCCATATCCGCGACGACGATCTGCTGCGCGTTCAGCACGCGACCGGCCTGCCATTGAACCTCGAAATGGCGGCGACCGACGAGATGGTAGAAATCGCGCTGCGCCACATGCCGCACGCCGCCTGCATCGTGCCCGAACGGCGCGAGGAGCGCACCACCGAGGGCGGGCTCGATGCCGCAGGTCAGCACAACCGGCTTGCACCCATCGTCTCGCGCCTTGCAGATGCCGGCATCCGTGTCAGCCTTTTCATCGCCCCCGAGCCACGTCAGGTCGAGGCGGCGATGCGGCTCGGCGCGCCAGTCGTCGAGTTTCACACCGGCGAATATGCGCATGCCTGCCAAGAACCAGAGGGGGGCGAAAATGTCGCGGTGGAACTGCGCCGCCTTGCCGACATGGCGGCGCTCGCGGTCAAGAACGGGATCGAGCCGCACGCGGGGCACGGGCTGACTTACGAGAATGTCCAGCCGGTGGCCGCGATCCCGCAGCTGCGCGAACTCAACATCGGCCATTACCTGATCGGCGAGGCGATCTTCACCGGGCTAGAGGACGCGGTCGTGCGGATGCGGCGGCTGATGGACGACGCGAGATGATCATCGGTCTCGGCTCCGACCTGTGCAACATCGAGCGCATCCAGAATTCGCTCGACCGCTTCGGTGAGCGCTTCGAGCTGCGCGTGTTCACCGAGATCGAGCGTGCCAAGGCGCGCCGCCGCCAGCTCACCACGGCAGCGACTTACGCCAAGCGGTTCGCCGCAAAGGAAGCCTTTTCCAAGGCGGTCGGCACCGGATTTCGTGCAGGTGTGTTCATGCGCGATATCGGCGTGGTCAACGCGCGAAGCGGCGCACCGACTCTGGCCCTCACCGGCGGCGCGGCGATCCGTTTGGAAAGCATAGTTCCACAGGGCCACGAGGCGATCATTCACCTCACGCTCACTGACGACCACCCATGGGCGCAGGCGTTTGTCGTAATCGAGGCTCGGGCATTATGAACGAAGTCACGCCGAACGAGGCCGAAGTCGCCGGCAACAGCGCGAACGGGGGCATCGACTGGCTCGGCGAACTGCGCGGCCTATTGCTGATGCTACTTGCCGTGATCGGCTTCCACAGCCTGATCGCCAAGCCATTCTACATTCCCTCGATCTCGATGATGCCGAGCCTGCTGGTC
>CAMDQY010000188.1 GCA_945906005.1 Novosphingobium sp. Chol11 | reverse complement strand
CAAGGCCATGCTCAGGAAGATCGGTGAGCGATCCGTGTCCGGCCTATGGGACCTGATCGGCAGGCTCGTCGACATCTTCCTGCCCCGCGAATGCGCCAACTACTTCACATCGTGCGGATATAATCCAGACTGATCGAAAACCGCTCTAGGTACGCTAAAGCTGTAATTCAGTCTCGATACATTCGCGATGGCGGAGGCTAATTCTAATTATCAAACAGGAGACTGGACGATGTCATTTCGCAACAAGAAGCTCATCCGAGTTTTTGCCGGTCTGGCCATGGCGATCACGACATTGGCCATGCCACTTGCCGCCGTGACTGGGCCGGAAAGTGCCCGCATTGTGCTCGCCAATTTCAGCTTCACGCCGAGCGACCTGCATCTCAACGCTGGCAAACCCGTCGTGCTCCACTTCGTCAACGAAGGTTCGGGCGGTCATAACTTCGTCGCGCCCGAATTCTTTGCCGCCGCCAGCATGGACGATGCGACGCGAGGACGGCTCAGAAAGAAAGGCGCGGTCGAACTGGCCAAGGGCGAATCGGTGGACGTAACGTTGACGCCCAGGTCGGGAAACTACGAGGCAAAGTGCACCCACTTCCTCCATGCCGGGTTCGGGATGAAGGGGACGATCACGGTTCGATAAGTCTCAATCCACCCGCTCCACCTCACCGCCACTCACTTCCCACACGGCTATTTCTCCTTCGATCGCCGCGAAAGGCGCGCGCTCGGTGCCAGTCAGCCACACCTGCGCGCGGCCCTCTCGCAGCCGCTCAAATAGAGCTTCGCGCCGGATCGGATCGAGGTGAGCGGCAACTTCGTCGAGCAGCAGCACGCGCGGGCGATCCGAAGCCGTATCTTCTTCCAGAAGCCGCGAATGGGCGAGGACGATCGCGATCAGCATCGCTTTCTGCTCGCCGGTCGAGCATTCGGCGGCGGGCTGATCTTTACCCGCCATGGTCACCTCAAGCTCGTCACGGTGCGGGCCGGTGAGTGTACGACCCGCAGCGCGGTCCGTTGCGCGCCAATGCCGCAACGCAACCGCCAGTTCGCCTGTCTCCAGCGGCCCGCCTGGTCGATAGGCAAGATGGGGCAGGGCGAAGGGCTTGCTTGGCAGTATCGCGAGCATTGCCGCCAGCCTTTCGACCGTGCGCGCCCGCTCTGCCGCCACCGCAGCGCCAGCTTCGGCAAGTTGCGCCTCGATCCCGTCGAGCCACTGCGGATCCGGCTCGCGCGGATCGCTTAGCAGCCGGTTACGCTCTCGCAGCGCAGCCTCCAGCCGGCTCGCCAAGCCCGCGTGGCCGGGCGCGAAGGCCAGCACCAGCCGGTCGAGAAATCGCCGCCGCGCGCCCGCCCCCTCGCTGAACAGCCGGTCCATCGAAGGGGTCAGCCAACCGATCGAGAGCCACTCGGCAAGGCGATTGGCAGGCGATGCCGCGCCATTGACATGGACAACGCGCTTGCCCGGATTAGCGGCCTCGGTCCCCGTGCCCAGCATCACCGGCCCGCCCTCGCCCGATCCCAGCCGCGCGGAGACCGCAAAGCCGCCCGGTCCATGTTGGGCGGCTATGTCGGCCAGCGCCGCGCGCCGCAAACCTCGCCCCGGTGCCAGCAGCGATATTGCCTCGAGCACATTGGTCTTGCCCGCGCCGTTTTCGCCCACCAGCAGGTTGAACTGGCGCGTCTGGTCGATCAGCGTCTCGCGGTGGTTGCGAAAATCGGTGAGCGAAACGTGGTCGAGCATATTTGCGGCGATTCCACGACTGTATCGCGAGGTCAGACCGGACCGGTCTTGGCGAAAGGCGAGAAATCGGTGTTCTCGTCATATATCTCGACGCCCTCGCACCGCTTTAGCGCGGTAACGATCGCGATTGTGATAGGCAGCAGGATGATCTCCCACCCGGTCTTGATCGCCCATTGCGAAAGGACGGTCTTGAAAAGCTCACCCGTTGGCCAGCCTTCCAGTCCATAAAAGGCGATCGGGTAGAAGATCAGGCTGTCGAGCCCTTGCCCGACCACGGTGCTGGCGACAAAGCGCAGACCCATGCCGCGCCCCTGGCTGGCGAGCTTCATCCGCGCAAGGACGTAGGAATTGGCGAACTCGCCCACCCAGAACGCAAACATGGAGGCGAGCACGATCCGCCAGCTGTTCGCAAAGATGGCCTCGTAGGCGGCTTGGTGCGGCCAGCCTTCAGCGGGCGGCAGCGACACAACCACCCATGCCATGAATGCCATGAAGATCAGCGCGGCGAACCCGGTCCAGATCACCCGGCGGGCATTGGCATAGCCATAGACCTCGGTCAGCATGTCGCCGATCACATAGCTAAGCGGAAAGAACAGCACGCCCGCGCCAAATGGCCATTCGCCGATCAGCGGCAAATCGACGAACGAGCGCTTGCTTGCGCCGATAATGTTTGAAAGCAGCAGGATCGCGACGAAAGCCGCCATCACATAGTCGAAATAGCGGAAATGGCGGCGCACGCCCGCCTGTCCGTCGATCGGGGTGAGGGTGTCCTCGCTCATAGGCCCAGCGTTAGCCGCAATGCCGCGATTGGCAAGCACGGGGACAGGCTCGGCGGGGGAAATCGCGCGACCTTGTTGTTTGCTCGGCGGTCGCGAGCGGGTATTGGGGCACAGGCGCGCGCCCGTAGCTCATCTGGATAGAGCGCGAGACTTCTAATCTTGAGGTAGCAGGTTCGAGTCCTGCCGGGCGCGCCAATTGCGTACAAAACCGCGAACACCTGGCGAGGGCGGGTTCTGGCCAGTTACTGCAGCTGCAAGGACGGGTGTTTCGCCGATGACGCGGATGCGATCATCATCGACCTCGATGCGGGTGATGAGAGATCCGATCCACGCCTTGCGCGCCTGGGTGTCGCCATTCCGAAGTTTGTCGCGCATGAGGTCTGCAAAGGCAGAGATGCGCTGGGGTGTGATGGCTGCACTGGTTGCGGCTTGGTGGGTCAGGCGTTCCAGCGAAGCTTGAGCAATGTCCCGCTCCTGCTTGAGATGTTCGATGCGGCCTTTGAGGTCATCGTCAAGGGTTACGATGTCGTCCTCGATTGCGCGGTACAGGCGGCTAAGCCGGTCCCGCACATTTGCCAGTTCGCCTTCGATGGCAGCGCGCCGCCCGTCGACAGCTCGATCCTTGGCAGCATTACGCTCAAGCAAGCCGGCAAGGAGCAGCTCGATGCGAGCAGGACTGAGCAGCCTGTCGGCAATGCCCTCGATCACGAGCTCGTCGAGAGCTTCCATGCGGATGTGCCTGCCCTTGCAGACCGACTTGCCGCGCTGCTCGCAGCCGGCACAGCTGTAATAGCTGTAACGGCGGCCTCGCCGCCGGGTACCTGTTCGCGTCATGCCTGATCCGCATGAGCCACATCTAGCGAGCCCCGTCAGCAAAGTCGGGCCGTTGACGACTCGGGGCGGGGTGACACTTGGGTTGTTTCTGGCCAGCCTGGCTTGAACCTGCTCGAACAGATCGAGCGGGATGATCGTAGGGACGTCGATCTCGATGATGGTGGATGGATCGTGGCGCTCCCCGGTGCGCGAACTGCGAACCCCATAGGGCCACTTGCCGGTCGCGTAGCACTTGTTGTGTTGATTTGCGTTGAGAAGTGACCCGGGATTTTCACTGAGAAGTGACCCGGGTGGTTGCTATGTCTCGCGTTGCGAGGGTTGGGTCAAGGGACTGGTTTTTCCTTTCTGGTTTTGGGTGCAGCGGCGCTGGCACGGAAGCGGAAGCTGTCGTTTCCGGTCTCGAGAATATGGCAGTGGTGGGTGAGCCGATCGAGGAGGGCTGTGGTCATCTTGGCATCGCCGAACACGCCAGCCCACTCGCTGAAGCTGAGGTTGGTGGTGATGATGACGCTGGTCTGCTTGTAAAGCTTGGAGAGCAGATGGAACAGCAGCGCGCCGCCTGACGGGCTGAACGGCAGATAGCCCAGCTCGTCGAGGATGACGAGGTCGAGGCGCAGCAGGCGCTCGGCAAGCTGGCCCGCCTTGTTCATCGCCTTTCCCTGTTCCAGCGCGTTGACCAGATCTACCGTGGAGAAGAACCGGACCTTTTTGCGGTGATGCTCCACTGCCTGTACGCCGAGCGCGGTGGCGATGTGGCTCTTTCCGGTGCCAGGGCCGCCGATCAGCACGACATTATCGGCACTATCCATAAAATCGCCGCGATGGAGCTGACGGATCGCGGGAGATGCCTCGAAGACGAAACCGTCGCGATCAGTCTTGAAAACTATCTCGTCATTACTTTCTAATACAATCTGACTTATGGCGAACCTGTCGCCCATATCGAAATACAGACCCAAAGACAATCCCCCTGAATTATCTATATCTGAAAATTTACGATGAAATATTACAATATTTTTATATTAAAGTAATATAACTTCGTAAACTAACATACCTAATATTTATTTCACTTATTTATATTAGCCACAATATTAGATTAACTCCAAAGAAACTTTAAGGCGCTCGACATGGCATTGCGAGGTTGTGACATGTGCGGGTCACTTGTTGCCGGGCACGTGCTTGCCGTTGAATGCGAAAGGCTGGCATAGTCGGGCAACAGGACAAGACCGGAGGAAGGCATGGCAATCATCGACCAATCCATT